>CALDUQ010000001.1 GCA_937924845.1 uncultured Flavobacteriaceae bacterium
TATTTTAAAAATAATGAGTACTAAAATTGATATTTCAACTATTGGTAGAACCCAAATTTTACAAAGGTTTAGAAAATGTTGATTTTGAAGTGGGAATATTAATGAACTAAGAATAATTCCTAGTATAAAAAATGTAACTACCGTTATTTTTGGAATATTGGTATTTCTAATAAACAAAAAATAAACAAGTGGCACAATAAAAAGTAAGTCAAAAGTAATTCCTGTTGATAAATAACTTTGATGATTTAAAAAAATTGGCGATTTCGCAATAAAAATCAAAACTCCGATAATAGCCAAAGGTATCCCAAAAATTAATAAATGATTTTGAAGGTTATGTTCATTTTTCATCTGGTAAATTTAAACATCTAAACTATCAGTCTTTAAAATTACATATTCGTTACATCATTAAATATTTAATCGTAACTTCGTCAAACAAACCGTATTGGCAAGGTTTTTGAAACACATTAATTACTATGAAAAAAATTATATTACTATCGTTAAGCGTTTTTATTTTTAATTTTGCTTTAGCACAAACTCTAAACACAGAAATACCAAACAATAACAAACCATATTTAATTGGCGAAATCAATAAAGACGGTTTAAAAGCCGATAATTACAAATCATGGTTTAATCCAAATTTAGCCAATTACGCACCCGATGCAAAAACAATACAAGCTATTAGTGAGCATATTAATGACTATGAAATTAAATATTTTATGGGTACTTGGTGTAGTGATAGCAAAAAACAAGTGCCTAGGTTATATAAAGTTTTAGAAGATGCTAATTATGATACTAAAAAATTAACTTCTATTGCTGTAAACAGAAAAAAAGAAACCCAAACTCAGCTTGAAAAAGGCTACAACATACACCGCGTACCTACTATTATATTTTATAAAGATGGCAAGGAAGTAAATCGTATAGTAGAGTCGCCTGTAACAACCATCGAAAATGATATTTTAGACATCATTAACAAAAACAACTACATCTCTAACTACAATGTCATCAATGAGATTGATAATGTTGTTAGCAAAAAAGGCATTAAAGGGTTACAGAAAAAGGCTAAAAAAATTGCTAAAAAAAGTAAAAATAATGTAAAAGGCGCTAATGAATTAAACCGTTATGCAAGTTTTTTAACCTCTAAAAACAAAAACGAATTGGCATTAGAAACCTTAAAAATAAACGCCCTACTTTTTCCTGAAGATAGCGCAATTTTAAAACAAATTGGAAATCTGTATAAAAAAACAGGCAAGCCATCCCAAGCTGACATATATTATAATATGGCCAAAAAACTTGTTAAATAACATTTGATACAAAAAGCACACAAAACTGCTTTTATAGAGCCCTTAAATAATGTATTTTTGCCGTTCTTTAAAAATTAAACGGCATGCAACTTTCGGAACAAGAAATCGTTAGGCGAGAAAAATTAAACAATTTACGTGCCCTAGGCATAAACCCATATCCTGCAGACTTATTTCCTGTAAATCAAAACTCTAAACAGATTAAATCTGATTTTGAAGACGGTAAAAAGGTTATTATAGCAGGGCGATTAATGTCTAGACGCATACAAGGCAAAGCCTCTTTTGCCGAGCTTCAAGATAGCGAAGGTCGCATACAAGTATATTTTAATAGAGATGAAATTTGCCAAGGTGAAGACAAAACATTATACAATGAAGTCTATAAAAAATTACTTGATATAGGTGATTTTGTAGGTGTCGAAGGCGACTTATTTACAACCAAAGTTGGCGAAAAAAGTGTAAGAGTTACTAACTTTAAATTATTAAGTAAAGCACTTAAACCTTTACCATTACCTAAAAAAGATTCCGAAGGCAATATATTTGACGAATTTAATGATCCAGAGCAACGTTATCGCCAACGCTACGCCGATTTGGCGGTTAATCCGCATGTAAAAGACGTTTTTATAAAACGTACAAAACTTTTTAATGCCATGCGTGAGTTTTTTAACTCTTCAGGCTATTTTGAAGTTGAAACTCCGGTATTACAACCAATCCCTGGAGGTGCTGCGGCAAAACCGTTTATTACGCATCATAATGCCTTAGATATCCCATTATACATGCGAATTGCTAATGAACTATACCTTAAACGATTAATCGTTGGTGGGTTTGATGGCGTGTATGAGTTTTCTAAAAACTTTCGTAACGAAGGTATGGACAGAACGCACAATCCAGAGTTTACTGCCATGGAAATCTATGTTGCATACAAAGATTACAACTGGATGATGGACTTTTGCGAAAAACTTTTAGAACATTGTGCTATTGCCGTAAACGGAACATCAGAAGCCACTTTTGGTGAACATAAAATTAACTTTAAAGCGCCATATAAACGTATTACTATGCGCGACTCTATTTTAGAGTTTACAGGGTTTGATATTTACAATAAATCTGAAGACGACATTAGAGCTGCAGCAAAAAAAATGAACATTGAGGTGGATGACACCATGGGCAAAGGAAAACTTATTGATGAAATTTTTGGCGAAAAATGTGAAGGCAACTACATCCAACCTACATTTATCACCGACTACCCAAAAGAAATGAGCCCGTTATGTAAAGAGCATCGTGAAAATCCTGAATTGACCGAGCGATTTGAACTTATGGTTTGCGGCAAAGAAATTGCTAATGCATACTCCGAGCTTAACGACCCTATAGACCAACGCGAGCGTTTTGAACACCAATTAAAACTTGCTCAAAAAGGTGATGATGAGGCTACCGAATTTATTGATTATGATTTTTTACGAGCTTTAGAGTACGGTATGCCTCCAACCTCTGGTATGGGTATTGGCATGGATCGTTTAATTATGTTTTTAACTAATAACCCATCAATACAAGAAGTGCTATTTTTTCCGCAAATGAAACCTGAAAAAAAGCAAATTGCCTTGACAGATGAAGAAAAAACAATTTTAGACTTCCTTAAAAAGGAACCTAAAATGCCATTAAATGATTTAAAAAACCTAGCTGGTTTATCTAATAAAAAATGGGATGTTTCTATAAAGTCTCTAAACAAAAATAGTATTACTAAAGTAAACAAAACCGAACACGGTTTGTTTATTGAATTACTTTAATAAAACAATTTACGATACTAAAAAAAGGCTACCTCAAAAGGTAGTCTTTTTTGTTTACAAGTATCTTGCACTATATTTTCTCTAACATTAAAACATTAATTTATATCTTTAGCTCAATAAAAACCTAATAAACGTGAAAATCAAATACACCAAATTTTTATTTATAGCTATTGCTATTACATTTACAGGCTGCCAAACACTAAAAACATCGCTTAAAAAACCTACGCCTACGACACAAAAGGAAACGCCTCCAAAAAAGAAAGGTGGTATTAAACCTTATGCTAAGGTTATTACCAGCAACGCTAAAACAGACAAAGGTCTATTTGATATTCACCTTGTAAACAACAATTATTTTTACGAAATACCCGACTCGCTTTTTGACAGAGAAATGCTTATGGTTACCCGTATTGCCAAAACAGCCGCAACAATTGGTTTTGGCGGAGGCAAGCAAAGCTCACAAGTATTACGCTGGCAAAAAAAAGGTGAGAATGTATTATTACGACTCGTCTCTCATACCGTTACTGCTGCCGATTCACTACCTGTTAGTGAAGCTGTTGTAAACTCAAATCTAGAACCTGTATTATATAAATTCCCTATAAAAGCATTTAGTAATGATTCTACAAAAACTGTAATTAATGTGTCTAATTTATACAACCAAGATGTAAAAGCATTTGGGCCAGCTGCATTTATAAGAGATCGCTTTAAAATGACACGTCTTGAAAAAGACAAATCATATATTGAAAGTATAAAAAGTTACCCAATTAATATTGAAAATAGGCACGTAAAAACATACAATGGCAAAAACCCAACCAATCGCAATATTGGTACAATTACATTGGAGATTAACAACTCTATAATTTTATTACCAAAAACTCCTATGAAACGTCGGTATTTTGACGAACGCGTAGGCTGGTTTTCTAGAAGTCAAGTTGATTACGGTCTTGATGTGCAGGAAAGTAAACGCGTTAGATATCTAGATCGCTGGCGATTAGAAGTAAAAGATGAAGATCTTGAAAAATTTAAAAATGGTGAACTTGTTGAGCCAAAAAAGCAAATTGTATACTACATTGATAGAGCAACTCCAAAACAATGGGTAAAATACATTAAACAAGGTATCGAAGATTGGCAAGTGGCTTTTGAAGCCGCAGGGTTTAAAAATGCAATAATCGCAAAAACACCACCAACACCACAAGAAGACCCAGAATGGACACCTGAAGACGCAAGATATTCAGTGGTACGTTATTTAGCTTCTCCTATTCCTAATGCCAATGGGCCCCATGTTAGTGACCCTCGATCGGGCGAAATTCTTGAAAGCGACATTAACTGGTATCATAACGTTATGACCCTATTACGCAATTGGTATTTTGTGCAAACCGCTGCAATCAACCCTGAAGCTAGGAGCGTGGCTTTTAAAGATGAAATTATGGGACGATTAATACGTTTCGTATCCGCACACGAAGTAGGACACACACTAGGACTGCCCCACAATATGGGGAGTAGTGTTGCTTATCCTGTTGAAAAATTAAGAGACCCTGAGTTTACTAAAATGTATGGTACCGCACCTTCTATAATGGACTATGCTCGTTTTAATTATGTAGCACAACCCGAAGATGGTGATGTAGCTTTAATGCCGAATATCGGAATTTACGACAAATACGCCATCAAATGGGGTTACAAACCTATTTTAGGTATTGATAACGCTAAAGATGAGAAAAAAACTCTTGATAGCTGGATCCTTGAACATGCTGGCGACCCGCTTTATCGCTTTGGTGCTCAACAACGGGTTGTAATTGACCCAACATCACAAACCGAAGATTTAGGTGATGACGCTGTACTTGCAAGCCATTATGGAATTTTAAATTTAAAACGTATTGTACCTAATTTAATTAAATGGACAGCAGAAGACGGCAAAAACTACAATGATCTTGAAACCATGTATACACAAGTTTTAAACCAACTTAACCGATACATGGGACATGTAACTAATACTATTGGAGGTGTTATAAAAACCACAAAAACTTACGACCAAGATGGTGCCGTTTTTACTCATGTTGACAAAGAAAAACAAAAACGTGCCATGCAATTTTTACAAACCGAATTATTTAGCACTCCAAAATGGTTAATTGACACCACTATATTTAACAAAATTGAAAGTGCTGGTGTAATTGAACGCATTAGAACCATGCAAGTACGTACTTTAAATAATTTATTAAGAGGCGGCCGTTTACAACGCTTAATAGAAAATGAAACTATAAATGAAGATGCTGCTTATGGCTTTACTTTAATGATGAGCGATTTAAGAAAAGGGATTTTTAAAGAATTATCAAAAGGAAAATCTATCGATACATATCGAAGAAATTTACAACGTGCTTATATCAACAAATTAAATGACATTATTAATCAATCAAAATCAAACAAAACAACAACAAGCCGCTTTGACACTAATGTTAACCTAAGCCAATCGGATATTATAGCGGTGTGCAAATCTGAATTAAAAAAACTAAAAAGAGATACCAATAATGCTTCACAAAGAACTCGTGGTATAACTAAAATACACTTACAAGATTTAACATCACGTATTAATGAGATACTAGACCCAAAATAAAAAAGATTAAATTTATATGTTAAATAAGCACTTAAAATATTTTTTGAGTGCTTATTTTTGCATAAAATTTAACCATCATGGCACATTTCTTTAAACTACCAATACAGCATATAAACAAAGAAACTAATAACGCAGTTAGCATTAGTTTTGCAATACCTAGCCACTTAAAAGACGAACTTTCTTTTAAATCTGGGCAATACATTACATTAAAAGCTATTATTGATGATAATGAAGTACGCCGTGATTATTCACTTTGTGAAGCGCCAAACCAAAACGAACTTAAAGTTGTTGTAAAAGCTGTTAAAGATGGTGTTTTTTCGGTTTTTGCAAACACAAAATTAAAAGTTGGTGACGAACTTGAAATCTCAAAACCTAATGGTCGATTTACATTTTCACCCAACAAAACAACCAAACGAACCATTGTTGCTTTTGCTGCAGGTAGTGGCATCACTCCTATAATGAGCATTTTAAAAACATGTTTAAGAGATGAGCCTAACACAAAATTTATACTTGTTTATGGCAATAAAACTATCGACGACACAATATTTCACAATGATTTAACAACGTTATGTAAGCAAAATGAACATTTAGACCTACATTTTATGTACAGTCAAACAAGCGTTGACAACTGTTTAAATGGACATATTGATGCTAGTACAGTAAATTATATTATTAAAAATAAGTACAAAAATTTAACTGCTGATGTGTTTTACCTTTGTGGCCCAGAAGCCATGATAAACACTGTAAAAAACACACTACTAGATAATAGCGTAGACGAAACTACTATTTATTACGAACTATTTACATCTTCATTCAAAACATCGGCAAAACAAACCTCTCAAAATAATAGCAATGGTGAAACCAATATCACTATTATTTTAGATGATGAGGAGCATAAATTTACAATGTCACAAAAAAACACCATTTTGGATGCCGCTATTAGCAAAAAAATAGACCCACCCTACTCGTGCCAAGGTGGCATTTGCAGCAGTTGTATTGCAAAAATTACCGAAGGTGCAGCCACAATGCGTCAAAACAACATATTAACCGATTCTGAGCTAGAAGAAGGGCTTGTTTTAACCTGTCAAGCACAACCTACAACAGCTTCGATTTGCGTTGATTTTGATGACGTTTAAAATTAATTTTTAGCGATTTCTAAAACTTTAGCTATTATCGCCTTTGGCGGAATACTTTTAGCTGCGTGTTCATAACCTTCTGGGTATGAATTTCCATAGATAGATGTTGGTATTTTAGGAAAATCAATTCGGTTTGGCAACAACATATGATTTTTGGGCTGTTTAAAAGGCGTAAAACCTGCATACGGATGTGTAACTCCCCATATTGTTAATACTTTTACACCAAGCATAGCAGCAATGTGACCGTTGCCCGAATCCATTGCCACCATCAATTTGAGGTGTGAAATAACATCGAGCTCTTCATCAATAGTTAGCTTGCCTGCTAAATTAGTAACATTTTCACTTTGTTTAGCAATTTTACTTAAAACCTCTATTTCATGACTTCCGCCACCAAACAGTAAAATATGATACGTTTTAGATAGCGCGCCAATGACTTTTTCCATTTGAGTAATAGGGTACATTTTACCTTTATGAGCAGCAAAAGGCGCAATCCCTATAAAAGGCAAATCGTTATTATTTATAAGATTATTTAATTTATCTGTAAAAACAATAGGATTTGTTTTAACAATATCATATTCTGATAAGTTTAAAGCAAATCCTAGCCTATTTAAAACATCAATATAACGTTGGTGAGTACTTTTTAAGGGTTTAAAAAAATCACCCCTTATAAGTTGTTTTTTTTCTTTACGTCCTTTATCAATAGTAACGCTATGTTTTATATTCAAAAACGTTTTAAGAATTTTACTTCTCAATACGTTATGTAAATCTGCAACAGCATCAATTTTATAGCGTCGTAACTGCTTTGATAGTTTATAAAGCCCTAATACACCTTTATGCGCCCCTTTTACATCTACTTTAAATACAGATACATTTTTTATGTCTCTAAAAAAAGGACTAAACAACGGCTTTGTTACCACAGTAATTTTAACATCTGGATATTTACTAATTAATAACTTTAACACAGGCACACACATGGCAACATCACCCATGGCGGACATTCTAATTACAAGTAAATGCTTTGGCGTAGACACTAAATTTTATAAAATTATGAATTTATTTTTGTGAACGAAGTACAGGGTTTAACTCATCATCATTATACATTTTCATTTGCTTATAAACTTTCATGTATTTATCACCTTTTTCGATGTCTAATAATAAATCATCAATAGCAGTGCTTAAATCTTTGCGTTGCTCTAACAAAACGTTCAATTTAGCTTGACACGTTTTTAAATGAGTTTCTGAGGCATCTTTACGTTCTACCTCTTCATTCATATGAAATATTTTTAATGCTAAAATTGAAAGTCTATCAATAGCCCATGCAGGACTTTCTGAATTTATTTTTGCGTTACTATTTGGTGTTATAGTTTTATATTTTTCCAAAAAATAACTGTCTATATACTCTACCATGTCCGTTCTATCTTGATTTGATGCATCAATTTGACGTTTTAAGCGTAAGGCAGCTATAGGATCAATATTTGGATCCCTAATAATATCCTCATAATGCCATTGCACGGTATCAATCCAACATTTTCGATATAACAAATGTTCAATAGGTTGCTTATTTTTATCATAAGTATTTATAAACTCTTGATCAACTGTATTTATAATATGATACGTATTAATAACGTCTATAAAAATAGTGTTTGCGATTGCTGAAAACATAATGTTTATTTTTTATACTACAAAGATACTTGATTAATTGGTGATTTACTATAAAGTTTCTTTTTCAACAAAATCAATATTTGGATTAAACAATTCAATAATTAACACTTTTAACTGTTGTTCAAATTCATTTAAAACATTAGCGTTAATGTAAACATCTTTAACTGCTCTAGCGCCCAATTTATCTTTTTTAGAAAAGTTTAAAATGCCCTTTTTTAGATTTTTAAATGAAATTATACCAGCCGTAACAGGTAAATTTAATGGCGTACGCTTATGCATCATATAGGCATACATTAATAACTGAAAACTCTTACTGTATTTTTTATAATCGGTTATTAAATCCTCCCAATTTACAACTTCTACTTGCCCTTGCTCGACTTTTCCTGATTTATAATCAATTATTCTAAGCGTACCATTATATAAGTCAACTCGATCTACCTTTCCATTTAATCGTATTGTTTTATTAACCTCAGGCACATCAACATCAACATTAAGAGAGGTTTCTATCTCAATAATTTTAATTGTATTCCCTTTCTGCAAGTCGTTAATTTCATGATTTAAAAAATTAGTAACATAGCGTTTAGAGATTTCAAAGGCTATAAGATTTTTACCTTTATCAATAGTACCCAATTTATACAAAGCAGAAAAATGCTTACGAACTGTATTATCAACTTTTAATTTCATTGATTTAACATCATTAACCGTAATAAGTTGATTAATAAATGGCCTATAAAATTCTTCTAAAGTATCATGAATGATTGAACCAAAGGTATTAGCCGCAACAAACTCTTCTAATTGATTATCTTCCTTGATGTCAAGAATTTTTTGATAATAAAAGTCTATTGGGTTTCTTATATAACTTGTTAATGAAGAAGGTGAAAACCCCTTACTAGCAACTTGTTCAATACGGTTTAAAATTGAAATGGTTTTTGATACAACCTCTGGCTCGTTATCTATTTGCGGTATTGGAGTACTTAACAGCCTATGGTTAATATCATGTATGTTATCAATTTCTAATTGTGAAATAAATCTACTTTTTTCGTTTCCATTAAGTGAATCAATTTCGGCATTATATAAAATATATACATGCTTAGCACGATGTAGTAATCGATAAAAATGATACGTATAAATAGCATCTTTTTCCTTATAGGTTGGCAAGCCATTTTCAAGCTTAACATCATAAGGAATAAATGAATTATTACTCTTGCCTGACGGAAACACCCCCTCATTTACTGATGAAATAATTACAGTTTCAAAATCAATTACGCGCGATTCTAAAACACCCATAATTTGTAAACCCTTCAAGGCTTCGCCTTTAAAATCTAATGTTTCACCTTTTAAAATTTCATTATAAATGGTATAAAAGCTTTTTATTGAATTTATAAATTTATAGCGTAAATTTAGCTTATTAATTTCTTCAAAAACGTGATTAATATGATATAGCTGTTCTAATACTAATAAATTTGAGCTTTTATCACTATCTAAATAGGTTTTTATATGTGTTAAAACCTCAAAAACCCTTATCAGCACACCGTCAATATCGTTATACCACGGATCAAATAACACCAAAAGCAAATAAGCAACTTTATCAAACAAATTACAAAAAGAAGTAACTGAAATAAATGTCAAATTATTAACCTGTAAATGATTTATAATTTTTTGATGAAAATCAATACCATCAACAAAAAACAAACCTCTAATTATAGGGTGACCGATAATATTTACAATATCCTTATAATATAACTCACCTTTATTTTTTTCTTGAAATTTAATCAAAATATCAAAAAATGCAGCTACAGGTACCTCATGAAGAGGAAGTCCCATAGTTACATTAATATTTTGAATTGATTTTGGTATAGAATTTAACACAGGCAACAATAAAGACTCATCACCCAATACTACAGCAGTATCATTAATCGATCCCTTTGAAATCATTATATGATCCAATAAAGAGCCTATATATTTAGCCTGACCAACTTGTTTTGGCACACCCACAACATTAATATGTTTTGGTTTTGTATAATTTGAGCTTTGCCAATTAAACGCATTTGTTTTAAAATAAGTCCATGTACGTTTATAATCACGTAAAAAAAGACCTGCATCATGATTGTAATTGTTGACAAAATATTTATCAGTATCCCAAAATATTTGTGCTTTGTTACAATTCAAAAGCGTTTGTATAATTTTTGATTCAGCAGCATTTAAGGCATTAAAACCTATAAAAATGTATTGTTTGTTATTTATTTTAATATAATCATCCAATTTTTCAACACTATACCTATAAATAAGTCCTTGATAACCCAACGCTTCTTCTTGTAGCGCATTAACCAATTTTTCATAATACACATGCAGTAAATTCCAAAACGCTAAATACCCGTCAATTAATGATGAGTTTTCATGGTTTAAAGACCAATGCATTTGATTAATTTCTTGAATAGATTTTAGATAATCAAATATTTGTGCCTGCGGAATTAAATAGCGATCAATTTCATTAAAATCTTGAATTAATGTTTGTGCCCAGGTTGAAAACTTGTCAAACGATTCGATACGCGCTTTAGGCGTATATTTTACATAAACCTCATAAAATTTAAAGAGTAATTCTGTATTAGATATACTTTCAAGTTTTGCTATATCCTGAACAAACTCTTCAATACTTATAATTTCAGGAGCAAAATTGGTTTTATTTGTAACCTCCGGAATTTGGCTCTTCAAAAAATTACCTGCCCTTTTACTAGGCAAAATAAAAACATAATCAGTTAACTCAATATTATTATCATTGAGGTGCTTTAATACATCGTATAAAAATGTTTTCATGTTATAAAAATAAAAAAACGCCTCATAAATGAGGCGTTTTTAATAAAACTTTTATTATTAAAATAAACTTGTATTAGTTAGCAAGTTTAATTTCAACACGTCTGTTTTCAGCTCTACCAGCTCTTGTTTTGTTACTAGCCTTTGGAGCATCTTCACCAAAACCTTGAGCAGATAATCTAGCTTTAGCTATACCATTTTCTACTAAGTAATCTAAAACAGCGTTAGCTCTTTCATTAGATAACTTTGTGTTGTATGCGCTACTTCCAGTACTATCTGTATGTCCTTCAATTTTAAAGTTAGCTTGAGGGAATTCTTTTAATATTCCTGTAATTGCAACTAAAGTTTTGAAAGCTTCTTTTTTGAAAGATGATCTATTAGTGTTAAATGTAATTACATTAGCATACTCACTAAGTTGTTTTTGTACTTCTTCATTTGGTAATTCTGGGCAACCATTGTTTGCTACAGTACCAACTTCGTTAGGACATTTATCATCTTTATCTAAAACTCCATCTTTATCAGTATCTAACCAAGGGCACCCGTTGTTTGCAGCAGGACCAGCTTCGTTAACACATTTATCTTTAGAATCAGTAACACCATCTTTATCAGCATCAGGACATCCGTTTAATTCCTTAACACCTGCAACAGTTGGGCACTCATCTTTATTGTTAGCTACACCATCTTTATCAGTATCAGCACATCCATTAAACTCAGCTAAACCAGCTTCGTTTGGACACTCATCTTTAGAATCTTCAATACCATCGTTGTCAGAATCTGGACAACCATCAAAAGCTTCTAAACCAGCAACTTCTGGACATTTGTCATGTTTGTCATATATACCATCACCATCAGTATCTTTTCCTCCAAACTGGATAGAAATTCCAGCTGTATGTTGGAAGTGAGACGCTAAAGCATCTTCGAAAGAATGCTTGTAAGTAGACTGTACAGATAAACCAATATTACGAGTAAACCAGTAAGTTAAACCAGCAGAACCGTTTAATGTACCTCTACCTATATCATCAACCCAAGTGTAACCACCACCAATTCCTAAGTGCGGCTCAAGTTTTTTAGATTTAATTACATTAGCAAAGCTATATTTAATGATACCGTCTAAACCGTAGTAAGTTAAATCATCTACTGATGCATCACCAAATTTATCAATTCTGTTAATTGACCCAGCTACTCCAAAAGAAAAATTGTCAGATAAATATCTAGACACTGTTAATGTTGAAATTGATGGTAAGATATTGTAGTGATCTGTAGCATTAAAGAATTCATCAAAATACCCACCAAGTGGTGCGTCTTCTCCTGTTGGATAAAAGTCTACTGCGTTAATACCAAAGCTAATAGCCCAAGGATTGTCTTCATTTTGCGCTCCAGCAAAATTAAAGCTCACTGCTAATAATAAAACTAGCGTAAGTTTACCTAGATTTTTCATATTACTAAAAATTATTTTAAGTGTTATTTAAGAGGCAAATGTAGCTCTTAAATTTAATTTAATGAAAAAAAAATAAAAAAATATTAAAATTAGCCATCAATCACCGATGACTGACATTAAATAACCGATAATCGTTTTCCTATTTTGACAAAAGCGGCAATCGCTTTATCTAAATGCTCTTGAGTATGTGCTGCAGATAACTGCACTCGTATACGTGCTTTATCTTTTGGTACTACAGGAAAAAAGAATCCTATGACATAAATACCTTCGTCCAATAACATATTTGCCATGGTTTGAGATAATTTTGCGTCATATAGCATTACTGGCACAATTGCAGAATCCCCATTTACAATATCAAAACCTGCTGCTAACATACCTTTTTTAAAGTAATTGGTATTCCACTCTAATTTATCTCTTAATGTTGTATTATTTTTCAATAATTCAAATACTTTAATAGATGCCCCTACTATGGCTGGTGCTAACGAATTAGAAAACAAGTAAGGACGTGAGCGCTGGCGAAGTACTTCAATAATTTCCTTTTTACCTGTGGTATAGCCTCCCATTGCACCACCAAGCGCTTTACCTAAAGTTCCTGTTATGATGTCTACTCTACCCATAACATTTTTATCTTCCAGCGTACCCCTGCCTGTTTTACCTATAAAACCAGCAGCATGACACTCATCAACCATAACTAATGCGTCATACTTATCGGCTAAATCACATATTTGATCTAATGGTGCGACTAGGCCGTCCATAGAAAAAACCCCATCGGTAACAATTATTTTAAAACGAGCACCGTTTTCATTTGCCGCAATTAATTGCTGTTCTAAATCATTCATGTCACCATTTTGATAGCGATAACGTGCCGCTTTGCACAATCGAACACCATCAATTATAGAAGCATGATTTAACGAATCTGAAATAATCGCATCTGCCGCCGTTAACAAAGGTTCAAACACCCCTCCGTTAGCATCAAAGGCAGCCGCATACATAATTGTATCTTCAGTTCCGTAAAATTCTGCTATGGTAGTCTCTAGTTTTTTATGTATATCTTGTGTACCACAAATAAATCGAACTGATGACATACCAAAGCCGTGTGTATCCATGGTATCCTTTGCTGCCTGTATTACCTCTGGATGATTTGATAACCCTAAATAATTATTTGCGCAAAAATTAAGAACTTTCTCACCTGTATTTAATGTGATTTCGGCATCTTGTGATGATGTTATAATGCGTTCTTCCTTAAACAGCCCGTCATTTTTAATTTGCTCAAGCTCTTTTTGTAAATGTGCTTTTATATTGCTGTACATAATGTATGTTTTAAATGTATTTTATTTGTATCTCATTGTTTATATAAACTAGTATTTTATCGCTAACAGTAAAACCCATTTCTAACAAGGCCTTTTCATAAACATAAAGTTGATCGCTATGCTTTGGATGTTCTGCCCCTGTTTTGTAGTCTATAATTGACATTTGATTATTTGTTTGCAAAATTAATCTATCAGGACGTAACCTTGTACCAGTTTTTGTGATAATTTCCTTCTCATTATATATGGTGTTATCCGTATGGTAAAACTGACTTAACTCAGGGTGATTAACAACACCTAAAACTTGATTTTTCAATAACTCAATATCATCAGGTCTAATAAAACCCGCTTTTACTGCTTTAGCAAAAACATCATCAATATCATTTACATATTTAATCATTGATAATAAATAATGTGTAACATTTCCTTTTTCAATAGCACTTGCCTGATTGGTACCCCATAAAAAACCATGATTAGTTACAATATTTATATGATGCTGTTCCTTTGGTACAGAAATAAACTGTGATTGCAAAATAGGACTAATCCCGTCGTTTTTAAATTTAGAAATTCGCTTTGGATTACCAAAACTATAATTCAATTCGCTATCATCCCAAACTTGCTTATGTCTTAAATATTCAACAAAAAGCCCTGAAAACATTTTAGGATTTACTTTTTTATCTCTAGCACTTATAATGTATAGTTGCTCTACAGCTCTAGTTAAAACTACATATAATAAATTAAGATTATCAAGCTCTAACTCACCCTGATGGGTATTATATAATTGTGCCGATACCTCATTATAACACTCAAAATCTTTATTACAATTAAGCAACGCGTACTCAAAGCCACTATACTCATTTGGTTTTACAGGCAACCATGCTTTAGGCTCTATTTCTTTATAAATATTCAAATCTGCAAAAGGATAAATTACAACAGGAAACTCTAAACCTTTTGATTTATGTATCGTCATAATTTGTATAGCTTGGTTGCCTTTTGGTGACACCACACTCCACTTATCTTTTTTGATTTGGTAATACGATAAAAAAGCTGCGATATTAGACGAATTTTGACTTAAAAACACTAAAACCTCATCTAAAAAAAACTGAATATAAGCATCTGTAGTATTAACCAAATTAAATGCCTGAATTACAACCTCAATACCCTCATATAGTGGCAAAAAAAGTAGCCGTTTATAATCAAAATAAATATCAAATTTTTGTAGTTTCTCAAAAAATACTTCAATATCTTGATGAATAAAATCAACATAAAAATCATGCTTATCATCAACATCTATAGCGTATTTAGCGAGATATTTTAATACTTCAATTTTAGATTCGGCTTGTGCCGGATTACTAACGTAGCCTAATAGGTTTACTATAAATTTAACCTTTGGTGAATTAGAGATTAATAAGGTTTCTGAAGATACAACACTAATATTAGCCTCGCTAATTAAATAATTTGCTACAGCAACCCCTTCCTTTCGAGTACGCGTTATCACACATATTTCGCTTAAATTAAAGCCTTGTTCTAAACATTTTTTTATAGTGGTTAACACCTGTGCAGGGTAAAGCTCCATTTTATTGTTATCAATTTCTAAAAATGATAAATCAACATAACCTCCATTATTTTTATTGGGCTCCTGAGTACTAGTCGCATACAAATTAGCATAGGACGAATTTTTTAACGCAAAACTTGACAAAAACTCAAAAAACGAATTGTTGAAATTTACAACCTCAAAATAACTTCTAAAATTTTTGGGTAATGCATTTTTTTTAACAGGAACACTAAACGGGTTTTCATTTTCATTTAAAGCAATAAATTGTTCAGCCTTACCGCCTCGCCACCTATAAATAGCTTGCTTTGCATCTCCAACAAGTGTTACACTTGTGCCTTCGGAAGCTAAAGCATTATCTAACAAGGGCACTAAATTTTCCCATTGCATTACGGATGTATCCTGAAACTCATCAATAAAATAATGCTGAAAGGCTTCGCCAATACGCTCATATATAAACGGAACAGGTTGATTTTTTATAGACGTACTTATTATTTTATTAAATTCAGAAATTAAAACCAAACTCCTATCATGCTTAATACCAGATAGTGCTTTATTAACTGAGTTTAAAATAGATAGCGGGGTAACACTTTTATAAAATGCAGCAATAAACTTAATTTGAAATACTAATGATTTGGTACACTCAAAAGCACTCGCAATTTGGGGCTGAATTTGATCAATAATACTAGCCACATCTTGACTAACGCGTTTTGGATACAAAGGGTGTGTTGCTATTTTTGCTTGCCAAACCGTATCAAAACTAACTTTTAGATTTTTTTCTGATAATTTTTTAAAATATTCTGGAAGAAACCCTCTATTAAAATCATTAAAATCAAGGCCACGCTCCATAATTAAGTCAATAACAGCTTTCGATTCGCTAACTATTTTAGCCTCTAACGCAACATGCTTTGTTTTTAACAGGCGTTTAAGTTCAGTAAAATCATTTATATTTTTTCCTTTTAAGCTATTTATATAAGCAATATCATTTTCACTAATTAAAAGCTTTGCTATTTTATAAAAATCTAAAGATACGTCCCAACTTTTATCATCATCAGCTTTTTCGATAGCAAAGTCAACCAATGTTTTAGTTAAGGCTTTATCACTACCCGCGCTATCAATAACCTTATCAACTGCTTCGCTCAAAAGCATGTCAACATCCATCTCGACCTCAAAGTTTATAGGCACGTTCAAATCAAATGCAAAGGTTCTAATAAGTTTTTGTGTAAATTTATCTATGGTCAAAATATCAAAAGCACCATAATGATGTAATATTTTATTTAACAATAACTTTGCCTTTTCATGCAAGTCCGTAGGTGACATATCCAGCTCTTTAGTTAATTGCCAAAACATATCGTGCTCGTTAGTTAACACCTGCGTGTCGGCAAATTCTCTTAACGTATTAACAATCCTATCTTTCATTTCACCAACTGCTTTATTGGTAAATGTCATGGCCAAAATATATTTAAAAGGATATTTACGTTTTGACAAAAAACATAATTTTAAATACGCTTTAACTATGGTGTAGGTTTTTCCGCTACCAGCGGAAGCATTATAAATATTAAATCCAGATAAACTCAAACAAGAAAATTTTTATAGCAAAATAAGTATTCTTGATAAATTAAATGTAAAAATATTACAGCTTTATTGTAAATTTGGATTAAATTAATGTAAAATCAATAAAACATATACTATGGCTTTTGAATTACCAAAATTAAAATATGCTTACGATGCTTTAGAGCCGCACATTGATGCGCGTACTATGGAAATCCACCATTCTAAACATCACAACGGATATACTACAAAATTAAACGCAGCAATTGAAGGCACCGACCTTGAAGGGCAATCTATAGACGCTATTTTAGCCAACCTTGATATGAGCAACAAAGCCGTTAGAAATAATGGTGGAGGCTTTTTTAATCACGCCTTATTTTGGGAGGTGATGAATCCTGAGGACAAAGGTCGTTTATCTGGCGACTTAAAAGACGCTATTGAAGCTGCTTTTGGCGATTTAGAAGGCTTTAAAGACGCATTTAGCAAAGCTGCAGCTACTCAATTTGGCTCGGGCTGGGCATGGCTATGTGTGCATAAAGGCGGCAAAGTAACTGTATGCTCTAGTCCTAATCAAGACAATCCTATTATGCCAGGTGTTGGCTGTGGTGGCTACCCTATTTTAGGTATTGATGTTTGGGAACATGCATACTACTTAAATTATCAAAATAGACGACCAGATTATATCAATGCATTTTTTAATGTAATTAACTGGAATGAAGTTGAACGCCGATATGCCGAAGCGAAGTAAACTTAATTTAACATCAATAAAAAAAACTCCAATTTTAATTATTAAAATTGGAGTTTTTTTTATTTAAAAACACACGTTTATTAAAAAGTATAAGTACACCCACACCAGTACTTATAGCCATATCGGCAATATTAAATACGGGTTCAAAAAACGTAAACGCTTTACCTCCAATTATAGGTAACCAGCGTGGAAAAACACCAGTCCACAATGGAAAATGTAACATATCTACCACATTACCATAAAATAAATTGGCATAACCCCCATTTTTTGGCAAAAACAAAGCCACTTCATTAAAACTATTACCAAATAATAAACCATAAAACACAGAGTCGATAATATTACCTAAGGCGCCTGCAAAAATAAGAGAGACCGACACAATAAGTGTTTTTGAACCTTTGTCTTTAATTACACTATACAACCAATACCCAATTCCTAAAATCGCTAAAAGCCTAAACAAGGTTAGTATTAATTTTGCTGATTTATCGGAAATTAAACTTGTAAAGTCACTAAGTTTCGCCCCCCAAGCCATACCGTCATTTTCGATAAACAAAATTTCAAACCACGAAAACACTTTAATACTGTCGCCAAGTTGAAAATGCGTTTTTACATAAATTTTTGAAATTTGATCGATAAGTATAACCGAAACAATTATAAAAATTGATTTTTTTAATGACATTAATTATTTGATGTTTTTAATATAAATATCTCCGTTAACTGATTGTAATTGCACATAATTTGTTCCGTAGGGAATCGCACTTTCAAAAATATTTCCATATTTAGTAATAGCATTAATATTACCTTTATCTAAATTTAGATTTATATTACCCGAATGGGCACTAATTTTTACGTTTGTGTTTTTTAAATCTGTAAAAATACTGCCTTCACGCAAACTGGCGTTTAATTGTTTAAAGCTTCCGTTAATATAAATATTAGCAATATCACTATTAACATTTAAGTTTTTAGTGTTTGGCATTATAATTTTTAAAGTAGTTGCTACTACTTTATGAGCACTTAACTTATTGTTACTAAATTTAAAAAAAGGCTGAAACTCTGTTTTTACATACAGCGTATCATTACTTAATGTGGTTTTTAATATAATTTCTGTACTCAACTCACCTTCCGACTGCATAACTATTTCAATATTAGATGTTTCAATAGTTGCTACATCTATTTTAATAATTGAATCGCCATCAACTTGAAGTGTACGCACTTGAGCACTATCAAATGTATGCGAAACACGTTTTTGTGCGTGTAACTGACTTACTATTACAGTAATTATTAAAAGGAATATTTTCAAATTATATAAAATAACAAACGCCTCAATGTTATAGCATCAAGGCGCTTAGTGTTACATTTTTTAGTGCTTTTTATTGCATATTTTTAGCTTCTATACTAAGTGTGGCATGCGGCACAAGTTTTAAGCGTTCTTTATTAATTAACTTACCAGTAATCCTGCACACCCCGTACGTTTTGTTTTCTATTCGGATTAAAGCGGTTTTTAAATCTCTAATAAACTTTTCTTGCCTAATGGCTAATTGTGAATTTGCTTCTTTGCTCATAACTGCACTACCCTCATCAAACGATTTGAATGTAGGCGAGGTATCTTCAGTGCCGTTGGTATGGCTATTCATGTAAGCGCTTTTTATTAAAGCTAAATCGCTCTTTGCTTTTTCAATTTTAGCCTCAATCAAAGTTTTAAATTCATCCAAATCTGCATCGGGATACTTGTTAATTGTTTTTGTTGTGTTCATTTTTTAATGTTTTGTTATTGTTAATTTTGTCGCCACATTATCAAACGCAATATCTATACCATTTTTTACAACCTCTTCAATATTTAGATTTTCTGTAAGCGTTTCCGCTTTAATATAATCTTCATTTACTTTTATTGCCTCAGTAATTTGACTGTCGTTTTGTAACGTAACGTCTATTCTATCAGTCACTTCAAACCCAGAATCCTTACGTAAGTTTTGTATTCTATTTACTAGTTCTCTCGCTACACCTTCATTTTTTAACGCCTCAGTAATGGTGACATCAAGAGCAACTGTTACTCCGTTTTGGCTTGCTACAAGCCAACCTTCAATATCTTGTGAGGTGATTTCAACATCTGATCGCTCTAAATTAATAATTTTACCATTAATTTCAAGCTCAAACATACCTTCTTGTTCTATTGTTTTGATATCATTTGCTGTAAACTGTTGCACTAAGGCTGCAATAGCTTTCATATCCTTACCAAAACGTGGCCCTAAAGCTTTAAAGTTAGGTTTTATTTGTTTTACTAAAATATCTGAAGCATCTTCAAGAAGTTCTATTTCTTTAATATTAACCTCATGCTTAATTAAGTTTGATACTGCTGCTATTGCTTCTTTTTGAGATGCATTATCAACAGGAATCATTATTTTTTGAAGTGGTTGCCTAACCTTAATTTTTTCTTTAGCTCGTAATGACAATACTAATGACGAAATGGTTTGTGCATTTGCCATTTTTTGCTCTAAATCTTTATCAATATACGCATTGTTTGCCTTCGGAAATTCGGCTAAATGTACACTTTCAAAATTTTCTTTTTTTGTTGATTGTGTCAAATCTAAATACAATCTATCCATAAAAAACGGTGCTATTGGCGCTCCTAATTTAGCAATGGTTAGCATACAGGTGTATAACGTTTGGTATGCCGAAATTTTGTCTTGTTGATAATCACCTTTCCAAAAACGTCTTCTGCTTAATCTTACAAACCAGTTACTTAACAACTCTTGCGTAAATTCTGAGATTAATCGCGCTGCTCTAGTTGGCTCATAATCGGCATAACTTTCGTCAACTTTATTTATTAATGTATTAAGTTCTGATAAAATCCATCGATCTATTTCGGGTCTATCTTCTAATTTTATATCTGCTTCGGCATAATTAAAATTATCAATGTTAGCGTACAAAATAAAAAATGAATATGTATTGTAAAGTGTGCCAAAAAACTTACGCTTTACTTCTTCAATCCCATCAACATCAAATTTTAAATTATCCCACGGATTTGCATTTGCAATCATGTACCAACGCGTAGCATCAGCGCCATAAGTTTGCAATGTTTCAAACGGGTCGGTTGCATTACCTAATCGCTTAGACATTTTTTGACCATTTTTATCTAGCACCAATCCATTAGATACTACATTTTTATAAGCTACCGAATCAAAAACCATTGAACCGATAGTATGTAAGGTATAAAACCACCCTCTGGTTTGATCAACACCTTCGGCAATAAAATTGGCTGGAAAAAATTTATTGTCGTCAATTAATGCTTTATTTTCAAAAGGGTAATGCCATTGTGCATAAGGCATTGAGCCCGAGTCAAACCAAACATCTATTAAATCACTTTCGCGATGCATTGGTTTACCCGATGGGGAAATTAATGTAATTTGATCGACAATATTTTTATGTAGATCAATTTTATCATAGTTTTCTTCCGACATATTATTGACTTCAAAATCGGCAAAAATGTCTTTAGCAAGTACACCTGCTTGCACTGCTTTTGACATTTCGGATTTTAACTCTTCTACCGATCCTATACAAATTTCTTCTTTACCATCTTCGGTTCGCCAAATAGGTAAGGGAATCCCCCAATAACGTGAACGCGATAAATTCCAGTCGTTTGCATTTTTCAACCAATTTCCAAAACGGCCTTCACCAGTTGATTTTGGTTTCCAGTTAATGGTGGTATTAAGCTGATGCATTTTATCTTTTACATCGGTAACTTTTATAAACCACGAGTCTAACGGGTAGTACAAAATAGGCTTGTCGGTTCGCCAACAATTAGGATAACTATGTTTATATTTTTCAACCTTAAAGGCTTTGTTTTCTTCTTTTAGCTTTATAGCTATTTCAACATCTACAGAGCGTTGTGGCGCTTCCCCTTCAGGGTAATATTCGTTTTTAACGTATTTATTAGCAAAGTCCTTTACCTCGGGCCTAAACCTGCCTTGCAAATCTACCAACGGGACTAAATTACCGTTATCATCTTTCACCAACATTGGTGGTATTTCGGGTGTTGCTTGTTTGGCAACTAAGGCGTCATCGGCACCAAAAGTTGGTGCTGTATGTACGATACCTGTACCATCTTCTGTAGTTACAAAATCTCCAGATATTACTCTAAAAGCATCTTGCGGATTATCATTTGGCAAAACGTAATCTAAAAGTTGTTCGTACTTAATATCGACTAAATCTTTTCCTTTTAGTTCGGCTTCAATTTTAAATGGTATTTTTTTATCAGCTTTTGTGAAGTTAGATATTTGAGCATCATCTTCAACTTGCTCATACTTTTTGCCTGCAAATTGTTTTGCTACTAACTTTTTAGCAACTACTACTTGAATTGGCTCAAATGTGTATTGGTTATACGTTGATACAACTACATAATCAATTTTTGGCCCTACGGTTAATGCTGTATTACTTGGTAATGTCCATGGTGTGGTTGTCCATGCTAAAAAATATAACTTATCAAAACTACTCAAAGCTGCTGGCAAAGTAGATTTTATAGCCTTAAATTGTGCTACAATTGTAGTATCAGTTACATCTTGATATGTACCTGGTTGATTTAACTCATGTGAGCTTAAACCTGTACCTGCCTTTGGCGAATACGGCTGAATTGTATAGCCTTTATATAATAAATTTTTATTATAAATCTGTTTAAGTAACCACCAAACAGTTTCCATATATTTTGGTTTATAGGTAATGTACGGATCATCCATATCTACCCAGTATCCCATTTTTTTAGTCAAATCATTCCAAACATCGGTATAACGCATTACTGCTTTTTTACATGCCGCATTATACTCTTCTACAGAAATGGTGTTACCTATATCTTCTTTAGTTATACCTAGTTCTTTTTCAACACCAAGTTCAATTGGTAAACCATGGGTATCCCAACCAGCCTTACGCTTTACTTGAAAGCCTTTCATGGTTTTATATCGCGGAAAAATATCTTTTATTGAGCGCGCCAATACATGGTGTACCCCAGGCAAACCATTTGCAGATGGCGGACCTTCAAAAAACACAAAAGGGGCGTTGCCTTCACGAGTAGTTATACTTTTTTCAAATATATTGTTATCCTCCCAGTAGTTGCTTATTTCTGTAGCTACATTTGAAAGATTAAGTGCTTTATATTCAGGGAACTTTTGGCTCATAATTGTCATAATTCAGTAAGAATGCGAAAATAACAATTTTAGAGGAAAAGTTAATATATTTATTATTTCAAATCTTAGATAGGTTTGGTTTTATAAAATTTACTTTTTTGACTAAACTAAATTATCTATTGTAATTGTTACTGTTGTACCATCACTATCGGATAGCACATTAAAATTAGCTTTTAAAAAATCAATTCTATCCTTAATATTTTTTAATCCTATCCCTTCATTTTTTGTAGCAACATCATACCCTACACCATCATCTTCAACCACAATAGTTAGTTTGTTTTCTCTAAAGCTAACTTGAACGTTTGCCCTTTTTGCTTTCGAATGTTTTATCACATTTGAAAGCAGCTCTTGAATTATACGATAAACTGCAGTTTTAGTATCAACACTAATATCAATATTTGTATCTCCAAAAGATTCAAAACACACAAATACTGTTGACGGCCCCGACAAGTTATCACAGTAATCTCTAATGCCATCAATCAAATTATTATCATTTATTTTTAACGGCGTTAAATAATGTGATATTGAACGTATTTGATTCATCGCTTCATCCAAAACATTTATTGAAGTTGAAACACTATTTTTTGTTTCCGTATCTATTTTCTCTTTATTTATTGAAGCTAACTTATGTTTTATAACCGTTAAATCACCATTTACACCGTCATGAAGCTCTTGAGAAATACGTTTTTTTTCTTGCTCTTCACCTTTAATTACCAGGTTTAATTTATCAAACTCATTTTTTGCTTTAAGTGAGGCTATCTCTTTATTTTTTAATTTCTGCCTAAATTTAAAGTAAATAAAAACCAGTAGCATCAAGGACACAAAAAACACCACACTAACTTGTGTTATTGTTTTTTCTGTTGCAATTTCAAGGTTTTTACGGTTCTCAATATCTTTTAAATCCGAGTCGTACTGATTTTGCATCAACTCCCTAGTACTTACTGTAAATTTGTTTTTAAAATCGGTATATACTAAGTTACTATAATCATTAAATGCATCTGTATAATAGCGTAATGAGTCTTTATTAAATTGTTCTAGAAAATAAACTGACAAATAATAATTAAAATCTGATTTTGTTTTATTAGCCTGAAAATCATTTAGGTTTAAATGAAATGTTTTTACTTTATTTAAAAGTTCATACCCCTGCTTGTATTTACCTAAATTAATCAAACTATAACCTTTATACGCCATTATTCTATATTTTAGATTTTCAGTAAAATCTAAAACTTCGGCTTTTGGTAAATTTTTAAAATCCCAATGTGCTAAATTATCTAACCATTGATTTGCCTTTTCAACAAGTAGCTTATATTGTTTTTCCTCAAACAAGCAAATAATTTGTGTATTTAAAACTCTAAAAAAATTAATGTTTTTAAGTTTATCATACTTAACAACAATAGGCTCTAAAGCACTACTTTTTAATGCATTTTCACTTTTTTTACGTGCCTTAAATAAATTATAATCTAAACTTAATGCACCTACAGAGTCACCCATTTTAAGATGCACATTTTTAGCTTTGTTAAAATAGGCTATAGCGGCAGCAGTTTTACCTGTTGCGCTATTTATAATCCCATAGTTATTATATGCTCTAGCTAGCAAAAATGAGTCATTGGCTTTGATACTTTCTTTATATAAAATATCATTTTTAGTTTTTGCTAGTGCAAATTTATCATTGCGAATAAGCATAAACACCTCCGAAGTTTCCTTGGTATATTTTTTTAGCTTTACTTTTTGACAAAAAGCAAAATTGATTATAAAAAAAAATAAAAGGTAACGCATATCAGTCTAAAATATTAAATATACTCAAATTATTAACGCATTTTAAACCAATTTATGCAATAAAACGTATTAAATCTTCAATTTTAGAGACCAAATTAATTTTTATGACTGTATTTTTTAATGATATTTTATTATACTTAGAAACAAATATTGTTGTAAATCCTAATTTTTCAGCTTCCAAAATACGTTGTTCTACACGTTGTACTGGTCGAATTTCGCCAGAAAGCCCTACCTCGCCAGCAAAGCATATGTCACTTTGTAAAGCCTCATTTTCATTTGATGACAATATCGCGGCAACCACAGCCAAATCTATTGCTGGATCATCTACGGTAATACCTCCTGTAATGTTTAAAAACACATCTTTTGCTCCTAACCTAAATCCAGCTCGTTTTTCTAAAACTGCCAACAACATATTTAATCTCTTGGCATTAAACCCAGTTGCGCTACGTTGTGGTGTGCCATAAACAGCCGTACTAACTAATGCCTGAACCTCAATCATTAACGGCCTTACTCCTTCTAATGTCGCAGCTACAGCATTACCACTTAATTCGGCATCCTTTTTTGAAATTAACAATTCTGATGGGTTGGACACTTCACGTAGTCCTGAGCCTTGCATTTCATAGATACCCAACTCATTGGTCGAACCAAATCTGTTTTTATGCGCTCTTAAAATCCTAAACACATGGTTTCTATCGCCTTCAAATTGCAGTACAGTATCAACCATATGCTCTAAAATTTTTGGTCCTGCAATATGCCCGTCTTTAGTAATGTGCCCAATAAGTAAAACAGGTGTGGCTGTTTCTTTTGCAAATTTAATAAGCTCAGTAGTACATTCTTTAACTTGCGAAATACTACCAGATGATGACTCAATAAAATCGCTATGTAAGGTTTGAATTGAATCTATAATAACAATATCTGGCTCTACCGATTCTATTTGTTTAAATATATTTTGCGTTTTGGTTTCTGTTAAAATATAGCACGTATCGTTATTTGCGTTAATACGTTCGGCACGCATTTTAATTTGTTTTTGGCTTTCTTCACCAGACACATAAAGCACTTTATAAGGCAGCTTTAATGAAATTTGAAGCAACAATGTACTTTTACCAATACCTGGCTCACCACCCAAAAGCGTTAGTGACCCTGGCACAATACCTCCGCCCAACACGCGGTTAAATTCAGTATCAAAAGTGTCTAGTCTTGCTTCTTGAGACGAATCAATATCTTTTATTTTTAACGGTTTTGACACACGTTTTGAGGCTGATTGTGTTGGTGTTTTCCAATCACTTTTTTCGGGTTTTTGTATTACTTCTTCAACAATGGTATTCCATTGCTTACAAGCAGAGCATTGCCCTTGCCATTTAGCAAACTGAGTGCCACAATTTTGGCAAAAAAATGTTGTTTTTACTTTGGCCATAACCTAATTTTAGGCTAAAATAAACAATCTACGACTCACCTAAAAACTTTATATTTCGGGTTAAACCCGAAAATTTTGTGCGTTTTACCGCCGATTTTTGAAACACTTTACTAAACACCTCTTGCGTTACTTCATCCCAATCTTTTTTGGTCATTGACAATAATTCTGGCTTTGGGTTAAACAACGGTTCGTTATGTGGTTTTGAAAAGCGATTCCAAGGGCATACATCTTGACACACGTCACAGCCAAACATCCAATCGTCAAATTTTCCTTTAAATTCCGAAGGCAAATTATCCTTTAATTCAATAGTAAAATACGATATACATTTACTGCCGTCAACCACATAAGGCTCGGTTATAGCTTGTGTAGGGCAAGCATCAATACAAGCTGTGCAAGTGCCACAATGGTCGGTTGTGGCAAAATCATATTCTAAATCTAGATCAACAATTAATTCGGCAATAAAATAAAACGAACCTACTTTTTGAGTTAATAAATTACTATGCTTACCAATCCAGCCCAAACCTGATTTTGCCGCCCAAGCTTTATCTAAAACTGGTGCTGAATCTACAAAAGCACGCCCACTTACTTCGCCTATTTCATCTTGTATAAAATGCATTAAGTGCTTTAGTTTATCTTTTATAACAAAGTGGTAATCTTGTCCGTAGGCATATTTTGAAACCTTGTAACTTTCTTTAGTTTGTGTTTGCTCGGGGTAATAATTTAATAGTAATGAAATGACACTTTTTGAGTCGTCAACCAATTTTGTTGGGTCTAAACGTTTGTCAAAATGATTTTCCATGTATTGCATTTCGCCATTCATGTTGTTTTTAAGCCAGCGTTCAAGCCTAGGGGCTTCTTCTTCTAAAAAACCTGCTTTGCTAATCCCACATGACATAAACCCAAGTCGTTTTGCTTCATCTTTTATCAATTGGGTATAGTGGTGCCTATTGGTCATAATTTGTTTTTTTAAACGTTTTTATCGTTTTTCAAAACTCAAAATTGCATTTTTGGGTTTTAACGTAATCAATGCTAATATTTCAATATCTTTAAACTTAGGTGTTATTTTATAATTTGACACCAATTTAGTGATAGCAATAATCATTTCGAACATCGCAAAATTATTGCCAATGCATTTGCGAGGCCCTGCTCCAAACGGAAAATAAAATGACGAGAATTGTCTACTACCACCTTCAAAACGTTCTGGCTTAAATTGCAAAGGGTCATCCCACAAATCTGGATGACGATGCAACTCATACATCGAAAACAACAAATTAGATCCCGCTTTAAATTGATAGCCCTCAAACTCATCGTTTTCAATATTTACACGATCTACAAAATACGCTGGCGGATATAAACGCATTGCCTCTTCAATAACTTGTTGACATATTTTTGACTTCATTACAAAATCCATCAAACTCATTGTTTCCAAATTTAAACGGGCTGTTTCATCTTTAATTTTTTCTTGCCATTCGGGATGTAAAGCTAAAAGCTGTGTGGTAAACGTTAATGCGTTAGATGTAGTTTCATGCCCAGCAATAAACAATATTAAAATTTCATCAATCAATTGTTCATCCTCCATACCTTTACCGTCCTCATAACGAGCATCCAAAAGCATGTCTAACAAGTCAAACGTATTGCAACTTGCCAATTTTCGTTTATTAACTATAGTTTTAAGTATTTGCCTAGCTTTAGCAACGCTAACTAAATTTGCTTTTATTTTACCACTTAGTTTAAACCACCAAAGTAAATAAGGTTGCCTTAACTCCCTTACCATCATATGTTGAGCCGCCTCTGTTACCTCTTGAAGGTATTTAATTTCATTTTTTGCGACCGCATCACTAAATAAAGCAGAGGCAACTGTATTAAATGCTAAATCATTAAATAATGATATAACATTGATATTTTGGTTTTCTGTTATGGCTTCATAACTTTGCTCAATAGTAGTCTCTATTTTATGCAAAAGTGCTTCAAGTTGCTTTTTATGAAACGCAGGTTGAATAAGTTTACGCTGTGTTTTCCATAATTTGCCTTCGGAAGTTAGCAAACCTTTACCAACATATTTAGCCAAATCACGAGTTTGAATTTTAGATTTTGTATAATTTTTATGGTTTGTTTTTAAAACATAATTAATTAAATTTTTATGCCTACAAAAATACACTTTGTGTATTGGACTTATTTTTAAAGCAAAAACGTCACCACGTTTTTTGAAGTTATTTGCATGAAAAGGTAACGGGTTTTTAGCAATTTTTAACGCATGCTTTAAAAAACTAATAAAAGGTAAGGTTGGAATTTTTTTTTTGATATGTGCCATGTACTGTAAAGGTATAGCTAAAAGTAAAAACCCCCAAATAGAATCTATTTGAGGGCTTGTATTGTATTTAAATCATTGTTAATCTCTACTCATAAAAATGCGCAAAATGTACCAAAATAAAAGCATTAACGATGCAAATAAACCTAATGCTGCTGGTATATAATCCTCAACACCATATTTATTTACAATATTTGAGGTTTGGTATAAAATTGAACCTGCTGCTAATACACACATGCCTACGGAAAACCATAAGCCCAAATCAAAACCAAAAATAGTACCTGCAATTATTAACCCTATGGCAATAAAAAAACCAATTGTTAACATTGATTTTAAAAAGGAAAAATCTTTTTTGGTCATGATAACCACAGCCGATAACCCTGTAAAAAGCGATAACGTTACAATAGCTGCTTGGTTAAGTATATCAGCACCGTTAACCATGCTCATTGCAATATAAATGAGTGGCACAAAAATAAATGCTTCGGCAATAATATAAATGCCATAAGCTAAATATTGCTTGTTTTTATCTTGTGTTTTCATAGCCATACTCTCGGCATAGTTGGTAATAAACATAAAGCCACCTAGTATAATTAGCCATCGGTAACCATCTAGCATTGACAATGAAAACTGTACTATTGCCCGACTTTGCAAAAACAAGTATTCAAATAACACAAAAAACAACACGCCACCAGCAACGTGCGAATATGTTTTTTTGTAAAAAGCAACGCGATCTAATTCAGACACGTCTCTAACTAAAAGTTGATTGTTAAAATTTTGTTCCATTTTTTATATTTAGTTTGTTAATTTCTTCGGTTTAAAAACATTAAAATAAAGTAAATAAGCTGCGCTAATGATGCTAATGCTGCGACTAAATATGTACGCGCTGCCCATTTTAAAGCATCTTTTGAACCTACTAATTCTTGTTGGGTAACAATGCGTTTGTTTTCTAACCAAGCTAATGCGCGGTTACTTGCATCATATTCTACAGGTAAAGTAATAAATGTAAATAATGTCGTCACGGCAAAAAGTGCTATACCTAGTAAAAATATATTATTACCTAAAACCGAACCTGTTGCAGATAATACCAAACCAGCCATTATAACCATGTTAGATAATTTACTACTTATTTGTACTGCAGGTACAATTTTTGAACGCATTGTTAACCAACTATAAGCTTGAGCATGTTGTACTGCATGACCTACCTCATGAGCAGATACTGCTGCCGCTGCTGCATTACGCTCGTGATAAACTACCTCGCTTAAGTTAACCGTTTTGTTTACTGGGTTGTAATGATCGGTTAATTGACCACTAACCGAAATAACTTTTACATCAGTAATGCCATGATCGGCAAGCATTTTTTCGGCAATTTCTTTACCACTCATCCCGTTTTGTAAACTTACTTTGGAGTAGTGTTTAAATTTACTTTTAAGCTTATTGCTAACAATTGAGCTTATTAAATATATTGCTCCTGTAAGGATATAATAGGCTATCATAATTTTTTTGTTTTTTTTTACAGTTTCAACTCTAAAAATAATAAAATTTAGGTAATTATATTACTACAATTACATATTCGTTATGTATAAATCAAAATTCGTTACGTTACATTAACCCACAATATTTACAATCTTACCTGGTACTACAATTACTTTTTTGGGTGTTCGCCCTTGTAATTGCGCTTGCGTTTTTTCGTGAGCCAACACCATTTTTTCGATATCATCTTTAGAGATATCCAAAGGCATTTCTAACTTAAAACGCATTTTACCGTTAAACGAGATAGGGTATTCTTTACTACTTTCGACCAAGTGTGCTGCGTCAAATATTGGGAATTGAGCGGTCGAAATAGATTGTGAATGACCAAATTTTTCCCATAACTCTTCGGCAATATGTGGCGCATAAGGTGAAAACAACACTAATAAAGGTTCTAATACCGCTTTGCTGGTACATTTTTGAGCAGTTAACTCATTTACGGCGATCATAAAGGTAGACACTGATGTGTTGAAAGAAAAATTTTCGATATCGTCCTCTACCTTCTTTATGGTTTTGTGTAATGTTTTTAAATTGTCTTTTGTTGGCTCGGTATCTGTAATTTTAAATCCATTATCATCAACATATAGTTTCCATAGTTTTTTTAAGAAATTATGCACCCCTGTTATGCCCGAAGTATTCCAAGGTTTGTACTGCTCTAATGGCCCTAAAAACATTTCGTATAAACGTAAGCTATCGGCACCATATTTGGCACAAATTTCATCTGGATTGACTACATTGTATTTAGATTTTGACATTTTTTCAACATCACGACCTACTTTATATACACCGTTTTCTAAAACAAACTCGGCGTTTTTATAATCTTCACCAAATTCGGCATCGGTTTTTAAACCTTCGATATCCAACTCGTCCGAGGCATTAACATACTCTACTTTAACATGTATCGCCTGTACTTTTTTATCTGCTATTAATCCTTTAGAATAATATTTTCCTGTGTTTTCTTCTCTATAAACAAAAGCACTAGTCCCCAAAATCATGCCTTGGTTAATGAGTTTTTTAGCATATTCATCCGCAGGCACTAAGCCTAAATCAAACATAAATTTTTGCCAAAAACGAGAATATAACAAATGCCCTGTGGCATGCTCGCTTCCGCCAATGTATAAATCTATTTGTTGCCAATAATTTACGGCATCTTTAGAGAAAATTTCGTCATCGTTATTAGGATCCATATAACGATTAAAATACTGCGAACTACCTGCCCAACCTGGCATTGTATTTAATTCTAACGGAAAAATAGTTTTGTTATCAATCAAATCGTTAGCAACAACGTTATGTGTTGTGGTATCCCAAGCCCATATTTTGGCATTGCCTAATGGCGGTTCGCCGTTTTCCGTAGGCAAATAATTATCAACTTCTGGAAGCTCGATTGGCAAATGCTTGGCATCAACCATTTGCGGCAACCCATCAACATAATATACTGGGAACGGCTCACCCCAATATCGCTGACGCGAGAACACAGCATCACGCAAACGGTAATTAATTTTACCTTTGCCTTGGCTTATGGTTTCGAGTTCAAAAATAGCGCGTTTTGTTGCTTTTTTGTATGATAAGCCATTTAAAAAATCGCTATTAGTAATGGCTGTATTTCCTTTTTCGGTATATGCCTGTTCGCTAATATCTACACCTTCAAAAATATTTGGAATTTCAAGGCTAAAATGTTTTGCAAAATCGTAATCGCGCTGATCACCACAAGGTACCGCCATCACAGCACCCGTACCATAGCTTGCAAGCACGTAATCGCCTATCCAAATAGGAATGGGTTGTTTGGTGAAAGGATGCTCGGCATAGGCGCCTGTAAACACCCCCGATATTGTTTTTACATCTGCCATACGTTCACGCTCACTACGTTTTGCACTAGCTTTAACATAGTCATCGACAGCTTGTTGTTGCTCGCTGGTTGTTATTGTATTTACCAACTCATGTTCGGGCGCTAAGGTCATAAAACTTACTCCAAAAATTGTATCTGGTCGTGTTGTAAATACATCGATGGTGTGATTTTGAGAACAATTTTTAACTTTAAAAGTGACCGAGGCACCTTCGGATCTACCAATCCAGTTACGCTGACTTTCTTTTAGCGAATCGGTCCAATCAATCGTTTCTAACCCATCTAAAAGGCGTTGGGCGTATGCTGAAATTCGCATCATCCACTGGGTCATTTTTTTTCTAACTACAGGATGTCCACCACGCTCTGATACACCGTTAACAATTTCATCGTTTGCTAAAACGGTACCTAATTCTGGACACCAATTTACTTCGGCTTCAGCCAAATAGGTTAGTCTATATTTTAATAAGATATGTTGCTGCTCTTTTTCAGAAAAAGCATTCCACTCCTCTTTTGTAAACTGCTCAGTATCATCATCACAAACTGCATTTACTGCTGCATTACCATTGGTTTTAAAAACCTCAACTAGCTTAGCAATTGGTTTTGCTTTATCATCTGTATTACAGTAATAAGATTCAAACAACTGGATAAACACCCACTGCGTCCATTTATAATAGTTTGGGTCGCTGGTGCGGAATTCTCTCGACCAATCAAATGAAAATCCAATTTGATCAAGTTGTCTTCTATAAGTAGCAATATTAGTTTCGGTAGTAATAGCAGGGTGTTGACCTGTTTGGATGGCATATTGCTCTGCTGGCAATCCAAAACTATCATAGCCTTGTGGATGCAATACATTAAATCCTTTGTGACGCTTGTAACGGGCATAAATATCTGAAGCAATGTAACCTAATGGATGGCCAACATGTAGCCCTGCACCGCTAGGATAAGGAAACATATCTAGCACATAATACTTAGGCTTATCAGAATTAAACCCTGCCTTAAAGGTTTGATTTTTTGCCCAAAAGGCTTGCCATTTTTCTTCAATGGCTTTAAAACTATACTGCATTTGTGTCAATATTTAATTAGCGAATATGCTAAATAATAATGACACAAATTTACAGTTTATCTTACACACATTAAAGCTGTATTGCATAAGATTTTATTAGAAAATAACGTGCTATTCTACCGTAACCGATTTGGCCAAATTACGTGGTTGATCTACGTTTTTATCAAGCATCACAGCAATATGGTACGATAACAATTGTAATGGGATAGTTGTTAAAAGAGGTGTTAAAAACTCGGTTGTTTCTGGCACTTCAATAACGTGATCTGCTAGCTCTTTAACCGATGTATCACCCTCGGTTACTATCGCTATAATTTTACCTTTACGAGATTTAATTTCTTGTATATTACTAACCACTTTTTCGTAATGTCCTTTTTTAGTTGCTATAACAACTATCGGCATATTTTCATCGATTAAAGCAATGGGACCGTGTTTCATTTCTGCAGCTGGATAACCTTCTGCATGGATGTATGAAATTTCTTTTAATTTTAATGCCCCTTCAAGCGCTACCGGAAAGTTATAGCCGCGTCCTAAATACAAAAAGTTTGCTGTGTCTTTATAAACTTTAGATACTTCTTGAATATAAGCATCTGATTGTAATCCTTTTTTAACTTTTTCAGGAATTAACTCTAGCTCAATTAAATGCTCGCGTAATTGCGATTTAGATATGATTCCTTTTGCAGATGCCAAACGCAGTGCCATTAAACTTAATAACGTAATTTGTGTTGTAAAAGCTTTAGTTGAAGCTACACCAATTTCTGGACCTGCATGCGTATAGGCTCCTGAATGTGACTCCCTCGAAATAGTTGAACCTACAACATTACATACTCCAAACACAAAAGCACCTTTTGACTTTGCTAATTTAATAGCTGCCAGCGTATCTGCCGTTTCACCAGATTGTGAAATTGCAATAAGTACATCATCCTCATAAATAATTGGATTACGATATCTAAACTCTGATGCGTATTCAACCTCAACAGGGATTCTTGCTAAATCTTCAAAAATATATTCTGCAACTAAACCAGCGTGCCATGAAGTTCCACAAGCTACAATTATAATACGGCGTGCATTAATAAATTTATCTAAGTGGTTTTCTAACCCAGATAATTTTACGATGCCCTCGTTTACTAATAATCTTCCTCTAAAAGTATCTAGTATTGCATTAGGCTGCTCGTAAATTTCTTTTAACATAAAGTGATCATAACCACCTTTTTCAATTTGATCTATATTTATTTTAAGCTCTTGAATAGTAGAATTAACCAAAGAGTCATCTTTAATTTTTCTTACTTTAACTTCGTGACCTCTTTTAATGATTGCTAATTCTTCATCTTCTAGATAAATAGCATTTTTAGTATATTCAATAAAAGGAGAGGCATCACTAGCTATAAAAAATTCATCTTCACCAATACCTATAGCTAAAGGGCTACCCAGTTTTGCTGCAATAATTTCATCTGGCCTAGTTTTATCAAACACAGCTATAGCGTAGGCACCTACTACCTCTCTTAAGGCCTGTCTAACAGCTCTACCCAACTTTAAATTTTCTCTTATTTTTATCTCTTCTATTAAATTAACTAGTACTTCGGTATCGGTATCTGATGAAAAAGTATAACCTCTATTAATTAACTCTTTTTTTATAGATTCATAATTTTCTATTATTCCATTATGGATAATAACTAAATTACCTGAATTAGATACATGAGGATGAGAATTGGTGTCATTTGGCACACCATGTGTAGCCCATCTTGTGTGTCCTATACCTAAATTGCCTTTATCTGATATTTTAGAAGAAACTTTGGCTGCAAGGTCTGCAACTTTACCTTTGGTTTTACAAAAGTTAACTTCATTTTCATTAATCAACGCTACCCCTGCGCTATCATAGCCACGATATTCAAGGCGTTGTAAGCCTTTAAGTATTATTGGGTATGCTTGTCTATGACCTATATAACCTACTATTCCACACATATATTAATTGTTTGTTTCTGAATAAAATATTTTAAGTTTAATTTGATTATCCGGATTTACCGAAGCATTACTCCCATATAAAACCGTTCCTCTTGGAGAAAGTATTGAGCCTATTGGTAAAGTTTCAGCCACATCATCTTCAGTTTGCAAAAATCGATTTACTATTGTTGCTTGGTTTATACCAGATGATACTACCAACCCTAATTTTACATTTGTTGAATCATTTAATATTAAGTTGTTAATATGATCTGTTATTCTAAACTTATAACTAACACCATCACTAGTAGCGTCATCATTAACTCTTGTTAAAGGCTCTAAATGAGTAACAAATTGTTCACCACTACTATTTACGGTTGCATCACTAGCTAAATCCACTAATGAACGATTGTTTTTTAAATCGTATAAATATAAACGATTAGGCTCTTCACCATTAACAATGGTTTGATCAACAAAAACCTCTAAATAAGCTTCATTTATTAATCGTATTGGGTTACCATCTTCATCTACAAATAGGTTTTTAAACTCAGTAAAATCTTCAGATTCGCCATCATCACCACCATTAAATAAATTGACAACAGCCATCGAACCTTCACCTCCTTTTAAAAATAATTGCGTATCACCATCCGTTTCATTGCCAACAGGTAATGCATTTGTAAAATTATTTTCTAATAAATTAACTGTATTTCCAGAAAAATTCAACACTACAGTTTCTTGATCTAGCGAAGTAGCACCTTCATCTTCTGTAGGCGTATAATACAACGTTACATTTGCGTCAGACCAATCAATAAGTGACATTGTACCATCTTGCTCATTATTAGCTGCGGTTTTAATATACAAGCCTCTAAAGTGGTTATAGAAGTTATTAATATTTTCCAACTCTAACCCATCCTCTTTATCGAAAATAAAAGTTTGCCAAAAATTATTTGGATTATCTAATTTTAAACGAATTGCTGGCGGCAATCTTGCTGTAATTGAATCAAGACCGTTTTGATCTTCTTGTAACAATCTAATTTCATTATAATTAGGCATATATTCTTGTGGTATTCCTGTGCTAATATCTTGCGCACCTGTATAAAGTAAAATATGCTCTAACTCATTTTGATTAATAGGGCTTGATACACCTGTTGATGTATTAGAGAAATAACGTTGATTTTCTCCAGTTTCTGATTCTGGATTAAAATTTCTTAAAAAGAAATTATTATAATATACTGAAATATTAAATGATGAATTACCATAAATAGAGTCTAAAGTATAGGTAGAGTTACCATCGGTATCGGTTGTAGCTACCGCACTAAAATACGGCAAATTAAGCACAACTGAATCTAATACAATATCATTACTACCTAATGTTTCGCTATCGCCAAAAGTTGGACTAGCACTAGACAAACTCACTTGAGATACTATGCTTGCCGTTGACCCTCCATATACAGGATCTTTATAATGTCCTAACAAATAATTACCTATATTATTTGTTTGCACTGGCCCTACAGGTTTACTATATGCAGTAACAGGAAAATTTTGGTTCACAAAATTAAAATTATCGCCTCCAATTATATCCGATCCTACGGGCGCAAATTCTGTTTCACATGATATTGCAATAATTAACAATAGTACGAGTAACAAACTATTTTTTATAGTTTTCATATATTATTACGTTTACTTAAATTTTATGATTATAAAAATCTACATAAGCATCTGCAAATGCATCTTTTGGATGATACTCTAACACTGGTTTTTTAGAGTTTTCTAAATGTGTTTTTAAATCCTCTGGTAAATCCTCAGACCCTACAATAACACCATCAGAGTAATCTATTGCCACTTTCATAATGTTATTATAGTTTGGTGTTTCAAGCACTTCTATAGCTTCATCTTTAATTTCGTCAAATTTAATTTTATTCTGCATACCAGGATTTAAATTACCGTCAAAGCTTTTATCATAAACTGATGTTACCACTTTACTGTTAGTAAACAATGGCTCATCCTTATAAAATTCTTTTAAATATAACGGCAGTAATGATGCCAACCAACCATGCACATGAATTACATCGGGTGCCCAATTTAATTTTTTAACAGTTTCAATAACGCCTTTGGCGAAAAATATAGCACGTTCATCATTATCTTCAAACATTTCTCCATTTTCGTCTCTAAGCGTTGCTTTTCTCTTAAAATACTCCTCGTTATCAATAAAATAAACCTGAATACGCTCCTTAGGAATTGACGCTACTTTAATAATCAACGGCATATCTAGGTCATTAATAACTAAATTAATCCCCGATAAACGTATCACTTCGTGTAACTGATGCCTTCTTTCATTTATATTTCCATAACGCGGCATAAATATTCTAATTTGCCCCCCTTGTTTACTTACCATCTTAGGTGCCTCAAAGGACATTGACGATATTTCCGTTTCTGGTAAATATGGAATAACTTCTGACGAGACGTACAATATTTTCTTCTCTTTCATAAATATTTATGATCTTTTAATATAAAAAACATGCAAAATTACAAAAATTATGTTTATTAACAGCAATATATTAGTTTTGCATTATGTATTCTTATTTCAAGGCGTGAAGATATTTAATTCAAAAACAGAATTGTCCCAAACAATTGTTAATTTAAAAACAAAAAAACAAAAAATTGGTTTTGTACCTACAATGGGAGCATTACATCAAGGGCATTTAGCATTAGTTAGCAAAGCTTTGGCTCAAAACAATTATGTTGTGGTAAGTATTTTTGTCAATCCTACTCAGTTTGACAAAAAAAATGACCTTGACAAATACCCACGAACATTACAAAACGATGTAGCATTACTACAATCCTGCTCTAAAGATAAAATTTTAGTTTTTGCCCCAACTGTCGATATGATTTATGGCAAAAAAATCGAGTCTCAATCTTTTAATTTTGATGGACTTGAGCATGAAATGGAAGGCAAGTTTAGAGACGGGCATTTTAACGGCGTAGGCACTATTATAAAATATTTATTTAGTATTGTAACACCCGATAATGCTTACTTTGGAGAAAAAGATTTTCAACAATTACAAATTATCAAAAAATTAGTTGAAAAAGAAAAGCTTAATGTTAATATAATTGGTTGTGAAATTCACCGTGAAAAAAATGGGCTAGCAATGAGCTCACGTAATCAGCGCTTAACCCCTCAGCACAAAATTGAAGCACCTTTTATTTACAAAACTTTAGTAAGCGCCAAAGAAAGGTTTACTACCAAAAGCACTACTAATGTAACAAATTGGGTTGAAAATCAATTTAAAAACAATGATTTACTAGAGCTAGAATATTTTATTATAGCCGATGAAAACTCTTTAAAATCTGTAAAAAGAAAATCAAAACATAAAAAATACCGTGCGTTTATTGCTGTTTTTGCAAAAGACATAAGACTTATTGACAATATCGCACTTAATTAATTACCTTTATCCCATGCAAATCGAAGTTGTAAAATCTAAAATACACCGTGTAAAAGTTACAGGTGCTAAGCTTAATTATATTGGAAGCATTACCATTGATGAAGATTTAATGGATGCTGCCAATATCATACAAGGCGAAAAAGTTCAAATTGTAAACAATAATAATGGCGAACGGTTAGAAACCTACGCTATACCAGGTCCAAGGCAATCGGGCGAAATTACCTTAAATGGCGCTGCGGCTCGTAAAGTAGCTCAAGGCGATATTTTAATTTTAATTACCTATGCCCGAATGGATATTGAAAAAGCTAAAACTTTTAAACCTGCATTAGTATTTCCTAATGAGGCAAATAATTTATTAAGATAAGTACCTTTTGAATAACGTTTTAAAAAAAACACTAAAAATAAGTGTACCCTTATTACTGGCTGTTATTTTAGGCTGGTACTCGTTTTCAAAAATACCACTATCACAAATTATACCTCATTTTAAAAGTGCAAATTATAATTGGGTGTTTTTAGGAACTTTTTTAGGTCTATTGAGTCATCTATCTAGAGCCTATCGCTGGCGTTATTTATTAGAGCCAATGGGTTATAATCTTAGATTTACCAATAGTTTTATGGCGGTAATGATTACCTATTTATCTAATTACGGCGTACCAAGATCGGGTGAAGTACTTAGGGCAGCAGTACTTACTAATTACGAAAACATTCCTTTTGAAAAAAGCTTTGGCACCATTGTATCTGAGCGTATTGCTGATTTAATTATTTTATTAGCCATTATTGGATTTACATTAATACTTGAATTTAATTTTATACTCAACCTTTTACAACAAACCATAAGCTTTAAAAAACTAGCTATACTAGCTATAGCAGGCATTTTAATGTTAGGAATTGGCTATTATTTTATTTTAAAAAGCAACTCCAAACTTGCTACAAAAGTCAAACACTTTTTTATAGGTTTAATCGAGGGCATGGCTAGCATTTTTAAAATGAAACATAAATGGAAGTTTATTTTTCACACCCTGTTTATTTGGATCATGTATATTGCCATGTTTTATGTCACCACCTTTGCTGTAAAAGATTTAAATAACATATCAATAGGCGCAATTTTAATCGCATTCATTTCGGCATCATTTATAATTGCTGCTACCAACGGTGGTGTTATTGTATACCCATTAGCTATATTAGCTGCATTTAGTCTTTTTAATATTCCTGAAAGCCCTGCTCTTGCCTTTGGTTGGATAATATGGACATCGCAAACCCTAATGGTTATTTTATTAGGCACATTATCATTTATTTACCTTCCGATATATAATAAAAAAAGCAAAACTACAAACCTTTAATTAAGATGAAAAAAGATATTAAAATCCCTGTAGTAAAAGATGTTTACGTAGCTATAGTAAACGAATATAATGACATTTACAAAACCTACGACTGGAACGCTTACATTATAAACGATAAAAATATTGCTATCGAAACAGTTATTATTGTGTCTTCGGGATACAATGAAACTAAAACCACTTCGCTTTTCAGAAAAAAACTAGATGTACTTCCTAAAAAAAGTTATGCCAAAATTGAACTTATGCAAGAAGTGCTTTTTAAACTAAACAACACCTTTAAAGTTACTTTTTTTGAAGGCAATACCTTGTATGACAAAACATACTTGTTTAGAAAAAATACGATTAACGACAATGCATTTCAAAACATACCTTTAATGAACACAAAAGGGGTTTTGGTAAAATAAGCAAGCTTAATATATTACAAGTTTTTTATTATTTCAATACATATATTTACACGTTTTAAATTCATATTATGAAAGTTCACTTTATAGCAATTGGTGGCAGCGCCATGCACAACTTAGCAATAGCATTACACAACAAAGGTTACTTGGTTACTGGTAGTGATGACGTTATTTTTGAACCTTCAAAATCAAGATTAAAAAACAAAGGCTTACTGCCCGAAACTTTTGGCTGGTTTACAAACAAAATACATACTGATATTGATGCTGTAGTTTTAGGCATGCATGCAAAAGCGGATAATCCTGAGCTATTAAAAGCTCAAGAGCTAGGATTAAAAATTTACTCATATCCAGAGTTTTTGTATGAACAATCAAAACATAAAACACGCGTTGTCATTGGTGGAAGCCATGGCAAAACAACAATTACATCTATGATTTTACATGTTATGAATTATCATGATAAAGATGTAGATTTTATGGTTGGCGCACAGCTTGAAGGTTTTGATGTGATGGTAAAACTTACCGAAACTAACGATTTTATAGTGCTTGAAGGCGACGAATACTTAAGTTCGGCTATTGATAGACGACCAAAATTTCATTTATACAAACCCAATATTGCACTTTTAAGCGGTATTGCTTGGGATCATATTAACGTGTTTCCTACTTATGAAAACTACTTAGAGCAATTTAAAATTTTTGTAAACTCAATCACAAATGGTGGTAGCATTTCTTATAATGAAGATGATGCCGATTTAAAACATCTAATTGAAAACTCAGAAAATTTAATACGAAAATTTCCGTACACCACACCAAATTACCGTATCGAAAACGGCGAAACACTTATAGAAACTCCCGAAGGCGATATGCCAATTGAAGTGTTTGGTGCTCACAACCTCAACAATTTAGCGGGGGCAAAATGGATTTGCCAGCATATGGGCATCGATGAAGATGATTTTTATCAAGCAATTTCAACCTTTAAAGGCGCTAGTAAACGCTTAGAAAAAATTGCAGAAAACACAACATCAGTAGCCTACAAAGATTTTGCTCACTCACCAAGCAAAGTAAGCGCAACAACACAAGCTGTAAAGGAGCAATACCCAAATAAAACACTTTTTGCTTGCCTCGAGTTACATACTTACAGCAGTTTAAACGCTACATTTTTAAACGAATATCAAAACGCACTAAATAAAGCAGATATAGCCGTTGTGTTTTATTCACCAAACGCTGTAAAAATAAAATCGCTTGAAGAGGTGTCTGAACAACAAATAAAAAATGCTTTTAAACGTGATGACCTAATCGTTTACACAAACCCCGATGAATTTAAGCAATTTTTATTTCAACAAAAATTTGACAATACAGCCTTATTACTAATGAGTTCTGGTAATTATGGCGGACTTGATTTTAACGATATCAAACAACTTATTTCGTAAAAGCTAAATTAGCAAGGCATTTTAACACCCCACATCAAAAGAAATATCCTATCAAATTACTAAATTTGCAACCCAATTAATTTTCATTTTAAGAAAAGGATCGTTATGATTGAAAAAATAAATGCACATATAAAAGAAGTTGAAGCCTATAATGCTACAACTAAAGATGCTATTGAAGCCTTTAGAATCAAATATTTAAGCAAAAAAGGACTTCTAAACGATTTTTTTGCCGAATTTAAAAACGTTCCTAACGACCAAAAAAAAGCTTTTGGGCAAGCCATTAACACACTAAAAAATGCTGCTCAAAATAAAGTTAATGAACTTAATGCAAGCCTAGAAACCAATACATCAGCATCGGCTATTTATGGCGATTTAACACGACCTGGCGAGCCTGCTACAATTGGCTCAAGGCATCCTATATCTATAGTTAAAAATCAAATAATTGATATTTTTTCACGCATTGGTTTTAATGTTAGCGAAGGTCCAGAAATTGAAGATGATTGGCATAACTTTACTGCATTAAATTTACCCGAATATCACCCTGCAAGAGACATGCAAGACACGTTTTTTGTACAAACAGATCCCGATATTTTATTGCGTACGCACACCAGCTCGGTACAAGTACGTTATATGGAAAATAACCAACCGCCTATTCGAACCATTTCTCCGGGGCGCGTGTACAGAAATGAAGCTATCTCGGCACGATCGCACTGTTTTTTTCATCAAGTAGAAGGACTATATATTGATAAAAATGTAAGCTTTGCCGACCTCAAACAAACCTTAGAATACTTTACAACCGAAATGTTTGGTAAATCTAAAATTAGGCTTCGCCCATCATATTTTCCATTTACTGAGCCTAGTGCAGAAGTAGACGTGTATTGGGGCTTAGAAACCGAAACCGATTACAAAATGACAAAAGGCACAGGATGGCTTGAAATTATGGGCTGTGGTATGGTTGACCCTAACGTTTTAGAAAACTGTGGCATTGACTCTAAAGAATACTCAGGTTTTGCATTTGGCATGGGCATAGATCGTATAGCACTGCTTTTACACCAAACTAGTGACATTAGGCTTTTAAGCGAAAATGACATCAGATTTTTAGAACAATTTAAAGCTGTACTTTAAACCTATTTTGCCTTGCCTTCGGAAAACTTAAATGTTGCATTGCTTCAATCTGATTTAATTTGGGAAAATCCTGTAAAAAACAGGCAATTGTTTTCACAAAAAATAACAGATTTAGATAGCAATACTGATATTGCAATACTACCCGAAATGTTTACTACAGGTTTCACCATGCAGCCACAAAAAGTTGCTGAAACCATGGAAGGCAAAACAATACAATGGTTAAAGCAACTCGCCGCCTCCACGCAAATAGCCATTTGTGGGAGTTTAGTTATTACTGAAAATACTAATTTTTATAATCGCTTTGTATTTGTAAAACCCAATGGTACTATTTTACATTATGATAAATATCATCTGTTTACTTTAGCAGGCGAGCCTAACGTTTATTCGGCTGGTGCCGAAAAATTAATACTAGATTATAAAGGCTGGAAAATTTGCCCTTTTGTTTGTTATGATTTAAGGTTTCCTGTTTTAGCCCGTAATACCGAAAATTACGACGTATTAATTTATGTTGCCAATTGGCCAAAGCAACGTATTACCGCTTGGGATACGCTATTAAAAGCTCGTGCTATTGAAAACATGAGTTATTGCATTGGCGTAAATCGAGTAGGCAACGACAGTGATAACAATGACTATATCGGGCATAGTGCCGTTTATGATTGTATCGGCGAAAGCCTTAACAATAAAACCTTCGAAAACGAAACTATTATTACAGCTACATTATCAAAAACAAACCTTTATAATATGCGCAAACGATTTAATTTTTTAAATGATCGGGACAATTTTACTCTTTTACCAAAGTAAATGTAATCACTTTATCGGCATAGGCGGTTACCTCAATCAAAGGATCTGCTGGATAACTTACACGCTCGGGCTGTTGTTGTAATAAAAAGTTACCTGTGTCATATTTTTTATTTCCGTTAGTATCAAAAACAGCTCTTAAATAATACGTTCCAGGCTCAAGAAACTGAAAGTCTAAAGGTTGCGCTTCGGTTGCATACAACTCAGCTTTTACTTCATTTTTATCATTAGTAAGTTGTATTAGCATTGGGTAAACAGCATTTACCAAGTTAACTCTAATAGCACCATAATCTAATAATGGTTTAGTTGATGTTTTAAAATTTAAAGTGTCGTTTTTATTACCATAAAAATCGGTTATAGCACCTGGTAAAAACTGAATGCCGTAGCGGTAACCATTTTCCTCATTTTGTTTTTTATCAAATTTTATATTTGTAATATTATTATACTTATCTATACTAGATGTAGCTTTTATAACTGTTGAGTCATTATCAATAATTATAATTTTATCATTATCAATTGCTGTTATTGGTAATGAGGCTGTAAATTTAAAATCTTCATGTTTTAAAAGTGCTTTTTTGCTAATGGGCATAATCACTAATGAATCAGCATCTCGTTTTGGTAATTTTACAACTAAAGTATCTTTAAATGTTTTGTTTTTAAATGTAACTAATAAGGAGTCTAAATCAAATTTGGGTTTATACCAATAATTAAGCGTGTCTTTATTAGCTGGTTTTGTGATGCGGTACTCAAAGTTATCAGGTAGTTTTGATAAAATAGAAATTTTGGGGTTATCTAACTCTCCTTCATAACCAAATTCAATTTTATTTTCATAGTTATAAGCAGGTCGCGTCACTTTAAAATCTAACACCTCTTTAAACATTTTAAGGTTAAATGTTTTACTAGTATCGGCCGGCAATGTAACCACTTTATTATAAAAACCTATTTTATCACTTTTGGGCTCAAATGTGTAATTGTTGTTACTTTCCTTTAATGCTGTTAACAAATAGTTTCCTGCTTTTAAATTATTAAGTTTAAAGCTGGTCACGCTATCTAAAGTACTGGTTACATATTTTGGTTTTTGATTAAAAACAACCGAATCGGTGTAGGTAGAGTCACGCTCATAAAGCATAACACTAATAAAATTATCTGTTTTTAAATCTAATGCATCAGCTACTGTACCTTTTATGCTTAATGAATCAATGTGCTTGCCCGTTGAAAAAACATAACTATAATAAGGGTAACGATTTCCTTCATTATTATCTACAATGCTTTGCCCAAAATTAATTGCATATGTTGTATTTGCTTGTAATGTGTCAAATATTTTAATCTCGATAAATTTACTTGCACCACCTAATGGTTTTATTTCTGGCGGCGTTTGCATTGGTGGTGAAATGATTAATTGCTTTTGTAACTTATCAAGTTTTATATATTCATTAAAGTGAATTTTAACGGTAGATGTGTTAAAATTAGTACTAAAATTTTCGGGCACAGATTTTACAATTTTTGGTGGAGTAACATCCTTTTCGCCTCCCGATGGCGTGCCTCGATTAGCACAATTAGTTAAACTGAGTAAAAAAAGTATAGAGGCAATTAAAACCGAATGTTTCATTATTTATGCTGATTTTTATGCAAATTAACAATATATTTAAAATTAAAACCACATAGTTTTCATAAAAAAATTATTGGGTTACTGCCATACACGCTACACTAATTTTAATGTTTTTTGATGTTAAAAGTGCATTAGCACATGCTTCAACTGTAGCACCTGTTGTTATAATATCATCTAATAATAAAATGTGCTTACCTTTAATATTATAGTTTGAATTTAGAAAAAAAACATTGTTTTTGTTATAAGCCCTTAATGATCGACCTTTAAAAACTTGAGATGCAATTGATTTCTTTTTTAATAATACATCATTATAATAGGTTGCTTGTAAACATTTAGCGATTTCAACAGCAAATTTATCAACTTGATTATAACCACGCTGTTTATAGCGTTTTTTATCCAAAGGCACAATAACAACCATATCAACAGCTCGATAACTTGCTATAGTTTTAAGTTCACTACCCAACCACTTTCCTAAAACCTCCCCAATTTTTTCTTGTCCTTTATATTTTAGCTCATGAATAACTTGTTGAACACACCCTTTTTTTATAAAATGAAATAATGCAGTAGCTTGCACCAATTGAACCCGCCCATAAAAAAGCCGTTCTAATGCTTTTGAATTGGTAAAATGATAATCGGTAATAGGTAAATCAAAACGACAGGATGTGCAAAAATGCACTTCATTATCATTTAAAACAATACGACATGCGTAACAACAGGTAGGAAAAATAAAATTTACAAGTGCTTTTAGCATAAATTACCTTAATGATTACATCTATAAATATACTATTTTAAATAAAATCATTGGGCTAAAAATATAGCAAACTACCTGTTAATAAAAATTTTACAGCCAACAATAATTTTTTAATTTTAAAATTAACTGCTAAAAGTTTTACATTTTGAAGTTTTTTTTGTTATTTCCCCATCTGTAAAAAAAGAATTTACAGAGAGGTGGCCGAGTGGTCGAAGGCGCACGCCTGGAAAGTGTGTATACGTCAAAAGCGTATCGAGGGTTCGAATCCCTTCCTCTCTGCTCAGTTTAATATCTGGTAAATTATTTTTTTATATATTTAAACACTTTAACTAATTTAAATTAAGAATTGAAACAATGAAAAGATTATCAACTATCCTAAGTGTAGTACTTATTGGAGCCGTAAGTACTGCAAATGCTAGCACAACTTTACTACAAGACGATGCTGGAAGCCAAACATTTCACCAAGAATTAAAAAACAGATTCATTGAAGGTGGACCTGAATTTATGGGAATTGTATTATTATGTTTAATTTTAGGTTTAGCAATTGCTATTGAAAGAATCATCTTTTTAAACTTAGCAACTACTAACACTTCTAAATTAGCTCAAAATGTTGAAGACGCATTAGCATCTGGCGGTGTTGAAGCTGCAAAAGAAGTTTGCAGAAACACAAAAGGACCTGTAGCATCAATATACTACCAAGGTTTAGATAGAGCTGACGAAAGCTTAGATTCAGCTGAAAAAGCTGTTGTAGCTTACGGTGGTGTACAAATGGGACAATTAGAGAAAAACGTGTCTTGGATATCATTATTTATTGCTTTAGCACCAATGCTTGGGTTTATGGGTACTGTAATTGGTATGATTCAAGCCTTTGATAAAATTGAAGCAGCTGGTGGTATGGACGCCTCTTTAGTTGCTGGTGGTATTAAAGTAGCACTTTTAACAACTGTATTTGGTTTAGTTGTAGCGATTATACTTCAAATTTTTTACAATTACATCATTGCTAAAATTGATAGTATTGTAAACAACATGGAAGATGCTTCTATTACTTTAATGGACATCTTAGTGAAGCACAAAAAATAATCCTAACACAACTAAAACCAAATAAAATATGTATAAAATACTTAAAATTGTTGCACTAGCTTTAGCTCTATTAGGCGCTTTATTTGGTGTAATGATTATATCAGGACAACACGATCATGCAAATAATATGCTTATGGTAGCATATGCTGTATTCGGGATCGTAGTATTAGCTGTTGTAGGATTTATATTTGCTAATATATTTTCAAGCAAGCAAGCATTAATGTCAACATTAAAAGGTATCGTACCATTTTTAGTGTTATTATTAATAGCGTATGTAATTGCTGACGGTACACCAGTAGAAAAAGGTGGCCAAATATTTACTGCCGGAAAAGTAAAAATGGTTAACACAGGCCTATTTTTATTTTACTTTTTAGCATTAGCTGCTCTTGCCACAATGGTGTGGTCGGGAGTTAAAAACATGTTCAAAAAATAATCAATTATGGCAAGAAGAGGAACACCCGAAGTTAATGCAGGATCAATGGCGGATATCGCGTTTTTATTACTAATATTTTTCTTAGTAACAACCGATATCGCTCAAGACTCTGGATTAAACAGAAAACTGCCACCAATTGATGATTCTCAAACCGAACCTCCTGTTATCAAACAGAAAAATATTTTTACTGTTTCTGTTAATAACAATAACCAATTATTGGTTGAGGATGAATTAATGCAGCTAAAAGACCTAAGACAAGCAGCTATTGACTTTTTAGATAATGGTGCTGGCGAAAACCCAGCTGGTGAAAAATGTAATTACTGTAATGGTAAAAAACTTGCAACATCATCAGACCATCCTGAAAAAGCAATTATTTCATTAAAAAATGATAGAGGTACATCATATGATACGTACATCTCCGTTCAAAATGAACTTGTAGCCGCTTATAATCAATTAAGAAATGTTAGAGCTGAAAAACTTTATGGCATGTCATTTGTAGAAATGCAAGACAACTATAAACAAGCAGCTAAACTTGGATTAACTGATAAAGAAAAAGAAAAGCTTAAAGAAAAATTAGAAAAAATAAAGCTTGAATATCCTCAGAAATTATCTGAAGTTTACGAGAAAAAATCATAAAAACTTAAATCTATGTCTAAATTTAAAAAGAAAAAAGATGGTGGTTTGCCTCCTGTAAATACAGCGGCATTACCTGATATTGTTTTTATGTTACTTTTCTTCTTCATGGTAGCAACTGTTATCAAAGAAGATTCACTTAAAATTGAAAACCGTATTCCTTTTGCTGATCAAATTGAAAAGTTAGATAAAAAAAATCCTGTAAGCTATATTTATATTGGTAAACCTAGTATAAATTATGTAAAACAAGCTGGTACAGAATCTACAATTCAACTTAACGATCAATTTGCTAAAGTAAAAGAGATTGCTAGTTTTGTAAATGCTGAAAGAGCTGCTTTAAGAGAGGAATTAATACCACTTTTAACAATGGCACTTAAAGTAGATAAAGAATCTAATATGGGCATTGTTGGTGACGTAAAGCAAGAACTTAGAAAAGTAAATGCATTAAAAATAAATTACACCACTAAAAAAGGTGATATTTCTAAAAATAGTAATTAGAATTTTTACATTTTTTCTATAAAAAAAAAGCGGCTTAGTGCCGCTTTTTTTTATAGATATTT
>CALDUQ010000002.1 GCA_937924845.1 uncultured Flavobacteriaceae bacterium
CAACATATAGTGCATTAGTATCGGTAGTGATATAGTAATCACCTTCGCTAGCATCAATTATGCCTGCTACATCTGTGCTAGCAATTTGTATTTGTGCAGTGCAAAAATTTGATGTTAAGTTAAAAACTAATAGTAAAATAATAAGTTTTGAAATTTTCACCTCCTTAGTTATTTGATTTTTTTAATTTGTATTGATGAGCCATTAGCGACCATGGTAAGTTGTGAGGTGGTGCCGTTTTGGCTAGAGGCATAAACTTGCCCTTTAACTTTTATAGTGGTGTTTGTAGTGGTAGTTTCAATAACTTTAAACACAGTTACTGTATTGCGATCAACCAAATTATTTCTAGTATAGGTGTATGCTCTTGTGCCTGGTGCTTCTGTGCCGTTAATTTCTAAATAAAATTCACCACCATTTCTAGCGTTATTTGTGGTTTGCGTTGAAACGCGATATTTTATTTCATAACGTCCTACAGTTGTAATTGTTATTGTGTTTGGCGAAGTAATTGTATAATCATCAGTATCAACAATGCCAGTAGTTGCAAAATTAATATCAGAAAACGTACCTTCGTTAATGACCTGTCCTCCAGTGGTATCATAAACCTCTGCAATGGTAATTTGAGAGATTGTTTGCCAACTGGCATTACCATTAGCATCAGAGGTTAACACCTTGTTTAAGCCTTCTGTACCATCTACGAGTCTAAAATTACCATCAACGTGTAGTCGTGCTGTTGGTGTGGTGGTACCCATGCCAATTTTTGTGCCACTAAAATTTGAATCATCTAGTGTATTGCCTAAAACGATTGCATTAGCTTGGTTTGTTGAGGCGCCATGACCAATTGCTGTAGAGTTTTGTCCGCTTGCATTAGCGCTATGTCCTATTGCAGATGATTGAAAGCCAGTTGCTTGTGATTTAAACCCAAACGCAGATGCTTCATTATTTGATGCTACTGATTCAAGACCGATTGCTAAAGCTCTAAAGGCATTAGCATTTGCTTCATAGCCTAAAGCAATAGCTTGATTGCCAGAAGCAGCAGATTCACCAATAGCTATACCTTGATTGTTATTTGCATTCGCATTTCTACCGAGTCCTATAGCACCCAAAGGGTGAAAAGTACCTATGTTGGTCGAGTTTACTCTTAAAAATAGAGAATTAAAGTTTGTTGTTCCTAAAAAACTAGTAGCCGTACCTGTGTTACCTGTAAGTAGCCACCCAGTAGAAGTTGAGGAACTACTACTTATCGCAATCCATCCTTGAACGTCATCATAGGTGTTAGTGATTGTTGTTGTACCGCTAGTATCAAACCAAATATCGCCTTCAACAGGTAGTACAGGAGCAGTATTTGAAGTAGTTACTTTGTTGTTTCTTACTGTTCGGATTGTTCCTTTATTATCAATAACCCTAACCTCTTGTGCATTGACCATAGAAATTATAGCCAATGCACAGATTAGAAACAAGTATTTAGTTTTTTTTAGCAAAAGAAATTATTTAATAACTTATTTGTTAATAGCTAAATAGATTAGTGAAATTTATGTTATTGTATCCATTGAATTTCTATTCTATCACCAGTTATGAAAACATAATCTTCAGGATCAGTTCCACTTGCACTTTTTACTGTTACTGTTACAGCACCAACTGCACCTGCAATGGTATAATCTACACCTGTTAATAATTTAGCACCATTTCTATATACCCATATTTTACTGATATCATTAGGTACAGTAGCATCGGTATATGTAAAATCTGTTGCAGCTGTTGCGGTATCATTAGTTTTACCACTTTTTACTAAGTCAGACACTAATAATTTTTGTGTTGCGCCAGTTGCTTCATCCCTTACTAAAAGCGTGTAACCTGTACCAGTTCCATGTATAGATTGGTCTGTAGCGTCTGTTGACGCATTTCCTGTAGCAAATTCTATACCATCTAAAGCAAATACATTATTGGTTGCATCAATATAAGTGTCATCGGTTAGTGTGCCACCTAATTGCCAAGTTGTAGTAATTCCAGCACCATCAGTAGCTGTGTTTGTAACTTGTGTTAATCCGTTTTTAACCTGCAAATACTTTATTGTACCTTTGTTATCAATAAGTCTAACGGAACCCGCTGTACCATCAACTTCAATTTCACCTAAAGTTGTAGCTGCTTTTTTAGCTATATCTCCTGTGGTTTGCTGAGCACTTACTGTGCCAATCGCTAGCGTAAAAACGGTAGCTAATCCTAGTTTTAAAATTTTTGTTTTCATTTGACCTTGTTTTAAATTTATACTTGTTTTCATAATTTTACTAATTTAATTGTACGATTCGTATTTCATCACCTTCAAAGCAAATAGCTTCAGGCTCTATTTCTAATGTTGTGGTGTTTACAACCGTAAAGTCTATACGGACGCCGTTTCTGTAAACATCAATTTTGCTAGCATCTGTTATTGTAATTGGTGTGTTAAATTGGCTTTGCCCATTGGCAGCGGTAACAATTACTTGTTGTTCTTGTTGTATTATTGATGATATGGTACGTTTTTTTAATACACCATTGCTTGGGTTTACGGTTATGATTTCATCTGTATTAGTAGTGCTGTCTTGAAGCCCATCAATAGCTAATGTATTTGTGTTAGAGGTGGTTATTGTTGTGGGTTTGTTTAAATTTCCGCCTAGCTCAATGGTGTTGCTATTTCTGGTTAAGCCATTGTCGGCTAATATATCTTCTCTAATTGTTGTTAAATCGACAGATGAACCGTTACTTAATTGTAATATGTTTGTTGTTGGGTCAAAACTTAACTCTTGAAAATCTAAAGCTACCGTACATAAGTTTAACCAGGAACTACCATCAAAATAAAAAAAGCAGGACGCATCGGTGTTAAAAATTAGTGCGCCTTGTAAAGGTGTAAGCGCATTCATTTGTAAGGTGGTTAATCGGGTTATTACAAGTGCTTTATCAGTACTTTCAAGTTCAAGTATAGAGCTACTGTTAATAACATCAGGATTAGCGCCAATTTTTACTTGAGCACTTGTAAATGCTGTAGTTAAACTAAATATTATTATAAAATAATAAAACCTCATACTTGTTTTTAAAAGCTTTTAATTTTTTTAAAATCAACCAAAAATACGCTTAATTTTTAAACAAAACCTTATGGTTTTATTCTATAGTTATTACTAAGGGTTTATGACTAAAAAACTATATTAGCAATGTGCTATTTTTGCTAATGCATAAAAATACAATAACTGCATATTGCATTGAAATATAAACGGTTGCAATATCGACAAAATACAATTTTTTGCAGACATGATAAAGGTTTTGTTTAAAATATAGGGGTTATTGTTGTAATGGCAAGTAGTAACTAATACTAATTTCATTTAAGAAAAAACGCCCTGATTTTTAAAAATCAGGGCGTTTTATACTTTTATAGATTATTAATGTGATAGCTTACTAAGCCTTCAATTGGTCGGCGTTCAAAGTTCCCGACGGTAAAATTAAGCGCTTTAGCCACTTCGTGAATTTCCTCTTGGCATAAAAATGCAATTGAACCTGCGAAATGAACGGGCACTTTATTTAAAACATCTTTGTATTGAAAAATCATGGTTTTGGCAAATAATCTAATGCCATCTTTAATCAATGTTTTAATGTAATCAGCATCTTTGTATAAAAACATAAACTCGGCGTGTGAGGCTAAGTATGCATTAGGGTTTGGTTGTTTATATAAATTATGTTTTATATAGTCACTTTCTAAATTATATTTATGTGCAAAAGCTACTCTTAAATCATTGGGCATTGTATTATAATAGTAGTCTCTTAAAAGTTGTTTGCCAAAATAATTTCCAGAGGCATCATCCATCACTGTATATCCTAATGATTTTACGTTTTGATGTAAAGTGTTGCCATCGTAATAACTGCAGTTTGAGCCTGTGCCAAGTATGCAAATTACAGCAGCTTCTGTTTTATTTGATATTGTTGCGTATGCAGCGGCGTAGGTGTCTTCTTTTATTGTGATATGAGCATTGGGAAATGATTTTTGAAGCACAAAATTTAAAAGAATTTTAGGCTTATCAGTGCCACAGCCAGCGCCATAAAAATAAATATGAGTGACGTCGCTTTTATGGGTTTTAAGCAGTTTATTTTTTTTAATATTTTTAAAAAGTTTTTTTTCGCTTAAAATCGCAGGGTTTAGACCTTTAGTGCGTTGTTTTTCAAATAACTGCGTTCCGTTTTTATCAATACATAACCAATCGCACTTTGTAGAGCCACTATCAACTATTAAAATCATAACTAAGTTACTTTAGTTTTAATGTTTAAATTAAAGATTGTTAATGTGTTGTGCTAAATCTACTAATTTATTTGAATATCCAAACTCATTATCATACCAAGAAACTAATTTGTAGAATTTTGAATTTAATTGGATTGCCGAATCGGCATCAAAAATACTTGTACGTACATCGCTCACAAAATCTTGCGAAACCACTGCATCTTCGGTGTAACCTAAAATGTTTTTCATTTCATGTTCTGATGCGTTTTTAAATACTTTTTTTATTGCATCGAGTGAGGTTTCTTTTTGTAGTTTTACTGTTAAATCTACTACAGATACATTGGCTACGGGTACTCTAAAAGCCATGCCTGTTAGTTTGCCATCTAGCTCAGGAATTACTTTTCCAACGGCTTTTGCGGCACCTGTAGATGTAGGGATGATATTGTTCATTGCTGAGCGGCCTAAGCGGTAATTCTTTTTTGATGGCCCATCAACAGTTAGTTGTGTTGACGTTGCGGCATGTATGGTGGTCATTAATGCCTCTTCAATGCCAAAATTATCATGTAATACTTTTGCGATAGGTGATAAACAGTTGGTTGTGCATGATGCGTTTGAAACAATGTTTTGATCAGCCTTAATTTTATCATCATTTACACCCATTACAAACATAGGTGCATCTGCGCTTGGTGCCGAAATGACTACTTTTTTTGCGCCAGCTTGTATGTGAGAGTTAGCTTTTTCTAGTGTGGTAAAAATGCCAGTACACTCGGCAACTACATCAACACCAGCAGCATCCCATGCTAAATTTTTAGGATCACGCTCGGCAGTTATGCGTATGGTTTTGCCATCAACAACAAGGTTACCGTTTTTAACTTCAATCGTACCATCAAAATTTCCATGAACAGAGTCGTACTTTAATAAATACGCTAAATGTTCAACCTCTAATAAATCATTTATGGCAACAACATCAACATCGTTACGTTTTACTGTTGCTCTAAAAACAATTCGTCCTATTCTACCAAATCCGTTAATTCCTAATTTCATTTCTTTCTTTTTTAATTAAATACTCATTATGTCGGATACCCTAAGGAGTTCCTTGTTAATTTTTGATTTTCCTTTTATTGCTTGTTCAAAAGGGGTTAGCTCCATTTTATTGTTTAGTAAGCCAACCATGTAGTTTGATTTGCCATCAAGTAAGCTTTCAACAGCTTTAACGCCCATTCGGCTCGCTAAAACTCGGTCAAAACAGCTTGGTGGCCCGCCACGTTGCATATGCCCAAGTACAGAAACGCGTACATCATAATCGGTCATGTTTTCATCAACATAATCTTTTAGTTCAAATACGTTTTTACCAATTTTATCACCTTCGGCAACAACAACAATACTTGATGATTTTCCTGATTTTTTACTTCTTCGTAATGATTCAACTAAGCGGTCAAGCCCTAAGTCTTCTTCGGGTATTAATATTTCTTCCGCACCAGCGCCAATACCAACATTAAGGGCGATATGCCCTACATCGCGCCCCATAACTTCAACAAAAAATAAGCGATTGTGTGAGCTTGCTGTGTCTCTAATTTTATCAATAGCATCAACAACTGTGTTTAAAGCAGTGTCATAACCTAAAGTATGGCTTGTGCCATAGATGTCATTATCAATAGTGCCAGGTATACCAATAACAGGAAAGTTAAACTCTTTATTAAAAGTATACGCACCGTTAAATGTGCCATCACCGCCAATAGTAACTAGTGCGTCAACGTGCTCGTTAATAAGGTTTTTGTATGCTTTTTCTCGACCTTCTTTGGTTCTAAACGCTTCTGATCGTGCCGATTTTAATACCGTACCACCTTTGTTAATTATGCCTTTTACATTACGGGCGGTTAGGCTTTTAAAGTCACCTTCAATCATGCCTTCGTAGCCTCTATAAATGCCTACACAATCTATATTATGATAAGCGCAAGTTCTTGCTACAGATCTAATAGACGCGTTCATTCCGGGAGAATCTCCTCCCGATGTTAGTACGGCAATTTTCTTTATGTTTTCTTTCATTATTTGTAAATCTAATAAACAATTGCGATAAATATATCATCTTTTAACTAAACTTTAAAACTCAAACGTTTGCGTTAATAACTATTTGTTTTAAAAGTTTATAAACAACGTTTTTTGCAATTAAAGTTTAGATGAATAGCAATTCTAAATTTCATAAATTTGCAGCATTAAACAATATAAAAATCCACCCATTTATGTCTGATAATACATTGTCTCATTTTATAAATAAATTACCAAAAGCAGAGCTTCATTTGCATATCGAAGGGACGTTTGAGCCCGAATTAATGTTTAAAATCGCTGAGCGTAATGGTATAAAAACAAAATATGATAGTGTTGCGCATTTAAAGCAAGCCTATAGGTTTAATAACTTACAGGAGTTTTTAGATATTTATTATGAGGGCGCAGGTGTATTGCTGCATGAACAAGATTTTTACGATTTAACATGGGCTTACCTAACGCAAATACATAAAGAAAATGTAGTGCATACCGAACTGTTTTTTGACCCTCAAACACATACCGATAGAAATGTGCCTTTTGATGTGGTTATAAAAGGTATAAAAAGAGCGCTAGAAGATGGCGAAAGTAAATTAGGGATTACCTATAAACTCATTATGTCATTTTTAAGACACCTTGATGAGGCCTCTGCATTTAAAACTTTAGAAGCGGCTAAACCTTATAAAGATTGGATAGATGCCGTTGGATTAGATTCGTCGGAAGTGGGCAACCCGCCATCAAAATTTGAGCGTGTGTTTAAAGCCTGCCGCGAAGAAGGTTTTTTATTAGTTGCCCATGCTGGGGAAGAAGGACCTGCCGAATACATTTGGGAAGCGTTAGATATTTTAAACATTGACCGTATTGACCACGGTAACCGTTGCCTTGAAGATGATAAATTGGTAGAGCGTTTGGTTAAAGAGCAAATGGCTTTAACGTTATGCCCGTTATCAAACCTTGAGCTTAAAGTGATTACCGATATGAAGCAACACCCTGTGTTGGATATGATGGAAAAAGGCTTGCTGGTTACTGTAAACTCTGATGATCCTGCGTATTTTGGTGGCTATATGGATGCTAATTTTATGGCTGTAGCCGAAGCTTTACATATGACAAAAACCCAGGTCGCTACATTGGCTAAAAATAGCTTTACAGCTAGTTGGCTACCTAAAACAGACATAGAAAAACACCATAAAGCTATTGATGCATTGTTGGTTGAGATGTGTTAAATAGTTTTTTATTGTAACAATGGAAAGAAGATCGGTTAATTTTTCTTGTAGTCTGCTATTAATTTTACTAATCATTTTTTCCTGTTCTGAATCTAATAGAAAAGAATATATGAAGGTTAAAATCAATAATCAAATTGATGATTCTTCAAGCATAATGTTAACTGTTGAGCGTGGAGCTTTTCATAATGATAAGTTTGTATTGAAAGACACAATACTAACGTTTTACCCATCTTCAGAAAAATTAAACAAAAAAAACGACAAGTATAATCAAATTTCTGAGCAAATAATTAGTAGAAAACAACGAAATAAATTTATAGATAAAATTATTAGAGATGGGTTTTTTAAACTAAAAAACTCATATTCAAGTAGCACTAGTTGTAATAGTCATTTAACAGTTACTTTAAAAGTTAAAAATCAAAATAAAAAAATAATTTCCGAAGATTTTGAAAGAAATTGTCCTGAACTTTTGAAATTTATAGAAAAAGAAATAATTGGAATGCACAGTAAAAATTTGATACGGGTTTTATTGCCTGGATAAAAACGTTTTGTAATATAGGTTAGAGTGATAAAAGGCTTGGTGTTTAACTCAAATGAAGTGCTAATTCAAAAAAATAGCTATCTTTAATCTCGTTTAAGCAAAGCCGAGAGCTTGAATGGAATTTATGAGCACAACAAAAAGCAGTGATATACAATGAATATATTTTCATATCATCTTGTCAAAATATCGTATAACTTGGCATTAAAAGGAATATTCTCTAATCCAATTAATAAAAATACAAAAGGCTTAATACATTCTGAATATATGACAGTAATGACTTTAGGTGCTCCAATCGTATCATCTTCAAGATTTCTTATAAAGCAAGTCGCAATTTTTGCACAATGGGAAGATGAAAACGCTCTTGAAAATTATTTAAGTGAAGCTAAGTTTGGTAAAATTTTGACTAACGGTTGGCACGTTAGATTAGAATTTATGAGAGAATGGGGAAAAATAAGTGGTTTTAAAATACCTAAACAAAAGGCAACATTAGAAAACGAATCAGCGCCAGTTGTTGCAGTTACAATAGCAAGAATGAAGCCTTTTACTATTCCAAGATTTTTACGTAGGGGAAGACCTGTTGAAAAATTAGTAAGAGACCATTCGGGAACTTTACTTT
>CALDUQ010000003.1 GCA_937924845.1 uncultured Flavobacteriaceae bacterium
ATGAAATATGCTTAATAATATTTATAACATGTTCAATCACATCTGGTAATACATTTTGGGTTGTTAAAAAAGCCAATGCTTTTTTAGGGCCAATAGTGTCGTCACCATTATAAAATTTGCTGTCAGCAATATCGTGTAAAAGTGCTCCAAGTGTGACCACCAATATATCAACATCTTCGTTTTTGGCAATTAAAACTGCATTTTTGTATACACGCTCAATATGAAACCAATCATGACCGCCTTCAGCGTTTTTAAGCTCGTTTTTAACAAATTCTATAGTGTTCTCTAGTAATTCGTTATTCATACTGTATTGCGCTTGTAATTGAGGTTTCTACGTGTTTTATCATTGTTTCGTGATTTTGCGTTTCTAAAGCAATAGGCTCATGCAAGGTGTAACTAATTGTACTACCAATACCCATAGGGTATTTACCATATTTAAACATTTTCCATGAGTTATTGATCGTTATAGGTAATACTATTGCGGTTTCAATGTCTTCAAAAAGTGTTATTAGTCCTTTAGTTTTAAACGGTCGCGGATGTCCTGTTTTACTTCTTGTACCTTCGGGAAATATCATAGCAGCCCGATTATGTTTAGCAATATATTTAGCAAAATCACTAATTATTTCAATAGATTTTTTAGCATTTTTGCGATCTATCAGTGCCGATCCTCCATGCCGTAAATTATAGGACACACTAGGGATGCCCTTACCTAACTCTTTTTTACTTACAAATTTGACATGATGTTTTCTAAAATGCCAAATTATTGGCGGAATATCAAACAAGCTTTGATGATTTGCAATAATGATTAATGGTTTATTTGTTGGTAAAGGTTTATATCCTTTAAAGTTATAAGTTGTGCCTAAAATATGGGTAGATTTTATTAAAAAATAATTTAACCAATCTACACTTTTTTTATGGGCCGTATATCCTATAATACGGTGACAAAACCACTGTATGGGATGAAATATTAGTAATGTCAATCCAAAAAATATAAAAAATACAGGCGTAAGCAGGTGCGATACTAATTTCATTGTTTATATGTATTAAAATAAAAAACCACGCGTTAACGTGGTTTTAAATTTAATCATCTTTTGGCTTTTTAATCACAAAATCTTCCATAAATTTTGTAGTATAATCACCAGCTATATAATCTGGATGTTCCATTAATTGTCTATGAAAAGGTATGGTTGTATGTATACCTTCAATCACAAACTCTTCTAAGGCACGTTTCATTTTATTAATAGCTTCTTCACGAGTTTGTGCAGTAGTTATTAACTTAGCAATCATTGAGTCGTAATTTGGCGGAATACTGTATCCTGCATAAACATGAGTATCTAATCGTACACCATGCCCTCCAGGCGCATGTAATGTAGTTATTTTGCCAGGAGAAGGTCTAAAGTCGTTAAACGGATCTTCTGCATTTATGCGGCATTCAATAGAGTGTAATTTTGGTTCGTAGTTTTTTCCAGAAATTGGCATTCCTGCAGCTACCGAAATTTGTTCACGTATTAAATCAAAGTCAATAACTTGTTCGGTAATTGGGTGTTCTACCTGTATACGCGTATTCATTTCCATGAAATAAAAGTTGCGGTGCTTATCTACTAAAAACTCAACAGTACCTGCGCCTTCATACTTAATATACTCGGCAGCTTTTACAGCGGCTTCGCCCATACGTTGGCGAAGTTCGTCGGTCATAAAAGGTGAAGGTACTTCTTCGGTAAGTTTTTGGTGTCGACGTTGAACAGAGCAATCACGCTCTGATAGGTGACAGGCTTTTCCTGATGAATCACCAACAATTTGAATTTCGATATGTCTAGGCTCTTCAATAAGTTTTTCCATATACATATCGTCATTTCCAAAAGCAGCTTTAGATTCTTGCCTTGCTGAATCCCAAGCTTCTTTTAAATCTTCGGGTTTCCAAACGGCACGCATTCCTTTACCACCACCACCAGCTGATGCTTTAAGCATTATTGGGTAGCCAGTTTCAACGGCCAATTTTTCGCACTCTTCAAAGGTTTCAATAACACCTTCGCTACCTGGTACACAAGGTACACCAGCAGCTTTCATGGTTGCTTTTGCATTGGCTTTGTCGCCCATGCGGTCAATCATTTCGGGCGAAGCACCAATAAATTTTATATCATGTTCTCCACAAATTTTAGAGAATTTTGCATTTTCTGATAAAAACCCATAGCCAGGATGTATAGCGTCAGCATTTGTAATTTCTGCGGCAGCAATTACATTTGCCATTTTTAGATAGGATTCGCTACTAGGTGCTGGGCCTATGCAAACTGCCTCGTCAGCAAATTTTACGTGTAAGCTATCTGCGTCTGCGGTAGAGTATACGGCTACTGTTTTAATACCCATTTCCTTACATGTTCTAATAACACGTAAGGCAATTTCGCCTCTATTGGCAATTAATATTTTTTTAAACATAATATTTTGTATTAAAAAAGTTTAAAAGATAATGTACAAAAGTTATGATTTTTTTATAAATCAATACTTTTGTAAGTTTTAAACATTAAAAACTTTAGCTTATGAAGGGTCTACTAAAAATAGAGGTTGATCAAACTCAACAGGTGATGAGTCATCAACTAATATTTTTACAACCTTACCTGATACTTCCGATTCTATTTCATTAAATAATTTCATCGCTTCGATAATACAAAGTACATCGCCTTCTGCTATTTTTTGACCTACTTCAACAAAAAGAGGCTTATCTGGTGATGGTTTTCTGTAAAAAGTACCTATTATTGGTGATTTTATAGTAATATATTTTGAGTCAGTATCGTCAGCTTTAGCTGCTTGAGGTGCTGCTGGAGCATCTGCAACAGGTTGAGCCATTTGTACAGGCGCTGCTGCTACTTGTGGTAAACCTTGCATTGGTATTTGTTGAACAATAGTATTGGAGTCTGAACCAGTTTTAATGGTTATTTTCACATCTTCCATTTCTAGTTTAACTTCACTTGCACCAGATTTAGCAACAAATTTAATTAGATTTTGAATCTCTTTAACGTCCATGGTTTAGTTTTTAATTAATAATTAATTTAGTTAGTATTATGAGTTATAGGCCCATTTTAAATATATAGAACCCCAGGTGAAACCGCCACCAAAAGCAGCAAAAATTAATTTGTCTCCTTTTTTAAGTTGCTGTTCATAATCTGCTAATAACAAAGGTAGTGTTGCTGATGTTGTGTTACCATATTTTTGTATGTTCATCATCACTTTTTCACTTGGCAAGTCTACCCTGTTTGCAGTGGCGTCTATTATTCGTTTATTAGCTTGATGTGGTACTAAGTAAGCAATATCCTGATGAGTTAAATTATTTTTTTTCATAATTTTTTCAGAAACATCTGCCATGTTTGATACCGCGTATTTAAACACATTTTTACCATCTTGGTAAACATAATGTTGTTCGTTGTCTAAAGTTTCGTGAGTAGCTGGTAAAATTGAACCACCAGCTTCTATTTTTAAGAAATCTCTACCAATACCGTCACTACGTAACAATTGATCTTGATAGCCTAAATTTTCAGTATTTGGCTCAAAAAGTACTGCGCCAGCGCCATCGCCAAAAATGATACAAGTTGCTCTATCTTTATAGTTAATAATAGATGACATTTTATCGGCACCTATTAGAAGTACTTTTTTAAATCGTCCCGATTCAATATAAGTGGCAGCTGTAGTCATACCGTATAAAAAGCTGGAGCATGCGGCTGATAAATCATAAGCAAAAGCATTAGTAGCACCTATTTGTGTAGCAGTATATACCGCTGTAGAGGCTACAAGCATATCGGGTGTTGCTGTACAAACAATCACACAATCAATTTCCTTTGGGTCTACGCCCGATTTTTCAATAAGATTTTGAGCAGATTTAATAGCTAGATAAGATGTGCCTTTACCTTCGTCTTTTAAAATTCTACGTTCTTTAATTCCAGTTCTAGAGGTTATCCATTCATCATTAGTATCTACTAAAGTTTCAAGAACTTTATTAGTCAACACATAATCTGGCACATATGCACCAACAGCTGAAATTGCCGCTGAAATTTTAGTCATAAATAAAATTTTATCTTATACAATAATCGTATAAAAAAATTAAAAATAGCAAAAAAACTTAATAATTTTGCATTGTTTTGTTTAAAACATTTGCAAAATAAGGTCTTTTTGACGTTTATAAAAAAATAATACATAAAAAAAACGCTCGTTTATGAGCGTTTTTTATAATTTACATTGACTTTAATTAAGCCATGTTCTCTTCAGTAGTTGAATTATCTATTAGAACTTGACCTCTATAGTATAATTTTCCTTCATGCCAGTGTGCTCTATGATATAAGTGCGCTTCACCTGTTGTAGGACACGTAGCAATTTGTGGTACAGTTGCTTTGTAATGTGTTCTTCTTTTATCTCTTCTTGTTTTAGAGATTTTTCTTTTAGGATGTGCCATAGTTATATTTATTTATCCGTTAACAATTTTTTTAATTTATCCCATCGTGGGTCAATATCCTCGACGTTTTCTTTATGTTCTAGCTTTTTAGGGCTTAATTCTTCTAATTTATTTAATATTTCTGAATTTAATGTACCATCTAGTACTCCTGGGTGAACACGTTTTACTGGTAACGATAATACGATTAACTCATATATATATTGTGCTATATTTACTTCATATTCACCATGAGGTAATATTAATATAGCTTCATTTTCGTCGTTAAAAGCGTCGCCAAAGTTAACTATCAAATCAAATTCACTATCAATTGATTCGTTATAATATTCACTACTTACATCACATTGAACATTTACAGTACCTATCGCTCTAAAATGTAATTCTAGCAAGGTAGGTTTTTTAGTTAATGTTACATGTTGTTGTATGTTAACTTTATTGAATTCATCAAATTCAAAATTTTTAAAGAACGTGTTGTCTATAGTGTACTTGAAATCATGTTTTCCATCTTTCAATCCTATAAATTGAATGTTATATTCTTTTAAAGGCTTCTTCATTACAGTAATTTCGAGCGTGCAAATATAATGAATTTATTATTAGTAGTTAACGCTTGCTTTGTTTTTTTATATTTTAAGTTTAATTAATTATGTTTTAAAACAAATTGCCTTGAATGTTATTTTTAATTCTGCCTAAATGTTTATAGGCTAAATCTGTTACTTCTCTACCTCGAGGCGTACGCATTATAAAACCTTGTTGTATTAAAAAAGGTTCATAAACTTCTTCAATAGTTTCAGGACTTTCGCTCACAGCCGTAGCTATTGTTGAAATTCCCACCGGCCCACCTTTAAACTTGTCAATGATGGTTAGTAATATTTTGTTATCCATTTCATCTAAGCCATGGGCATCTACATTTAAAGCTTTTAATGAAAATTGGGCTATTTTTAGATTAATGTTTCCGTCACCTTTTATTTGTGCAAAATCTCTTACTCTTCGTAATAATGCATTTGCTATACGTGGCGTACCTCGGCTTCTTCCAGCTATTTCAATGGCAGCATTGTTTTTTATCGGCACGTCTAATATTGATGCGCTACGCTCTAATATGGTTGACAGTAGCTCGGTCGAGTAATATTGTAATCTGCTTTGTATACCAAAACGTGCACGCATTGGTGCTGTAAGTAACCCCGATCGGGTTGTTGCACCAATTAGCGTAAATGGGTTTAAATTGATTTGAACACTTCTTGCGTTTGGTCCTGACTCAATCATGATATCAATTTTATAGTCTTCCATTGCCGAGTAAAGGTACTCCTCAACTATTGGGCTTAAACGATGTATTTCGTCTATAAATAACACGTCCCGCTCTTCTAGATTTGTTAATAATCCAGCTAGATCTCCAGGTTTATCTAAAACAGGTCCTGATGTTATTTTTATGTTCACCCCAAGTTCATTTGCTAATATATTAGCTAGTGTTGTTTTACCTAGTCCTGGTGGGCCATGAAATAGGGTGTGATCTAAGGCTTCACCTCTTTGATTTGCAGCTTCAACAAATATTTTTAAGTTTTCTAGGACTTGATCTTGCCCAGCAAAATCATTAAAGCTTAGCGGGCGTAATGCACGTTCAATGTCATGTTCCTCTGGTGTAAAATGATTGTTTTCAGGGTTTAAATTTTCATTCATAGTAGGCGTGCATTATTTGGCACAAATATAATTAAAAAGCTATTCTGTTAAGAATAGCTTTTTGTAATAGTTAGTTGTTTATTAAGTTTTAGCGTTTTGCCTGTATTACTATTGGTAAGTTATAAATTACACCAACTTTTTTTCCGTTATGATTGCCAGGAGTTATTGTTGGGATGTACGTCATTAGTTTTTGAGCTTCTTTTTCTAATCTTGGGTGTGCTGCTCTTGTTTTGACATTTGTTATAGCGCCCGTTTTATCAACTTTAAATTGAACGTTTATTTTGTGAATACCTGTTAAGCCTAATTCATTTACCAAATCAGAATTAAATTTTTTTTGTACCAGTTTTTTTATTTTTTTAGACATGCATTGTTTTAAGGCATCTGTTTTTGAGTATTTTTCGCAACCTGGGTAAATTGGTGATACTTCTACACTATAAAAATCTACAGGAATATCTTCAGGTATTTCATAAACGTCGATATCTTTTTCTGATATGCCTTCGGAAACCGGTATGTCTTCTTCAATGATTAACGATTCAACTAATTTTTTTGTTGTTGCATCATTGTCAACAATTTTAATATTATCGAGGTTTTTAGCAGCTTTTTTTAAAGGCTCAATTGGTTTTTTTACCTCTTCGACCTTAAAGTTAGGTGAGCTTACCGTATAATCAATTTCTTCAACTAGGTTAGCGTATTCAACACTTATATCTTGTTTTTTAACTTCTAGTTCCAATAACGTGTAACTAGTAAGCAAGCAAAGTATAAGCCCAACTTGAAAGTAGAGTGTTGAGTTTTTTCGTAGATTTGCATCCTGTTTGTTGTGCTTGGTTTTACAAGCTACGTTCTGACCAACGTTTTTGTAATTTTTCATAATATAAAGTTTTAAATGTTAATATTATGTAAACACACAATAAGCATACCAAAAAAAATCCCGTTACATTATGTAACGGGATTTTTAAATTTATAAGAATTAAAATTCTTTAATCTTGAACTTGGAATATAATAGGTAATGAGTAAGGTACTGTTACCGCTTTTCCTCTTTGTTTTCCTGGCTTCATTTTAGGTAATTTATTAATTACCCTAGCCGCTTCTTTTTCTAATCTTGGGTGAGGTGCTCTTGATCTAATTCCTGTTATTTTACCTGTTTTATCAATTTTAAAGATAACGTTAATACGTTGTCTACCAGATAATCCTAAATCACCAGCTAAATCTGTATTAAAGTTTCTTTGTACAAACTTTGTAATTTTATCAGACATACATTTCTTTTTCTTAGCATTGTTACCTTTATTACAACCAGGGTATTCAGGTACGTTTTCAATAACTGCAAAAGGTACTTCTACGTCTTCTTCAACTTCTTCAACTTCTACGTCTTCAACTTCAACAATTTCATCTTCTTGATCACTTTCAGATGATTCGATTACGGTTTCTTCTACTTCCTCTTCATCTTCTACAACTTCAATAACTTCTGGCGCTGCAGGAGGTGGTGGTGGAGGTGGAGGCGTTTGTATTTGTTCTGTAATCGGCACTTCTTCCTCAAGTTCTTCATCAACTTCCGCATAAGCGATATCAATTTCTTTCTTTTCGTAAGTTTTATGATTGATTGAGCTATAGGTTAAGTAAAGCATTAATGCTAAACCAACGGCAAAATAAATCGAGGCATTTCTACCTACATCTGCTTTCGGGCTTTTTTTTGATTCCATAATTCTATTTAGTTTGTCTAGTGGACGTAAATAAACCAATAATTTGATAAAAAAACAAATTTTATTTTATAGTTATTTTTATTAATAGGTATGTAATTAGTACACCAAGTGTGTTTGCCAGCATATCATATACGCTAAACTCGCGATACGTTGTTAATATTGATTGTAAAAACTCCATTACAATACCAAAACTTATTGATAGTATTACAAGGCTTATTAAGCTAATTTTTAACTTGTGTAAGTGTTTTACTTTATACCATAAAAAAAATAAAATAGCGTAAGCTATAAAGTGTAATAATTTATCAGAGTTTTTTGGTTGATGCACACTATAATCGTTCAAGTTTAGTAAACTCATGATAAATAATGTGATGGTGTAAACTACTGCAATGGGTAATATTGTTTTTTTAACCACTTATTAGTGCTTTGTATGCATCGGCAGATAATAAGTTTTCTAGTTGTGATGTATCAGATATTTTAACTTTTATCATCCAACCTTCACCATAAGGATCGGTGTTAACTAGCTCTGGAGCGTCTTCTAGGTTTTCATTAAATTCAATAATTTCACCTGCAACTGGTAAAAATAAATCCGAAACTGTTTTTACAGCCTCTACCGATCCAAATACTTCATCGGCATCTAGGGTTTCATCTAAGGTTTCAACTTCGACGTAAACAATATCACCTAATTCGCCTTGGGCAAAATCTGTAATGCCTACAGTAATAATATCGTTATCTATTTTAACCCACTCGTGATCTTTTGTGTATTTTAATTCTGAAGGTAAATTCATTATTGTATTTTTTTAAGTTTTAGTTTCCAAAGTTATATCTAAATGTAAATCCTGCTCTTGCCGTTGTTTGCGGGAAAGCTGTGGATATTGCAAATTTAGAAAATGAGTAATCAACAAAAAATATTCCTGTAAAATTTTTGCTAAATGCATATTGTGCGTTGTAATTTGCACTCCATATGGTTTGACCAGCTGTTACTTGATTGTCAATTAAGTCTAAATATCTTATTATGGTTAAGTTATCAGCAACCGAAATGTCTAAACTCATATCCAAATCACTTTTAATTACCTTGGTTGCCGCACTAGCAAATTGTGATCGTATTTTAACATCTTTAAATCGGTAACCTAAACCTAATGTGTATTGGTTGGTTTGTAACTCGGTTAGTAATCCGTTATCAAGACTTAATGAAAGTGTACGATCTTTACGTATTTCGGCATTTACTTTTAATGAGTTTTTAAGTTCCATATCCACTTTTAAAAGTGGAGAAAAACGTTCAACTAAGTTAATGTTACTATATAAAATAGGGTTTCTAAAGTTGCCATTTTGATCTACCGCTCCTGTACTAAATTCTAAGTCGGTATTAAATTGATTTACGGTATATAATGATGAGTAACCATGAGATAATGATAAACGTTTAAAGCGTTTTTTAAACCATTTTAATTTTGTTAAGCCGCTATACCTTAAGTTCCAGTTTGGTAATGGTACATCTTTAAATACGCGCGTATTTGTTTTTTCGGCATTTTGACCTGTATACGCCGATAAAAATGCAGGTATTAATACGGCTTGGTTGGTGTTACCATAACCTAGCGGAAATAATGACGTGTCGTTATTTTCAAAATTATTAGGATCGGTTAAATCAATTCCAGCATCAGATGCTAAACGGCGTGCGATAATTAGCCTATTATCTCTAAAAGCTGTAAATGCTTTAGATTCGTTTTCATCACTTTTTGAAAATGCAGTTTTAATTAGTATTGTGGATATATCAAAGTTACCTACTTGATTTACATTTAAGCTATTAAACGTGTTTCGTGTTACATTAAAGTTTTCATTAATTGTTGACGTGTAATTTCTGCCACCAGTAATATCAATTTTTAAATTTCTGCCAAATTCAATACTACCATTATAGGTAAATGTACGGGTTTGATTTTGACGGTATTGTTGATTAAATTGCTCAAAATCGGTTAGTAATCCACGTCTAGCCAAATCTTGACGAATATCGCGTTGGCTACCAAAAATGAAACCTAAAGTAGGGCTTGTATTTGTTATAAAATCGGGTGTGTCTAAAAACCCTGGAATAAAAGTACCGTTAGTTTCTCTATAGTTAAACTGAAGTCGTTTTAAAAATGTAAGTGCACTTACAAGAGTATTAAACCCTTTGTTTGATGCTTTTTTAGCATTTGTTTTTTTAGTTTTTGCGTTTTTATCGCTAGTTTTTGGGGCATTTTGTTTTGATTTACGTTTTTTAACTAAACCTAAGGACTTGTATAGCTTTGAAAACTCCAATCCACCTGTTATACCTATCGAATTTGAATTTTGAACAGTATTACCTAAGTCAAATATTTCACCATCTACGGGTAAATTGTTAAATCCGTCAGATGTTTTTTGCCATTGGTAATCGCCTTGATAATTTACTGAGGCATTTAAAAAATCTAAATGCGGAATTTTATCTATCGGTAATTTGTAATTTGCCGTAATGGATTGAAATTGCCTGTTAGGGTCGCCAATATCAAAAAAGCCATCCCAAACATCTAAGCTAGCATCTTGTTCGCCTTGTAAGTTGTCATTAACAAAATAATTACGAACAATATTATTGTTGGTAACATTGTAGTTTAAACTTAAAGCATCTGTGATATTCCAATTTAGTGTGTAATTAAAATCAAAAACATAGTTACGTCTAAAAAGTTCATCCAGTCCAATATCTTGCGCACTTAAATCGGTATTTCTAAATTTTTGACGGTTAAATTGACGGTTAAAATCTGAGTTTACAGATAAGCTTGTTGGTAGTAAATTTAAATTAAAATCTTTTAATAATTTTAGGTATTTACTGCTAAATAATGAGTCGTTCTTTTTAAACGGTTCAACTTTTAAGGGTTTAAATGAAAAATTGTAATTTACACCTGCTCTTACTGTTTGATCGCTAGACGATTCTATTTCAAAATCGCGATGATTTATTTCATTAAATGAATAATTAAAAGTAAAGTTTTCGATATCATAAAACCTTGGTTTACTATCACCTGTTTTATTTTTTTTAACACCAATAAAATTTATGCTTTTGCGCTTGGTGTAATCTTCAGATTGTTTACGAATTTTATCTCGTTCATTATCATCAGCTGCAAAATTTAATCGATCTTCAAGTTTAAGGTCATTAAATTGTTGGTCATACTCTGGTGTTATAACAGTTTCGCCAACTTCGTAATTAAGCGGTATAGTTATACCCCATTTTTTTGGTAACAATTGGCCTAGTTGAATGTTTGTTGTAACATTATATTCTTGAGTATCTTCAAGGCTTCTTTCATTTGGGCCTTGCTCAACACTACCAAATCCTGTAGTACTTTTGTTTGCTGTAGCATTAATAGTCATAAAATCTGCAATGTTTAAATCAACACCAGCTACGGCAGCCCAACCGCCTTTATTATCAATTTCTGCTAGTCGTAGTTCATTGTACCAGACTTGTGCATCTATGCTTTTGTTTTCTCTAGCATTTTTTATACCAACCATTAAGGTTCTGATGTCGCCAAAACTAGGATTACCTTTTATACCCACACGTTGTTGACCTAAGTTATGCACCGAAAATTCATCTACAGGCGTGGGGTCTAATACACCATCTACAATATTATAAAACGTAGGATTTTCAGCAGTAAGTGTGCCTTGAGATACACCCAATGCTTTAATTTGTGCCAAAATATCAAGAGTAATATTGATTTCATTTTCTGGTTTCCAAACCTCTAAAGGGTCTAAAGAGCCTGATGTAGATAGACTAAGTGGCACTTCAATTTGATAAAAATTGTCGTTTAGGTCATTGCCCATTCTAATAAAACCTACAGCTTCACCTTCATTTAACACACTACCTTCCTTAGCTTCGGCATGTAAAAACATCCGTAAACGTTCATAGCGGCGCATATCTACGCTTATGTTTTTAAACACAGCTCTACTATCTTTAGATTCTAATCGTTCGGTTTCTAATACTAGTGCTTGTTCGTCTAGTCTAACTATAGTATTGTTATTGTTAACTTCTTCACGGGTGATACCAGGTGGTGATACATAAATACTTGCATTGTCCTGTATGCCTAAATTACTTACATTAAATATAGTGTTATCATTGATAATATCAGCCTCATCATCTAGTGGTAGTGTATAACGTCTCCAATCACTACGTATTAAATCTAGTGTGCCAAACCTAAACACGGTATTTTGAGTAAATTGATTTAAATACATACGCATAAATCGTATTGATCTTAAATCAGTAATACCACCAATTGTTTTTGTGGGTGCGCTTAGTGGTACTCTAAATTGATACCATCTAGCAGTTTCAGTAACGCCATTTGGTAATGTAACATCTACGGTTCTTACATCATTCACTAATGGGTTAGTTAAGTTTAAGTTTGAAGGTGTAATGTCAACTTCATACTCAAAATAGCTGTCAATAGTATTAAGTGTGTTATCTCTGTTAACATCTTCAACATCAGGTTGCGTGGTTGCCCCACGATTAGTATTTGAAAATTGATCTGGAGTGTTGCCTTGTAGGCCGTTATAGTTTTTGTAACGTTCAAAAATATCACCGTCGCCATTTAAATAAAAGGCATAATTATCTTTTGCAGGATCGGTCGATGCCGAAAAATCAGGAAATTGACTTGCTTCTTGAGCATCATTAAACCCATCTAAACCTACATCCTGATTGGTGCGTTGTTGTCCTTCGGAAGCAAATGCATATACTAACGACTGTTCTTGAGGCACAACAGTACCCCAATCGGTAGGTACTAAATTTGTAATATCACCATCTTCGGGAAGTCCATTTTCATACTGCTTACGTCCATCCTTTAAAACATCCTCAGAGATGTTTCCTAAATTAAATACTAATTTACCACCTGGGTTACTTCTGTTTTCAGAAAACGGATCTAAAACCCAAAACTCAATAAATTCAACGTTAGATTGCTCAAAATTTGTAGAGGTAATTTGCCTTGTAATACCCGCCCAGCTATTTCTTGGGTTAGCTAATATGTCATTAGCAGCATTAGGGTCCATATTATAGGCTCCACGTTCGCTAGGATAATACGCTAAGTCTAAAGTGTTTATTACAGTGGTTTGCCCTCTAACTACATCCTGATTAGGAAATAACTCATCTATAAATACACGATGAGTAAACAAGCTCGACACATCATCATCGGTAAATCCGCTTGGCCTTTGATTGTTATAAAATATAGGGTCAATAGTATACCAGTTTAGGTGTGCACGGTCAAAACCATTTTGAACTCCGTTGTCGTCTTCATCACCTTCGGCATAAGTACGACCAAGTTCGCGCGGTCTACTTGATAAGGTCCATGCAAGTGGCGATAACATATCTATAGCGTTTTGTGCGCCTTCAAAATCATCAATATATGAGGTGGCCTCGCCATTAAAATCAATACCAGCTGGTGAGCCAGGTAATAAATATGCAAATTCACCACGTGCAGATATGTTTGACACGGCATCGGTGTCAATATTTGGTAATTTGTTAACCCAACGTGTTAAAAATGGTACTTCTGTAGAAAAATTACCATTAATGCCTAGAATCGTATTGTTTATGGGTTCGCTATTAAAATTGGCTTTTTGAGTAATTGGACGTTCTCTTAAATTGATAACCGTACCGCCCAAAACAAAATTTTTATTAAACTGATGTTGTACGTTAACTCCTGTAAATCGTTTAGTTTGTTGACCAAAAACTGCGCTATCCTCTGTTGTTATTTCAATGGGTACGTTAGAGTTTTGTAAGGTTGGGTCTAAAATTTGAACTGTACCAAATTGATAATTCACAGTATAATCTTGCCCTTCAATTAAAGTCCGCCCACCTGCGGTTACAGTAACCGATCCGCGAGGCACATTAAAACCAATAGGAATACCCGAAATGCCTTCGGATTTATAACGTCCTTTTATTTGAAATTTATTTTTACCACCATCTTCAAGAGCTACTATTTTGGTAGAGCTATATAATTTGTCATAAACGTATTTTTGTTGATTAGGATTGTAACTAGCTTGATCTTCATAGTTTTCACCACCTAAAGCTAATTTGTCAAATAAATGTTTTCCAAAAGGTTCAACAGTTGTAAAAATTATTTTTCCGTTACGTTGTATGACAGTAACACCATCTACAAAATCAAAAAAACCGTCACCTCCAGTTTGTGGGTCATTATTAAAATTTAGTTTGTCTAAATTAAATACGTTTAATAAGGTTTGTTCGTCTAAATTTGAATTGACAGGAAATGTAGTCCCTTCAACAGGGGTGATAAAATTTAAAGGCGATGGGTCGGTATAAAAAATATTTAATCTAAAATCCTCTTGACTCAAATCAAAAGCACCAGTGTTATAAATATTTTTCATCATTAGGTCCCATAGTGGTTGCTCGACATCAACAATTGAGCTTTTTAATGTTTTTAATACTAAAGCTTGGTTGTTTATAATTTGTGTATCCTGTCCTGTTGCACCTTCAATGGTTTCGGTTTCGGTAGCGTCAACACCATCATTAGCAAACTCACCTACTTGAAATACTTGATCGCCTACAGTATATTGAAATGCAACTGCCAAAACTTCGTCATTTTGTAAACGTTGATTTAACGAGACGTATCCTAACTGTGTGTGTAGGGTAAAATCGGTGCCTTCTTGTAATTGACGTGCGTTTTCTAATCGACTATAATCAATACCTTCGCTGGTACCCGAGGTTAAAATACTTTGTTGAGTCCTTGCTATATCTCTAATGCTTTCGGTTAATTGTGAATTAGCGCCGCCTATGTTTAATGGGTTAAAGGCATTGTTTTCATTATTTGGAAATGCATTAGGATCGGGATTAAAACTTGTTACATTTGATCCTAACACGGTACTTTCTCCCAAATCCTGAAAGGCTACAATGTTTCTAATATTATTAGTTTGATTACCTCTATTTGTTATCCATAATTCTATACGAGTTATTTGTACTTGAGTTAATAAATAAGGATAAGTTGTTAGTGCTTGGTTATAATTGTTTCTAAAGTATTGTGCTAAAAAATAATGTCGATTTTCATCATAATCTAAGCCAAAAAATTCAAATTCTTCAACTGTGCCACCACCTTGTACCGTTACGGTACGTGCTTCCGAACGTTGTTCGGAAAAGACAGCAGATACGCTTGTTTTGCCAAACTGTAATTCGGTTTTAACACCAAATAAGCTTTGTGCGCCAGTAATTAACGAGCTATTGATTGGCAAGTTTACATTACCGACCTCAATTTTTTTTATGATATCATCTTCGGTTGGAGTGTATTCAAGCTTAAATAAGTTTTGAAAATTAAATGAGGCTTCCGTATTAAAATCGGCTGTCACTCTTAATCTTGTTCCTATTTGTCCTAATAAACTTAATTGAATACGTTGGTCAAAATCAAATGATACATTTTGTCTATTTCTAGGAGAAATAGAAGGGTTGTCTTGTTGGGTATATAATGCTCCTAAATCTAAATCAACCGATCCTTGTGGCCGAATTGATATAGAGTCGCCTCCAAATATGGAGGAAAAAAAATCTGAATTAACGTAAAAATCTGGAATTAAATTTTTTCGTAATTCTTCAGAGCCTTCTTTTTTACCTTCAAAGGCGTCAATTTTATCTTTGTAATATGATTTTTGTTGCTCTAAAGCTACTAATTTTTGGTAAGCTTCGGGTGTTAAAACTAAAGGGTTGTTGATGTTGAATTCACCAATTTTTTCGGTATAAATATATCTATCACTAATAGGATCATATACATATTTAGAAACTACACTACTAGGGTTGGGTAAAATTAAATCGTTAAACGAAAATTTAGTTTTGCTTGAATCTTGTTTTGTGCTTTCAGCTTCCTGTGCATTTGAGTTTAAATGTGAAAGCATTAATGTAAATGCACAAAAAAGTTTTAAAGCGTATTTAAATATGTTAGTATTCAAAATATATTACAAATTTTTTAAGGCTTGTTTAATTATTGTCTCAACACTGCAATCGGGTTGAGCTGCAATAACTTTATCAACAATGCGCTCAGATTGTTTTTTTGAAAAACCGAGCACATCTAAAGCAGATAACGCTTCATCTTTGTTTGTATTGCTTTGAAGTGGTATAACTTCATCAAAATCATATATTTTTATGACTTTATCTTTAAGTTCGATTATAACACGTTGCGCTGTTTTTAGCCCTATGCCTTTTACCGATTGTATTAAGCCTACATCTTCGGCAGCTATGCCTTCTCTTATTTGTTTTGGTGTTAATGACGATAACATTGTGCGAGCAGTACTTGTACCAATACCACTAACTGATATTAGTAGTCTAAATATATCACGCTCGGCTTTTGAATAAAACCCATACAAGCTATGTGCATCTTCTTTAATTTGCAAATGCGTTAGTATGGTAACATTTTCGTTATCTGGTATTTGAGAAAATGTATTTAAAGAAATATTTATAAAATACCCCACCCCATTACAATCAATTATAATGTTGGTGGGGTTTTTTTCTAAAAGTTTTCCTTTAATTTGTGTGATCATATGTATAATGCGCTATTTTAATTATTCCGTTTTTGTTTTTTTTGAGCATCAATTACGGCAATAGCAGTCATGTTAACAATTTCATCAACGCTGGCATCTAGTTGTAAAATGTGAACTGGTTTTTTCATACCCATCATTATTGGTCCAATATTTTCAGCGTTATTTAATTCTTTTAATAATTTATAAGTAATATTGGCTGCATCTAAGTTAGGGAAAATTAAGGTATTAACTTTTTTGTCGCCTAATTTTGAAAATGGAAAGGTGTCACGACGCATTTTATTATTTAATGCAAAATCGGTTTGTAACTCGCCATCAACAATTAAATTTGGATAAAATCGATGTAGGTAGCTTACAGCTTCTCTAACTTTTGAAGCTTGCTTGTGATTTGATGAGCCAAAATTAGAATATGATGTCATTGCCATTACAGGTTCCAGTCCAAACATTTTTACAGTGGTTGCTGTCATTTGTGCTATTTTGGCTAGATCTTTAGCATCAGGTTCAATGTTTATTGAGGTGTCGCTTAAAAATAACGGGCCTTTATCTGTAATTAATAAGTTTGTAGTGGCTATTCTGGTAGCTCCTTTATCTAAACCAATTAAATCAAGCATTGGTTTTACTACTGTAGGATAATTTCTTGAAAATCCTGAAATCAAAGCGTCAGCATCACCTTCATTAACCATCATTGCTGCGAAGTAATTACGTTCGCGCATTAATTTTTTGGCAGTTAACAGTGTTATGCCTTTGCGTTTACTTTGTTCCCAATATTTGTGAGCGTACTTATCTTTTTGTGCTTCTTCTTCATCGCTTTTTGGGTCGATAATCGTCAAATTTGCATCAAACTCGATTTCGGCCATTAAAGCTTCTATTTTTTGTCGTCTTCCTAGTAAAATAGGGATAGCAATACCTTCGTCATACGTAAATTGAGCAGCTTTTAATACTCTTAATTGATCTGCTTCAGCAAAAACTACACGTTTAGGATCAAGTTTTGCTCTTTTGTGTAATAGGCGAACTAATTTATTGTCACTTCCTAATCGGCTTAATAGCTTATTTTCATAAGCTTCCCAATCTGTAATTGGTTCTTTAGCTACACCACTTTCAATAGCAGCTTTAGCAATTGCTGGCGGAACTACACCTATTAATCTAGGGTCAAAAGGTTTAGGGATGATGTAATCTTTTCCAAAAGTAAGTCGTTTTTCGCCATAAGCAATATTTACTTGCTCAGGAACGGGTTCTTTGGCTAATGCTGCTAAGGCTTTTACAGCAGCCATTTTCATTGGTTCATTAATTTTGGTTGCTCTAACATCTAATGCGCCTCTAAATATAAAAGGGAATCCTAATACGTTATTAACTTGGTTAGGATGGTCACTTCTACCAGTAGCCATAATAATATCGTCTCTAGTATCGAGTGCTAATTGATATTTAATTTCGGGATCGGGATTTGCCATTGCAAAAACAATAGGCGTGTTTGCCATGGTTTTTAGCATTTTTGGCGTAACAATATCGGCCTTTGATAAGCCAATAAACACATCGGCATCAACCATAGCTTCTTCTAATGTGTTTATTTTGCGATGCGTTGCAAATTCAGCTTTTTGTGATGTTAAAGCGTCTCTGTCGTCTCTAATTACACCTTTGCTATCAAGCATTACGATGTTTTTTCGAGAGGCTCCAAAAGCTTGGTATAATCGGGTACAAGATATTGCAGCTGCACCTGCACCACTAATTACAATTTTAACGTCTTCAATTTTTTTATCGGCTATTTCTAGGGCATTTATTAATGCTGCCGCTGATATAATTGCAGTACCATGCTGGTCGTCATGCATTACAGGTATATCAAGTTCTTCTTTTAGCCTGTTCTCTATTTCAAAAGCTTCGGGAGCTTTTATATCTTCGAGGTTTATACCACCAAATGTTGGTGCTATATGTTTTACTGTTTGTATAAATTCTTCAATATTTTCGGTGTCAACCTCAATATCAAAAACATCAATGTCGGCAAAAATTTTAAATAATAAGCCTTTGCCTTCCATTACTGGTTTTGAAGCTTCGGGACCAATATTACCTAGGCCTAGTACTGCTGTACCGTTAGATATCACTGCAACTAGGTTTCCTTTTGACGTGTATTTGTAGGCGTTATCTTTATTTTTTTCAATTTCTAAACAAGGTTCGGCAACGCCAGGTGAGTACGCTAATGCTAAATCTCTTTGTGTTGCGTATTTTTTAGTAGGTACTATTTTTATTTTTCCTGGGGTTGGTTCAGCATGATATTGTAATGCATCACTTTGTTTATTTTGCTTGCTCATACGAAAGTTTAAGTTAGACTTTAATTACAAATGTAGTTTGTTAGGTCGAACTGTAAAAGTTAAAACCATATTAATATCTTATTTTTTGATATTAATTTATATAAATTCGCCTATACAAAAATATGCTATTGGCTTTTAAACTTGCAACATTTGTTTTTTTTATATCGATTTCTGCGTTAGGTTATACGCAGGATTATGTCGATTTATTATCAGTATCTTACGGGCATACCTTAAATAGTAATCTTGAAAATGAAATTGGGAGCACTTCTATTGAGGTTTTTGATGTTGATTTTTTACTGCCAGTTCCTGTAAATGACAAGTACACTTTTCTTACTGGAGGGACGTTTAACAAAAACAGGCTTGATTTTTTGTCAAATAACAAAGCAACTACGGTTTATAGCAGTTTGCTTAAAATTGGTGTTTTAATTAATAATTCTGAAACATTTTCGAGCAATTTTTTATTATTACCAAAATTGGCTTCCGATTATAAATCTGTTAGTATAAATGATTTTAGAATAGGTGCTATTGCAATTTTTAATAAAAAAAAGTCTGATAATTTAAAATATCGTTTTGGTCTTTATGCATCTACAGAGGCTTTTGGTGTGGTTGCTACACCTTTTTTTGGTTGGTTTTACAGTAGTAATAACGATCGATTTATTATGGATGTATTACTACCAATATCTGCTAATATTAATTATAATTTTAAGCCAATTACTATTGGTTTTGAGTTTTCGGCTGCTGGTAAAAGTTTTAATATTAATGAAAATGCAGCAAACATATATGCCGATCAAAATGCACTAACCTCAATGCTTTATCTCCAAAAAAACATTTGGGATAAATCTTTATTACTTAGACTTAAATGGGGATATGCTAAAAATAATTTTGAAGCTTATGCTCAAGGCGATAAGGTGGCTTTTAGGTTGCCAGGTATAAATATAAAAGATAAACGTGAACAGTTAAACCCTGATATTCAATCAAGTTTTTTGTTTGAATTTGAGTTGTTATATCGTTTTAATCTTTCAAAAAACTAGTTTATAATTATTGTTTCATTTTTTTTATGGCTGAAAATGCTTTGTCTACATAAGCATCTTCAATAAGTATTGTAAATTCATTGGTTGTTGATAATACTTCATATAGCGGTATGCCGTCCCACGCTAAGCGTTTAAAAAAATGATAATATAATCCTGAAATTCTTGAGTTTTCTTCGGGTAAATCTAAACTTATTGCTGATAAATTATCCTGCATTGCAATGCAGTTTTCATTTTCTAAATGTGCAATTACAAAGGCTTTTAAATCGTTAGAAATAATAATATTACTTTCGTGTATACCTCTAGTAAATGTATAAAAAAGCTTTGTTTTTTCTTTAATTTTTTCAAGTAATTTTACGTGATTATGTATTAGTGTATTTGAGTTTACTACTGTAAAATCTACTAAACCAGACCTCACCGTAATATCACCTAATGATTTTATGGCTTTGCTAATTTTATTGGTATTTGAAAGTGCAGTAGGAGGTTTATATCGCCTAAGTGCCATCATTATAGCCCCCGATTTTACCGTTTTTTTTAGCATTTCACTTACTGGTTGTGTAAGTTCTTCCGCTAAGGCACTATAATTAATGATATTTCTGGCTAGAGCTTCTTCTAAATAGGGTTGTCCTACCAGTAGTTCTTCTACACAATTTGCTATTGTTTTCATGTTAAATAGTTAACAATTTGTGCAAAAATAACAATATTTACTCATAAATAGTTACAGTTGATGAAACTAATTAATTTTGTTAAAAAAATATTTTTATGCAAGTTTTAAAATTTGGTGGCACATCGGTAGGATCGGTTGAATCTATTAAAAATGTAAAGTCTATTATAGATGATGATCAGCCTAAAATTATTGTTTTGTCGGCTATGTCAGGAACTACAAATGCGTTAGTTGATATTGTAAAGCGCATTGAAGATAACGATTTTGTAATTGCTAATACTTTGATACAAAATTTAAAATCTAGCTATATTTTGGTGATTAATGATTTGCTAACTGCTAATAAAATTAAGGCTCAAGCGTTACAATTTGTTGATGAAGTATTTGGTTTATTATCTAAATTAATACATCAGGATTTAACAGCTATTGTTTCAAATACAATTTTAGCACAAGGTGAGTTGCTTAGTACATTTATCTTTAATTGTTTTTTAAATCAAGAGGGAATTGTGTCTAGTTTGTTGCCAGCCCTTGATTTTATGCGAATAGACAAGGATGGTGAACCCGATTTTTTTTATATCAAAAAAAACATAGATTTTTTATTGCAAGCTAACCCAAATTCAAAAATCTATATTACTCAAGGCTTTATATGTGTTGATGAATATGGGGATATTTCTAATTTAAAGCGTGGTGGTAGTGATTATACTGCTACCATAATTGGATCGGTTATTGAGGCTAGTGAGGTTCAAATATGGACAGATATTGATGGTATGCACAATAGCGACCCTCGATATGTTGATAACACCTCACCAATTAGTCATATTTCGTATGATGAAGCGGCAGAGTTGGCCTATTTTGGCGCTAAAATTTTACACCCACAAACAGTTACCCCAGTTAGACACAAAAACATACCCGTACAGCTTAAAAACACTATGCAACCTCAAGCGTTTGGTACTTTAATTGATTCCAATAATATATCTAGAGGTATTAAAGCAATAGCAGCTAAAGATGGCATCACAGCTATTAAGATAAAATCGGCTAAAATGCTTCAAGCCTACGGTTTTTTAAAGAAAGTTTTTGAAATTTTTGAAATGTTTGAAACTTCAATTGATATGATTACAACCTCAGAAATAGCTGTGTCGTTGACTGTTGATAATCCTAAAAATTTAGAACGCATATTGGTTGAACTTAATAAAATTGCACATATCGAAGTTGATTCTCATCAAAGCATTATTTGCATGGTAGGACACTCGGTAGTAAGTGATGCCGATACCTATAAACTTTTTCAAATTTTAAAGGACGTTGATATTCGTATGATTTCTTATGGTGGGAGTAATAATAACATCTCGTTGTTAGTGCCAAGCACCGACAAGATTAAGGCGCTAAAACAACTGCAAAACTATGTTTTTAGTAAACCTGTGTTAATTACTTAACTTAAATTTTAAACTCTTGTTAAACCTTATGGTTTGATGTCATGTTTTTTTACTTTTGAATAAAAATTATTAAAACATGAAATCTTTATCTCTATTTACTGCAAGTTTATTGTTTGCATTGCAATTATCAGCACAAACAAATGTTGAAATGCAAAAACATTTTCGTGCTTATTACAAGCAAATGAAAGCACAAGGTGATGTACAAGGTGTTATTAATGCGTTAACACATTTAACCATTATCGATAATAACAAAATGTTGAAAGATACCTTAGCAGGGTATTACATGAATAATGGTAAACATGTACAAGCCCTTAATGTCATTGGTTATGATATTGATGCTAACGACTCAAACCTTGCCGTTGAGGTAAAAGCCATTTCTTTACAAGCTTTAGGAGAAACTAAACGTGCGTTATCACATTATGAAATTTTATTTAAACGCAAGCCCAATACATTAATAGCTTATGAAATAGCTGATTTAAAAATTCAGTTAAATGATATTACTGGAGCTACTGAAGTTATTAAATATGGGTTAAATAATTCTAACGATGACACAAAACGCTCTTATTTCGAAAATAGAGCTAAGCCATATCAAGTGCCTATAAAAGCGGCATTTAAGTATCTTGAGGGTTTGGTAAAATTTAGAGAAGATCGTAATCATAATATTGACAAAGCGCTTGTGTACTTTGATGAAGCATTGGCAATTGCACCAAATTTTGCTTTAGTAAGTTTGACTAAACAGGCATTACTAGATCAAAAAGGAGTACTTAAATCGGATAAGTAATTA
>CALDUQ010000004.1 GCA_937924845.1 uncultured Flavobacteriaceae bacterium
CGTATGTTTTTTTTCAAAAATTTAAAACCGAAGAGCGTATTAAAATTGAAACTTGGTCATTAGCACAAAGTAGTTTGTTGGAGGCTAATGATGATTTGACTGAAGATATTGACCCTATTGTGTTGTTTGCGTATACTAATTTAAATACATCAACACCTATGATTTTGGTTGAGGCCAAAGATGGCAGTATGAGTTTTAATAATATTGATGATGTTAAAACTAAAGATTCTGTTTATGTTGCTGAGCTTTTAGCTAAGTTTGAAAAAGAAAACACACCTATTCCTATACGCTATAAAGGCGAGTTGTATAGCACAATTTATTATGGTAATTCAGTAGTTTTAAATAAGCTTAAATATTACCCGCTTACTTTAATTTTGGTTATTGGGCTTTTTGGTGCTGTTGCTTTTTTCTTTTACAGAAGTACAAAAGTAGCTTCGCAAAATAAGCTTTGGACAGGTATGGCCAAAGAAACAGCGCATCAAATTGGTACACCATTATCATCTTTAGTAGGTTGGGCTGAGCTTTTGAAGATAGAAAATGTTAACCCTGAGTATATTACTGAAATTGAAAAAGATATTGATAGGTTAATTATTATTGCTGAGCGATTTAGTAAAATTGGCTCTGTACCAAAGCTCGAAAAAAGTGATATTGTTATAGAAACGATAGAATCTTACGAGTATTTAAAAACTAGGTTTTCAAACCTTATAGATTTTCAACTAAAAACTATAGAGCCTCCATATTATGTTAATTTAAACAGGCAATTGTTTAGTTGGACTATTGAGAATTTGGTTAAAAATGCCATTGATGCCATGAAAGGTAAGGGGGTTTTGAAAGTAGTTATAGAAAAAACTAAAAAAGAAGTATTGATTACGATTACCGATACGGGTAAGGGTATCGAAAAAGCCAAGTTTAAAACCATTTTTGAGCCTGGTTACACAAGTAAAAAACGTGGTTGGGGGCTTGGCTTGTCTCTAGCTAAACGTATTATTGAAGATTATCATAATGGCAAAATAAAAGTGATTTCGTCTCAAATAAATAAAGGAACTTCAATACAAATAAGTTTAAATGCTTTTATAGATTAGCCTGTATTGCTTTTGCAGTAGCAGCAAATTCTTCTGCCGAAAGGCTAACTTTATTGATAAATTGTGCATCTTTCATACTGTTTAACGGTATTAAGTGTACGTGCACATGAGGTACTTCAAGCCCAATAACGGTCATGCCAATACGTTTGCAATCAATTGTTTTTTCTAAAGCAAAAGCTACTTTTTTAGAAAAAGCCATTAGTTTTAGGTAAGTATCATCACTTAAGTCAAAAATTTTGTTAACCTCTTTTTTAGGAATGCAAAGTGTGTGGCCTTTAGCGTTAGGATTAACATCCAAAAAGGCTAAAAACTCTTCGGTTTCTGCTACTTTATGACAAGGAATTTCGCCGTTTATTATTTTTGTAAAAATTGAGCTCATAGTTATCTTGATATTTCTATAATGTCAAATTTCATAACTCCAGTAGGCACTGTTATTTCGGCAACGTCTCCTACCGATTTCCCTAAAAGTCCTTTTCCTATAGGTGAATTTACAGATATTTTGCCCGATGATAAATCGGCCTCCCCATCGGCAACTAATGTATAGGTCATTTCCATGCCATTGGTTTGATTTTTGATTTTTACTTTTGATAACACAAGTGCTTTACTTGCATCAAGTTGAGATTCGTCAATTAATCTTGCGCCAGATAATGTGCTTTCTAGTTTCGAAATTTTAAGTTCTAATAGGCCCTGTTCTTCTTTTGCAGCATCATATTCGGCATTTTCACTCAAATCACCTTTGTCTCTCGCTTCGGCAATTGCTTGTGATACTCTTGGGCGTTCTATGTCTTTTAAGTGACGTAATTCGTTTCTTAATTTTTTTAATCCTTCTTCTGTATAATAGGAAGCTTTACTCATAAATAATATTTTTTTGTTGACTTTGTATAAACCTGATTTTTTAGCACTTAATGTTGTTGTTAATCAGGAATAAAAAAATCCCGTATGTACGGGATAATAAAGCAAATATACAAAATTTTAGTCTAATTTTGTTTTGTGATATTTACGTTTTTAAATTTATAAATGATGAAACATTTTTATATACTAATTGCCTCAATTTTACTATTAACTTGTGATAGCGATAATGAAATAGATCCTAGTTGTAGTTTTTTAACCACAGGGTTAACTATTAATAGGCAGCTCAATTTAAACTTGCCTCAATTTAGTGATTTGCAATTTACAGGTAATTCTGTTTATCTGCCAGGCCTAGGTAATCAAGGCGTAATTGTGGCAAATGTTGGGAATAATTTTTTTGCATGGGATGCTGCCGATCCTAATCATCAAATACAATCATGCTCGGTTTTAGTACCCAATGGCTCTCTGGCTACCTGTGGTTGTGATGATGAAAATACGTATAGCCTTGTTAATGGTAGGATAAGTGGTGCCGATTTGCCATGCACATTACTTTTTTACAATATAACATTGCAAGGCAATACCTTGTTTATTCAAAATTAAATTAAAATATTTTTGTTAGAATAAGCGTTGTTGTAAATGTATATGAATTAGTTATGAGTGTAAAAGAACAAATACTTGAAAAAGTTGTAACAAAAGAAAAAACTACACCGCAAAATGAATTAGTACTTTATAATGATGATGTAAATACTTTTGATCATGTTATTAATGTGTTAATACATGTGTGTAGTCATACCGCCGAGCAGGCCGAGCAGTGCGCTTTAATTGTTCATTACAAAGGTAAATGTACGGTTAAAACAGGAGTGCTTAAAGAGTTGAAGCCGCAGTGCGAAAAATTATTGCAAGCAGGTTTGAGCGCAGAAATTATTTAAATTAACATTATAAGTCTCTTTTTTTTAGCAGCATATAAGCTGCTAAAATAAAAATTAACGTCCAGCCTGTAACCACAATTAATTCATGTGCGTGTACGGCATAATCATATACTAATTCTGTTTTTTCAGCAAATTTGGTCATTGCCAATCGTTGTATGGGTTGGTCAATTAGTTTATACATTGACTCAAGCGGAAGTAGGTTTTTAATTCGCCAAGCTATATCCGTAGTGGTGTATTTTGTAGCAAGTCCAAAAACAATCCATTCAAAAATATAAAGTAAAAATAAAAAGCCTAATGCAAAAGCCGAACGCTTAAGTAACACCCCAAAAAACAGACATAAACTAAAAAAGCCTGTAAGTTTTATAAAATAGGCTAGTAAATAATTTAAATCTATAGTTATTAATGACAACTCTGTATAACTTGAGTAATATAAACCTATTAAAAGCGAAGCTGTGCCTATTAAAAGTGTAGAAATTAATGAAAAAAATACAATGACGTAAAACTTAGATAGTATAAATTCTTTTTTACTTAACCCATCTATTAAGTTTTGTTTTATCGTTTTGTTGCTGTATTCATTGCCAATCATGCTAACTACCACAATAGCAAAAAATAATTTAAAATAGGAGGCAAAAAATGTTGTAATATGCCAAATTAATGGAAAATTAAAAATACCAAGTTCACCTAATTCTAGTGTAAAAAAGCCAAAAAAATCAATTTTAATTGAGGCTAATATAAGTACAGTAAAAGGAAGTATAAATGATATAAAAATTAAAACTTTGCTAGAACGATTAAGCCATAGTTTTTGAAGTTCAAGTTGAAGTAACCTTAGCATATTGTTGTTTTTATTAAGTTATTGTTTTTCTGTAAGTTTTAAAAATTGTTCTTCAAGGCTTTCCTTTCGTTTTACTAAATGCGATAGTACAATATTATTTTTTATCAGCATGGCGTTAAATTCGGCAGCATCCATGTCGGTGTTTAAGTAGGCGATTATAAGGTCATTGTTTGTTTTGGTAGCTTTGATGTTATTATGAGCTTTTAAAAATTCAAGTAATTGGTTATGGTTATTTGTTTTAAGTTCAAAAAAACCCTGAGTTGATATCATTTCATCTACTCTGCCATCGTAAAGTTTTTTCCCTTTTTGTAGTACTAAAACGTGACTGCATACTTTTTCAACCTCATCAAGTAAGTGTGATGCTAATAAAATTGTTGTGCCGTTGCTGGCAATAGTTTTTATGATTTCGCGTATTTGATGTATGCCTTGCGGGTCAAGCCCGTTTGTGGGTTCATCCAAAATTAATATTTCAGGATCATTTAATAGGGCAGATGCTATAGCTAGGCGCTGTTTCATCCCTAGTGAGTAGGTGCTAAATTTGCTGTTTTTTCGGTTTAGTAAACCAACAATTTTTAACTTTTCGTCAATTTTAATATGACTAACACCCTTAATTTTACACACTAGTTTTAAATTTTGTTCGGCGGTCATGTAGGGGTAAAAATTGGGTCGCTCAATAATAGCACCTACTTTTTTTAATGCCTCATGAGTTGAGGTTGTACCATCAAACCAGCTAAATTCGCCCATCGTTTTATTAACTACATTTAATGCAATGCCAAGTGTGGTTGATTTGCCACTTCCGTTAGGCCCTAAAATACCATAAACATTACCTTTGTGTATAGTGAATGACAAATTATTTACAGCTACTAAATTGCCGTATTTTTTTGTAAGGTTGCTAATGCTTAAAATAGGATCCAAAATTTATGTTTTTAATTAAAGATGAGTTAAATATATTAACTTGACTTTATTATGTGTAAATTGTTACACAAAAAGTGATATTTATTTATAAGTGATGAATGAAGAACGATTAATGTCTAAAAAAAAACCTGCTTATCCTATTAAAGCAGATCTTAATGATTATTTAGTTCAATATAATCGTACTATAGAAATACCTGTGTTTTATGATGATTTATTGAGGTTTACAGGGTCAATAGTGGTTTATGACGACAATGAAGAAGATACACTTTGGGTAAGAGTGTATTATCCCGAGTTTGAAAGAGAAGAAATTGATGCGAGTTTAAAAAAAGTATACTCTATTTTGCATAGTGATGGTAATGATGCCATTATGGATTATTTAAATGTGGACGCTGTTGATTACTGCACGTTTGGCAACTCTAAACCTTTTAGAATAAAAATTAGAAACGTGCTTAATGATAATTACACCTATTTTTATGTAAAAAAAGCCGATGCATCTCGAGTATATGGGCTAGAGTTAGAGCATATGTTATCACCCTATAATTTAAATTTTTTAGTTTATAAAGATACGCTTATTGAAGAGCATATAGCAGGTATACCTGGTGATGTGTTTATAAAAGATATGCTGCCTAAGTGTACCGAATCAGAAAAAGCGCAACTAGCCAAAGAGTTTGTGAAGTTTAATGAGCGGTGTATGATTAGGCTTTTGGGTGATATGCGATCATATAATTATGTTATTGTGCCTACGCACGATTTTGATCATGTTGTGTATAAAATACGAGCAATAGATTTTGATCAGCAATGCTTTGAAGGGAAATTTAATGTATACCGGCCGCAATTTTTTAAAGAAAATTTTAAAATGGTTGATTTGGTTAAAAATAAACTAAAAAAACAGTCGGTAAATCAATATAAAATAGAGGAACGCTCAATTGTTGCTAAACGTATTATTAGCTGGGAAACGCGAATTGAAAAATTGGTAACTATTTGTAAAACCGACACGATATCAATCGAAAAAAATATTACCCAACTAAAAATGCAGATTTATAAGTATGTTACCGATGTTAAATTTAAAAACGCCCAAAGCATGGGCGAAGTTTTAGAACATTCGTTAGATTTTGTAAAACGCAATTATGAAACCGTAAGTATGCAACAAATTATCGAAAGCCGCTTTGATAATTAATAATCAAGGCGCTGGGTTTGGTATAGCGGCATGTATTGCATTAATTTGTTTTAATACATCCTCACTTAAAGTTATATCTATGCTACTTAAATTTTCTTTGAGTTGGTTTAGGTTGGTTGCGCCAATAATATTACTAGTTACAAAGGGTCTTTGGTTTACAAACGCTAATGCCATTTGAGTTAACGACATGTTGTTGCTTTCGGCTAGTTGTAAATAATGTTTTGTTGCATTAGTAGCTTGTTCGCTGCTATAGCGTGCAAACCGAGGAAATAATTTTAATCGTGCATTATCGTTTTCAATACCTTTAATGTATTTTCCAGATAACACACCAAATCCTAGTGGTGAGTAGGCAAGTAATCCAATGTTTTCGCGATGCGAAACTTCAGCTAAGTCGCCTTCAAAAGTGCGATTTAATAATGAGTAGGCATTTTGTATGGTTATGGGTTGAGGTAAATTATGTTGCTTAGCCTCTTGTATGTAACGCATTGTGCCCCATGCCTTTTCGTTTGATAAGCCGATATGTCTAATCTTTCCGGTTTTAACTTGATCGTTTAATGAATTGAGAATTTCATTAAAATTATCATTCCATTTTTCGTTAGCATTGTGTTTGTAATCACGTACACCAAAAAAGTTAGTTTGTCGCTCAGGCCAATGTAATTGGTATAAATCAATATAATCGGTTTGTAAGCGCTTTAATTCGTTGTTAATAGCCTCATTAATTGCAGTTTTGCAAAAGCCTGTAGTACGTATATGTGCAGTGTAGTCGCCTGGGCCTGCAATTTTTGAAGCAATTACAAGTTTGTCTCTATTTTGTGTTTTAAGCCAGTTGCCTAAAATTGTACTGGTTTTTCCTTGTGTTTCGGCTGTCGCCGGAACAGGATAAAGCTCGGCAGTATCAATAAAATTAACACCATTATCAATGGCATAATCTAGTTGTTGGTGGCCTTCTTTTTCGGTGTTTTGGTTGCCCCATGTCATGGTGCCAAGGCAAATTTTACTTACTTTTATAGTGGTATTAGGTAACGTAGTATATTTCATAATATAAGGTTGTTAGTCTATTTCTAATAAAATAGGGCAATGATCGCTGTGTACCGCTTCGGTTAAAATAACTGCACGTTTTAAGCGTTTTTCCATTGCGGTAGTGGTCATAGCGTAATCTAATCGCCAACCTTTATTGTTAGCTCTAGAGTTTGCACGGTAACTCCACCATGAAAACTGCTGTGTTGTTGGGTTTAAGTGTCTAAAGGAGTCTATAAACCCACTTTTGGTAAAAGCAGATAACCATTGTCGCTCTTCGGGTAAAAATCCAGAGACACCTTTCATTTTAGGGTTATGTATGTCAATCTCTTCATGACAAATGTTATAGTCGCCACAAACAATTAAATTAGGAATGCTCTTTTTTAATTCCGATAGGTAAATTAAAATATCATCCATATATTTAAATTTGAAATCTAATCGCTCAGCATTAGTGCCAGATGGCAGATACATGCTCATTACAGATACGTCGTCAAAGTCAGCTCTAATATTTCGACCTTCAAAATCCATATAGTCAATGCCTGTACCATATTCAACGTGATTTGGTTTGGTTTTGCAAAGTAAAGCTACACTACTGTAGCCTTTTTTTTGAGCGCTAAACCAATAGTTGTATTTGTATCCAGCGGCTTCAAATAGGCTTAAATCTAATTGTTCTTTGTGGGCCTTGGTTTCTTGAATACAAACCACATCAGGATTAGCGGCAATGAGCCAATCGATAAATCCTTTTTTTAAAGCAGCTCTAATGCCGTTAACGTTGTAAGAAATGATTTTCATGAACTAAATGTTAGTTGTAACTAAACAAAAATAACAAATGATAATGTAAATAACAGATACTTTAACTTATATCTGCTTAGATAGCTGGTCTAGCATTTCATTAGTAATGTCATCAAGATTAAACTCGTGTTTCCAGCCCCAATCGGTTTTGGCTACAGAGTCATTAATAGATTTTGGCCAGCTATCTGCTATTTTTTGTCTAAAATCGGGTTTGTAATTTATTGAAAAATTAGGCAATACCTTTTTAATGCTTTCGGATATTTGTTTTGGTGTAAAGCTAATGGCTGAGATATTATAAGACGAACGAATGCTTAATTTTTCAGACTTAGTTTGCATGAGTTTTACCGTAGCATCTATGGCGTCGTCCATAAACATCATCGGTAATTCGGTATGTTCATTTAAAAAACAGGTGTATTGTTCGTTTTTCAATGCTTCGTGATAAATATCAATCGCATAATCGGTCGTGCCACCGCCAGGAGGGTTTTTCCAGCTAATAATGCCTGGGTATCTTAAGCTTCTTACATCTACATCATAGTTATTGTGGTAATATTCGCACCATCTTTCGCCCATTTGTTTAGAAATGCCATACACTGTAGTTGGCTCCATAATGGTGTGTTGCTCAGCGTTATTTTTAGGGGTGTTTGGTCCAAAAACAGCAATACTCGAAGGCCAAAAAATATGTTTTATATAGCCGTCTTTAGCTAAGTTAAGTACATTAAATAATGAGTTTGTGTTTAATTGCCATGCTAATTCGGGGTGCTTTTCGCTAGTTGCACTTAGCATCGCAGCCATTAAATACACAGTGTCTACATGATATTTTTTTACGCATGTTTTTATTGCCTCATAACCCATGGCATCTAAAATTTCAAAAGGACCCGAAAATACTAGTTTTTCATTACTAGCTTTAATGTCTGATGCGATAACATTGTCTTTGCCATAAATATCACGTAGTTTTTCGGTAAGTTCAACACCTATTTGTCCGCCAGCACCAATAACAAGTATTTTTGAGGTCATTGTAATTGAAATATAAATGAGGTTGTAAAAATAGTTTTTTTTAGTATCATATCAGCAATTTTAACGTTAATAGGAATATCTTTAATTTCGTAATATATTTGTAGCTAAACGTGTTTAAAAACTATGCCTTTTTTTTATAAATATTTTGTTGGTTTAATACTGTTACTGTTTTGCTTGTCTTGCAAGAAGGAAACTAACATAAATCCAGAAAATCTTAATGCAGTACCTCAGGATACTATAGCTAAAGTTAGTAATAAAATTACTAAAAAAAATGTCAGTGCACTAAACTATAAAGATTACAGATTAAGTAAGCCTTCGAGTGCAATTATAGTGAATTGGACTAAATTTTTTGAGTTAGAAAAAGAGATAGAGAAGCTTAAAAAAGCAGATTTATCAACATTTACACAAAACGATAGCCATACTGTTTTAAGTAGCTTTTTTGCAGATTTTAAAAATGAAATTCCACGACAATTATTCGCAAACCAAATCAAAAGTCGTATGCTAGTGTTAGAAACGTTTTTTTTTGAGTTACAAGATTTAATGAATTATAGCTATACCAAAACCGAAGTGTTAAAATGTATAAAAAAAATACTTGAAGCACATGCAAACCTAATTTATCATATTAATAAAAAAGTAGAAAAAGACGCACAAGATATTATTAAACCTTTATAACGGGCTTTTGTAACGAAATATAAATAATTGCGTCTATACTATTAAGTAATAAATGTAACACTAAATTGAAATTATGAAGATTAATTTAAAAACGTTGAGTGCGTTAAGTTGTGCTGCTTTTTTTGGAGTAGTAGCGTGTAAGCAAGAGGCTGAAAAAACAGTTAAAGCTGAAGTGATTCCTGGTATTATTTTAGAAAACATGGATACTACGGTAAATCCAAAAGATGATTTTTATAATTATGTTAATGGTAGTTGGATGGCTAAAACAAAAATACCAGACGACAGATCGTCTTGGGGAGGGTTTTCTGTGTTAAGAAAATCTACAGATGCTGATGTGTTAAAAATACTTGCAGAAGCAAAAGCTAGTGGTAAATATGCTTCATCAACCGATCAAGCAAAAGCCTTAGCTATTTTTGATACTAAATTAGATACAATTGCACGTAATAAAGCAGGTTTAGCACCATTGCAACCAGCATTAAAGGCTATTGAGGGTATTGGCAGTTTAGCAGATATGCAAACAGTTTTAGCAACTAATGCAGCCGTGTCTTCACCGTTTATGAGTATTGGTGCTGGTGCTGATTTGAATGACAGCTCAATGAATACGGTATATTTTAGTGCAAACGGTTTAGGACTTCCTGATCGTGATTACTATTTAGAACAAGATGAAAAATCTATTGAGATTAGAGAAGCGTACAAAAAACATATTGCTAAAATGCTTAAAATGCTTGGTGATGACGAAGCAACGGCAACAGCTGCAGCAGATAAAATTTTAGAATTAGAAACACAGTTGTCTAAACCAAGATTAGATAAAGTTGAGCGTCGTGATGCACGTAACTATAATAATCCATTTAGTGTTAAACAAGTTGATGATATGTTAACGAGTATTGATGTACCTAAGTTAATTGCCGATTTAGGAATCACAAAAAAGTTTGATACGTTATTAGTAACACAATTACGTTTTACTAAATATTTAGATACGTTTTTAAAAACAACACCGCTTAAAGATATAAAAACGTTATTGCGTTGGGATACATTTAATAGTGCGGCAAGTCGATTATCTACCGATATTGAGTTGGCCAATTGGGAGTTTTACAGCAAGTATTTGCGTGGAGCAAAAAAACAACGTCCTGCTGATGAGCGTGCTTTAGCAACTGTTAATGGTACTGTTGGAGAAGCTTTAGGGCAATTATACGTTGATGCTAAATTTCCGCCAGAGGCGAAAGAAAAAGCAGAAAAAATGATTGCTAATGTTATTAGTGCATTTAAAGCTAGAATTACTAATTTGGATTGGATGAGTGATGCAACCAAAGCAAAAGCTATTGAAAAGTTAGATAAATTTACAGTAAAAATAGCTTACCCTAATGATTGGGAAGATTATTCGGCAATGGATGTTAGTGCCGATAAAACGTATTTTGAAAACATGACGGCTGTAGGTAAATGGGCACAAGATAAAAATTATGCTGAAATTGGAGAGCCAGTTGATAAAACTGAGTGGGGCATGTCGCCACAAACGGTAAACGCATATTTTAATCCATTAAACAACGAAATTGTTTTTCCAGCGGCAATATTACAACCACCATTTTATAACTATACTGCCGATGAAGCAGTTAATTACGGAGGTATAGGTGCTGTAATTGGACACGAAATTTCTCATGCGTTTGACGATTCTGGTGCTAGATTTGATAGTGACGGAAATTTAAAAAACTGGTGGACAGAAGCTGACCTTGCTGCGTTTACAGAAAGAGGAAATGCTTTAGCAGCTCAATACGATAATGTTGAGGTGTTAGAGGGTGTTAATGTTAACGGTAAATTTACACTAGGTGAAAATATCGGAGACTTAGGAGGGATATTAGGTGCGTATGACGGACTTCAAATGTTTTTTAAAGAAAATGGACGTCCTGATGCTATAGACGGCTTTACTGCCGAGCAACGTTTCTTTATGTCATGGGCAACAGTTTGGAGAACTTTAAGTCGTGACGAGGCTTTGCGTAATCAAATAAAAACAGATCCGCACTCGCCAGGAAAAGTTAGAGCAACACAACCTTTACTTAATGTTGATGCGTTTTATAAAGCGTTTGATATTAAAGAAGGCGATAAAATGTATTTAGAGCCAGCTAAACGTGTTAGAATCTGGTAAAAAAAATATAAACAATTAAGTTTAAAAGCATTCTGTTAATTCAGGATGCTTTTTTTATTTTTACAGAATTAAAATTAGATTTTTAAAATCTATCCTCAATACAACTACAATGAAAAAATTTTTAATTGTTGGTCTCGGTAACATCGGTACAGAGTATGATGAAACTAGACATAATATAGGTTTTAAAATTCTAGATGAATTTGCAAATTCAGAGTCTTTTACATTTAGTAGCGATAGGTTAGCTTTTAAGGCAACCTATAAGTTAAAAGGCAGAACTTTTATTTTTATTAAGCCTACAACGTTTATGAATTTAAGCGGTAAAGCTGTAAAATATTGGATGGAAAAAGAAAATATAGCTATCGAAAATATTTTAATTATTACCGACGATTTAAATCTGCCTTTTGGAAGTTTACGTGTTAAAATAAAAGGCAGTGATGGTGGTCATAATGGATTGAAAGATATTCAAGAAAAATTAAATACAACCAAATACCCGCGTTTTAGATTTGGTATTAGCGATGCTTTTGCCAAAGGAAGACAGGTAGATTATGTACTTGGTAAATGGAACGATGAGGAAAATACCAAATTGAAAGAACGCTTAAAAATAGGTGTTGAGATTATTAAATCTTTTGTGCTTTCTGGCGTAAGCCAAACAATGAATAACTTTAACGGTAAGTAGTGGCTATAATTAAAAACTTTAAGGACTATCAATCTGCTAAAGCATCAGTCGTAACAATTGGTACTTTTGACGGCGTTCATGTTGGGCATCAAAAAATTATCTCAAAGCTGGTGGAAAATGCAACTAAAAATAATTTAGAGCCAGTTATTTTAACATTTTTTCCGCATCCACGGGTGGTGTTACAAAAAGATGCCAATATTAAACTTATAAATACTTTAAGTGAGCGTGCCGAGTTGTTAAAACAACACGGAATTAAGCACTTGGTGGTTAAAGAATTTACAGAAGATTTTTCAAAACTTAGTGCTGCAGATTATGTAAAGCAAGTGTTGGTAGACGCCTTAAATGTAAAGCAAATTATTATAGGTTACGACCATCGTTTTGGTAAAAATCGATCGGCAAATATTACAGATTTAAAAGCCTTCGGGAAAACCTATGATTTTGAAGTTTTTGAAATAAACGCTCAAGATGTTGATGAGGTTACAGTAAGCTCAACAAAAGTTAGAGTCGCTTTGCAAAATGGTTATATTGTAAAGGCTAATAGGTATTTGGGTAGTTGTTTTAGTTTATTTGGTACCGTAGTAAAAGGTAAAGGTATTGGTAGGGAGCTCGAATTTCCTACAGCTAATATTAAAATCGAAGAAAATTATAAATTAATACCCAAACAAGGTGCGTATGTTGTAAAGTCTGTAATTGATGGTGCTGAGGTTTATGGGATGTTAAATATTGGTTTTAATCCTACGGTAAACGGAACATCACAAACAATTGAGGTTAATTATTTTAATTTTCAATCCGATTTATACGATAAAACAATTAAAGTCGAGTTTTTATATAGATTGCGAGATGAGTTTAAATTTAAATCGGTTGAAGCGTTAAAACAACAATTAAAAAAAGATAAAATTGAAGCTCAAAAATTAATAGCAAATCATGAATAAGTTGTTGTTTAAACATATAGATAATAGCGCACTAATTATATTTAGAGTGTTTTTTGGCTTATTGATTTTTTTAGAATCAGTTGGAGCTATTTTTACAGGTTGGGTTCGAATTACATTGGTTGAGCCAAAATTTACATTTTCATTTATGCCTTTTGATTGGTTACAGCCATTGCCTGGTTATGGCATGTATGTTTACTTTTTTATAATGGGTGTGTTTGGTTTTTTTGTAATGATAGGTTATAAGTACCGTGTTAGTATATTGGCGTTTACATTAATGTGGGCGAGTGTTTATTTTATGCAAAAATCATCATATAATAACCATTATTATTTGTTAATTTTATTGAGTGCAATAATGTGTGTATTGCCAGCCAATAGGCGTTTCTCGGTAGATGCAAAACAAAGTAGTGACATAAAAAGTAATAATATGCCGCAATGGTGTAGTTATATTTTTATTGTGCAAATGGCAATAGTTTATACCTATGCATCGATTGCAAAATGGTATCCCGATTGGTTAGACATTACTGTGGTTAAAAATTTAATGGCTAATCGTAAAAATTATTATGTAATTGGTGATTTGCTACAGCAACAATGGGTGCATTACAGTTTAACTTATTTAGGTTTGTTTTTTGACTTACTAGTAGTGCCTATGTTGCTTTGGAAACCAACTAGAAAATGGGCGTTTATAGCATCGCTGTTTTTTCATTTATTTAATTCTATTGTGTTTCAAATAGGTATATTTCCATACATGTCAATTGCTTTGCTTGTGTTTTTTTATCCGCCAAAAACAATCAAGAATATTTTTTTTAAAAACGAAATATTTTATCAAGCAGGTGAAGTTAAAATTCCGCCATATAAAAACTATTTACTGCCACTATTTGCTGTTTATTTTTGTGTGCAAATTGCATTACCAGTACGGCATTGGTTTATAAAGGATAACGTGCTTTGGACAGAAGAAGGTCACCGTATGGCTTGGCGCATGATGTTAAGAAGTAAAGGAGGTATGGTGACTTATAAGGTTGTAGATAAAAATACTGGTAAAAAAACCAGAATTAAGTTAAGAGATTACTTATCGGCTAAGCAGCGCCGTACAGCGTCTACAAAACCAGATGTAATTTGGCAATTTTCTCAGCGTTTAAAACGCGAATATGCTTTAAAAGGCAAGGATGTGTCAGTTTATGTAGATTGTAAAGTTAGTGTAAACGGACGTCCCTATAAACGGTTGATTGACGAAAAAACAGATTTGGCTAACGTAAAATGGAATACTTTTGGGCATAATGCATGGATTTTACCATCAAAACTAGATTAATTCAAAAGTCAATTCATTAAATTTGTAGCTTAAATTTTTTAAACTATGTTGCAAGTTGCTTTTATACGCGAAAATAAAACTTTGGTTATTGATCGTTTGGCAAAACGAAATATTGATGCTACGCAAATGATTAATGACGTGTTGGTTTTGGATGACAATCGTCGTGCATTACAAACTAATTTAGATAACACGTTGTCAGAATCTAATGCGCTGTCAAAAAATATAGGCATGCTTTTTAAGTCGGGTGAAATCGAAAAAGCAAATGAATTAAAAGCAAAAACTAGCAGTTTAAAAGAAGAATCCAAAAAAATTACAGAGGCGCTTAATTTAAAAACTGAGGCTTTAAATGAGTTGTTGTATAAAATCCCTAATGTGCCTCATGAATCGGTGCCAACTGGTAATACCGATGAAGATAATGAAGAGGTGTTTGCCGAAGGCGATATTCCTACATTAAATGAAAATGCTTTGCCACACTGGGAGTTGGCAAAAAAATATGATATTATTGATTTTGAACTTGGCACAAAAATTACAGGGGCTGGTTTTCCAGTATATAAAGGTAAAGGTGCAAAGTTACAACGTGCATTGATTAACTACTTTTTAGATAAAAACACAGCCGCTGGTTATAAAGAGGTGCAAGTGCCTCATTTAGTTAATGAGGATTCGGCTAGAGGTACAGGTCAGTTGCCAGATAAAGAAGGGCAGATGTATCATGTTAATGGCAATGGCGATAATTTTTATTTAATTCCAACGGCAGAAGTACCAGCAACTAATTTATTTAGAGGTGATTTGTTAACCGAAAAAGATTTTCCGAAGGCAATAACAGGCTACACACCATGTTTTAGGCGTGAAGCAGGAAGCTACGGTGCTCATGTTAGAGGTTTAAATAGGTTGCATCAATTTGATAAAGTTGAAATATTAAGAGTAGAGCATCCAACACGCTCGTACGAGGCCTTAAATGAAATGGTTGAGCACGTTAAAACAATTTTAAGAGAATTAAAGTTGCCGTATAGAATATTGCGTTTATGTGGAGGTGATTTAGGATTTACATCGGCATTAACCTTTGATTTTGAAGTGTTTTCAACAGCTCAAAACAGATGGTTAGAAATTAGCTCTGTGTCCAATTTTGAAACTTTTCAAGCTAACCGATTAAAATTACGTTTTAAAAATGCCAACGGTAAGAGCGAGTTAGCGCATACCTTAAACGGAAGTTCATTAGCGTTACCTAGGGTATTAGCAGGAATACTTGAAAACTACCAAACCAAAAATGGTATTGTTATACCCGAAGTATTAGTGCCTTACACAGGTTTTGATAAAATTGATTAGCATAATAACGCTTGTTTTTTTTAAGATAAATAGTATTGAATAGATGTTTTTGTGGTTGTTACTTATAATAAACACGTAACTGTTCGTTATATTTACAACATGCATATAATTAAAGTATTTATTTTTATAATTTTTATAAGCTCTTTTTTTAAGTTAAAGGCGCAAAGCAAAACGCTTGCTAATGATTATTTTGAAAAAGGAGAGTTTAAAAAAGCACTTGTTATTTATAATAAATTACTAAGTAACAATGCATATAATTATGACTATTTTGATAAGGTTGTTACAATATATCAGCAATTAGAAGATTACGATAAAGCCGATTCATTATTAGTTAATAAATTAGCAAATGATCGTGATCCAAGGTATTTGATAGATTTAGGTTATAACTATCAATTAAAAAAACAAAACGAAATTGCCGAAAATTACTATAACAAAGCTTTAGCTTTTTTAGAATCCAATACGGCGTACACCTCAATTTTAGCAAAACGATTTGAATTGTATGCGTTAATAGATTTTGCCATCAAAACCTATGAAAAATCGTTGTCAATAAAACAAGAAGCAAGATATAGTATACAATTAGCGCGTTTGTATGGTGAGCAAGGTGATGTTGAAAAAATGTTTGTAAGGTATATTGAGTTTTTAGAAAAAAATGAAAATTATGTAAATCAAGCAAAGCGCGTATTTACTGATTTTATATCAGAAGATGGTGCTTATGAAAACAACAGTTTATTAAGACGTACGCTGTTAAAAAAAATACAAACTTCGCCCAATATACTTTGGAATAGGTTGCTAAGTTGGCTTTTTGTGCAGCAAAACGAGTATAAAAAGGCATTTGCCCAAGAAAAAGCAATTTATAAACGTTTTTCTGAAAATCTTGAAGGTGTATTAGAGTTGGCAGAAATAGCCATTGCACATAATAAATTAGTCGTTGGTGCTGAGGCTTTACATTATGTAATAAAATATTCGCAAAATGAATCGGTGTTAATTAAAGCAAATTTGTTACTGCTAGAACAAGATTTGAAATTAGCTACAGAAGAAAAATTTGAATCTATTGATAAAAAATACACCAACTTAATAGCCCAATTTGCTAAAAATACAAGAGTGTTAGGTATTAAGTTAGGCTATTCGCACTTTAAAGCGTTTTATCAAAAAGATTATAAAGGCGCATCAGCTTTTTTAAAAAAAACGCTTAAAACAAGGTTAAGTAACACGCAAACTGCGAAGGTTAAAATGAAATTGGCCGACATATTAGTGCTTCAGGAGCGCTTTAATGAAGCCTTGATTTATTATAGTCAAATTCAAAAAAGTTTAAAAAATAGTGTTTTAGCGCAAGAAGCTCGATTTAAAGTAGCCAAAACTAGTTATTATAAAGGAGATTTTAAATGGGCAGAAGCGCAATTAAAAATTTTAAAATCATCAACATCTCAACTCATTGCAAATGATGCATTGGATTTAAAACTTTTAATTTCAGATAATAAGTTTGAAGATTCGTCGCAAACGGCATTAAAAACTTATGCTAAAGCCGATTTGGCGGTTTTTCAAAATAATGATAAAGCAGCAATTGATTTATTAAGTGAGGTGATTAAAAATCATAAAACCGAAACTATTGTTGACCAAGCTTTGTATTTTCAGGCGCAGTTATATGAGCAAACTGCTGCATATGATAAAGCAAAATTAAACTATGAATTTATTATAGCTAATTTTAAAAATGATATATTAATAGATGATGCGTATTATGCTTTAGCAAATTTATACATTGATTATTTTGATAATTCTGAAAAAGCAAAAACATTACTTGAAAAAATTATTTTTAACCATCCTGATAGTATTTATTTTGTGTCAGCCCGAAAAAAATATAGGGCTTTACGAGGGGATGCTAATATTAATTAATAAACTATAACTGGTAAAAAAAACGTATGTATATATATAATGTAACATTAAATGTAGAGGAAAGTATTTGCGACGCATGGTTAAAATGGGTAAAGCTTCATATTTCTAAAGTATTAGGTACGGGTAATTTTATGAGTGCCAAACTAACTAAGGTTTTGGTTGAAGAGGATATGGGAGGCGAAACTTATTCGGTTCAGTTTTTGGCTAAATCGCGCGAAGCATTAGATGCTTATTATAGCCAAAACGCTGAGGTTTTAAGAGATGAAATGGCTAAGAAGTTTGGAAATAATGTGTTAGCTTTTAGAACGGAGTTGGAAGTTGTTGAAGATTTTTTTATAACCAATTAAACTATTTAATGTGCAAGTAAAAGCAAAAAAACATCTTGGGCAGCATTTTTTAAATGATGAAAATGTTGCTAGTAAAATAGCCAATACGCTTAGTTTTAGTGGTTATAAAAACGTTTTAGAGATTGGGCCAGGTATGGGGGTGTTAACAAAATACCTTTTAGAGAAGCCAACTAAAACATTTGTTGTTGAAATTGATGATGAATCTGTAGAGTATTTAAAGGCTAACTATTTAAACCTTTCAGATCGAATTATTGAGCATGATGTTTTGAAATATAACTTAAATGAAGTTTTTGAAGGTGAGCAATTTGCAATGACAGGAAACTATCCTTATAATATTTCTTCTCAAATTGTGTTTAAAGCTTTAGAAATGCGCCATCAAATTCCAGAGTTTTCTGGCATGTTTCAAAAGGAAGTTGCACAGCGTATTTGCGAGTCCGAAGGCAATAAAACCTATGGTATTTTGTCGGTTTTGGTGCAAGCATTTTATGATGCTAAGTATTTGTTTACAGTGCCACCAAATGTGTTTAGTCCGCCACCCAAGGTTGATTCTGGTGTGTTGTTGTTAACTCGTAAAGAAAATTTTACACTACCATGTGATGAAAAATTATTTTTTAGAGTAGTGAAAACAGGATTTCAACAGCGAAGAAAAACACTTCGAAATAGTTTAAAAACACTTAATTTAAGTGATAATTTACGAGAAGATAGTATATTTGGGAAAAGGCCAGAGCAGTTAACTGTATCAGAATTTATTGACTTAACTTGCTTAATAGAAAAAGACTTGAAAGCGTAGTTTTTACCTTTGCTTTTATAAATTATAAACTGCTTAAATCTCTAGAGTGATGGAAGAGAACAAGGATAACAATCAGTTTCAAATTACAGATGCCTTAATTGAAAATATTGAGCATTTAATAGATTCTAAAACCGATAAAAAATTAGTCAGTTCATTTGCTAATTATCATTATGCTGATATTGCAGAGATATTAGACGAACTAACTTTTGAGCAAGCAATCTATATTATTAAGCTATTAGATAGCGATACCACGTCAGATATATTAAAGGAATTAGATGAAGATTTAAGAGAAAAAATTCTTAAAGTTTTGTCGGCTAAAGAGATTGCAGAAAAAATCGAAGAGTTAGATACTGATGATGCAGCCGATATTATTGCTGAGTTGCCAGAAGAACGTCAAGAGCATGTTATTTCTCAAATTGAAGATGCCGAACATAAAGCCGATATACAAGAGCTTTTAACCTATGACGAAGCTACAGCAGGTGGGCTTATGGCAAAGGAGTTAGTTAAGGTGTATGAAACCTGGACGGTTGCAGGTTGCTTACGCCGTATTAGAGGACAAGCGAAAGAAGTTAGGCGAGTACACTCGGTTTACGTTGTAGATCGTGATGAAAAATTAATTGGTCGCCTATCACTTAAAGATTTAATCGTTGCTAAAAATGATCAAAAAATAGCCGATATTTATATTTCAAATGTCGATTATGCTAAAGTTGATGATGATGTAGAGGAGGTAGCAAAAATTATGCAAAAATATGATTTAGAGGCGATACCTGTAGTAGATGAGTATTTAAAACTTAAAGGACGAATTACTATAGACGATATAGTTGATGTAATTAGGGAAGAAGCCGATAAGGATTATCAATTGGCTGCTGGTATTACACAAGATGTTGAAGCAGATGATAGTATTTTACAACTTACAAAAGCACGTTTGCCATGGTTGTTTTTGGGCTTAATAGGCGGGATAGGTGCGTTTATTATAATGGAGGCTTTTGAAACACGTTTGCCTTCGGAATTTTCTATTCTGTTTTTATTTACACCTTTAATTGCTGCCATGGCTGGTAATGTTGGCGTACAGTCTAGCGCAATTATAGTACAAGGTTTAGCAAACGACGATGTTAAGGGGAGTATAAACAACCGCCTACTTAAAGAAATGATGCTGGCGGCTTTAAACGGTGTGGTGTTATCAATATTTTTATTTGCTTTTGTTTTAATATGGAAACAAGATTTTCTGTTAGCCTTATCTATAGCAGCGTCATTAATTGCGGTAATTATTATTGCAGGATTAATTGGTACATTTATCCCATTGTTTTTGCATAAACGAGGTATTGATCCTGCTATTGCCACTGGCCCGTTTATAACGACTAGTAATGATATTTTTGGAATAGTTATTTACCTAATGATTGCTAAATTAATTTTAGGAATTTAATTTTATAATTATTTTGGTTTGTATAAATATAATTTTTTCAAATTTTAATCGTTGCTTTTAAAGCACGTTTTGTGTTTGTTAAACCAAATTATACCATTTATGAAAAAATTTTTCTTATCTTGTTTTGTTGCCTTGGCAACTTTTGCATGTTCGTCTGATGATGATAATTCAGAAACTGAAATCCCAGACATGTCTGAAGAATTTGCAGTTGTTCGAATCGCTCAAGTCGATGCCGAAAATGATCAAGTTACATTAATTAATTTAGGAGTCTCGAGTGTTGATGCAGGATCTTACTGGCTATGTTTAGGGCCGGGTACATATCGACAAGTTTCGGATATTGCTTCAGGTGATACTGTGCTTGATGTTAATGAAACCTTAACGGTGAGCTATGATGTAAATCCAGATGCAGATGGCTTGGGTGTGTTTTCAGACAACCAATTTTCGTCCTCAGATCCAGAAATATTAATTGATTATGTGCAGTGGGGAGCTGGTGATCAAGCGCGTGTAGAGCAAGCTGTTGCAGCAGGCAGATGGGATGACTCGGACCTTTATGTGCAAGGCGTAGATGTCTTTGTGTTTAACGGAGAAGCGACAGAATTTGGAAGTACTTTTTGGTCAGGAAATACTGAAATGGAAATAGATGGAGTTTTACGTATTTTAACCGTTCGCCCGATGGCAGATGAAATTGTGCTTTCAAATTTGGGAGACACTAATATCGATGCAGGGTCGTACTGGTTATGTTTAGGTCCTGGTACATATCGACAAATTTCTGATATCGCAACAAGTAGTACTATGCTTGGTGCAGATGAAACCTTAACGGTTAGTTATGATGTAAATCCAGATGCAGATGGTTTGGGTGTGTTTTCAGATAACCAATTTTCGTCTTCAAATCCAGAAATATTAATTGATTATGTGCAATGGGGAGCGGTAGACCAAGCTCGTGTGGAGCAAGCTGTTGCTGCTGGGCGTTGGGACGATGTTTCAAATTTTGTTGAAACGGCTGAAATAATTGAGTTTACTGGTGGTGCTACCGATTTTGGAAGTACTTTTTGGTAATGTTAAATTATTATAAAAACAATTAAAAAAATAAAAAAGGCTGCCAAATTATTGACAGCCTTTTTTATGTCATGCTGAAAACGTTTTTATTTTAATAAAAACGTTTTCAAACCGGCATAATTATTAATTTTTAAACTTTCTTTTTTGCGATCCATGAGTACTGCAATCTGTTGAGGCATTTCTATGTTTTTAGAAATATCTTTAGGCATTACGTCTAAAAATTTAATAGGGTGAGCGGTTTCCAAAAACACGCCTTGTGCAGTATTGTTTTGCTTTGATAGATAAGCTTTAAGCGCTGCATAGCCAATAGCGCCGTGCGGGTCGGCAATGTATCCTTTTTGATTTAATTCATGCAGAGTTTCTATTGTTTCTTCATCAGTATAGCTAAAGCCAGTAAGATTTTCTTTTAATAATTCAAAGTTGTTGTTGTATAAGGCTTCAATTCTAATAAAATTACTAGGGTTTGAGACATCCATAGCGTTTGAAATGGTAGCTACAGTTTTATTTATCACATATTCACCAGTATTAAGATAATTTGGCACAGTGTTATTTTTGTTAGTTCCTGCGATAAAATGCTGAATAGGTAAGCCTAATTTTTGAGCCATGATACCAGCGCATATATTGCCGTAATTTCCGCTAGGCACAGAAAACACAAGTGACTTGTTGTGTTTTTTTAATTGTTTGTAGGTGAAGAAAAAATAAAACATTTGTGGTAACCAACGTGCTATGTTTATGGAGTTTGCCGATGTTAATGCACGAACACCTTTGTAGTCTTGGTCTAAAAAAGCTTCCTTAACCATGTCTTGACAATCGTCAAAAGTACCATTAACCTCTAGAGCTTTTATGTTTTGCCCTAAAGTGGTTAATTGTTTTTCTTGTATATCACTTACTTTTCCGCTAGGGTATAAAATTACAACATCAACGCCTTTTACACCCAAAAAACCGCTAGCTACAGCGCCACCAGTATCGCCAGAAGTCGCCACAAGTACTGTAACTGGATTTTGTTTTTGCTTATTGAAGTGCGCAAGACATCTTGCCATAAAGCGTGCGCCTACATCTTTAAAAGCCATTGTTGGACCATGGTACAGCTCTAATGCATGAATATTATCTTCTACGTTTACAACAGGGAAGTCAAAATTTAAAACATCTTTAATAATGGCTTTTAGGTCATCTTTAGGGATTTCGTTACCAACAAATTGCTCGATAACGTGATAAGCAATATCATGATTGCTCATGGTTTCAATGCTTTCAAAGAAAGAAGAATTTAATGGTGTGATTTCCGAAGGAAAATATAAACCTCTATCAGGCGCTAGTCCTTTTATAACTGCGTCTTCAAAAGAAACGTTTTTAGATTTTTTGTTTAAGCTGTAATATTCCATATTAGTTTTCTTCTGTAATTTGTACGCCTGCGTTTGCTATTTTTGATACGTAGGTGTGGTAGTTTGTGGTTGTGTTTTTGTAGCAGTTTTGCATGGCTAATTCAATTTTTTTTGCTGTTTCTATACCTTCGGATAAAGCAAAAATTGAAGGTCCAGATCCAGAAATACCTACGCCTAAAGCGCCACTTTGTAATGCCTTTTGTTTTACATTGTCAAAATGCGGTATGAGTGATTTTCTTATAGGTTCTACAATAACATCATTTAAGGATCTTCCTATTAAACTGTAATCATTAGTGTATAGCCCGCTAATTAAACCGCCTACATTGGCCCATTGCGTTACGGCATTTTTTAAAGGAACAGACTCGGGTAAAATATTTCGAGCGTCTTCGGTTTTTAATTCTATTTGTGGGTGAATAATCGTTGCATATAAGTTGTTTGGTGTAGGTATTGATATAATATCCAAAGGTGTTGTATTGTGTCTTAAAAGTACAAAGCCACCATATATTGCAGCAGCAACGTTATCTGATATTGGTGAACCGCAAGCGAGTTGTTCGCCTAATCGGGCATATTCAACCAATTCTACTTTATTAAAAACATCGCCAAGTAGCTGATTTGTAGCGTATGCAGCGCCAGCACTACTTGCAGCACTGCTGCCTAAGCCACTACCTGGTTTGTAGCCTTTTGTAATTTGTATATCAATGCCAAAATTAGCTTTAGCATCGGTTAGCATTTTTTGAGCAACAAAACCAGCTGCGTTTTTATGGGGCTCGAGAGGTAGTTTTGCGCCCTCTATTTTCGAAATAGTAACAGTTTTTGCATCTATTTTTTTAAAGCACATTTTGTCTCCAAGGCCATCTAACGCAAAACCAAGTACGTCAAATCCGCATGATACGTTGGCAACTGTTGCAGGTGAAAATACAGTGATTTTTTTCATATTATTTTTTAACTAAGCTAATGATGTCACCAAATAAGCCAGATGCTGTTACATCGGCACCGGCACCGGCACCTTTAATAATCAATGGCTGGTCGGCATATCTTTGGGTGTAAAATAATACAATATTATCTTTTCCGTCAAGGTTATAAAAAGGGTGCGATTTATCGACTTCTTGTAAGCTAACACTTGCTTTTCCGTTTGTAAATTCGGCTACATATTTTAGTTGTGTGTTATTAGCATTTGCCGATTTGTAAATGGCATCAAAATGTGCGGTTTCTGTTTTTAAACTTTCGTAGAAATCTGGAACCGATTTAGCATCAAGACAAGTTTGAGGTAAAAAGCTATTGTTAGTAATGTCTTCTAAATTTAGTTTGTAACCGCTTTCTCTCGCTAAAATCAATATTTTTCTAGCAACATCAACACCGCTTAAATCAATACGTGGGTCGGGTTCGGTATAGCCTTCTTTTGCAGCTAGCTTAACAACGTCATAAAAACTGGTATTTGCGTTAAAGTTATTAAATATAAAATTTAGACTACCAGATAATACGGCTTTTATAGAGGTGACTTTATCGCCCGAGTTTACTAAGTTGTGTAGTGTGCTAATTATAGGAAGTGCCGCGCCAACATTTGTTTCGAATAAATATGATGCGTTGTATTTTTTAGATAGTTCTTTATTTAGTTGGTAGTTGGCATACTCAGAGCTACACGCAATTTTGTTACAAGCAACAACCGCAATACTTTCTTTTAGGTAATTACTGTATGTACTTGCGATATCCGCATTTGCGGTAACGTCAACAAAAACACTGTTTCTTAAATTTAAGTTTTTAATGGTTTCAAACCAAGTGGCTTCTGTTTTTTCAACGCCATCCTTAAGCTTATTTTCCCAATCACTTAAATCAATACCACTTTCGTTAAACAACATTTTTTTAGAATTACTTAAACCAGTAATGCGCATGTCAATTAACAAATTATCTAAAATGTATTGGTGTTGTTGGTGTATTTGGTTAATTAATTTGTTGCCAACATTACCAACACCAACAATAAATATGTTTAATGTTTGAATTTGTTGTTCAAAAAATTTAGTATGCAAAACATTTAATGCTTTTTTGGCGTCGTGGTTATCAATTACCGCAGAGATATTTCTTTCGGAAGCCCCTTGAGCAATAGCCCTTATGTTAACGTTGTTTTCGCCTAGAGCGCTAAACATTTTGCCGCTAATTCCTTGGTGGCTTTTCATTTTTTCGCCTACTACTGCAACTATAGCTAAATTAGTTTCGATAATTGCGGGTTTAAGTTTTTGCAAGGTAATTTCGTAAGCAAAGGCTTTGTTTACTGCGTTTTCGGCAGTAATATTATCTTTAGTATCAATTGCTATACAAATCGAAAACTCTGATGAGGCTTGTGTGATTAAAATAACATTAACATTTGCGTTTGATAGTGATTCGAATAAGCGATTAGCAACACTTTTAATTGCCGATAGTCCTGTGCCTTCTAATGTTAGTAAGCTTATATTACTTAAGTGGCTAATGCCTTTTACAGCACCTTTGTTACCTTTTGCATCGTTACTTATTAAGGTGCCATCATCATCTGGATTAAACGTGTTTTTTATCCGCATAGGGATATTGTTGTCTAATACGGGTTTTACTGATGGTGGATATAAAACACTACTGCCAAAATGTGATAGTTCCATAGCTTCATGGTATGATATGCCTTTTACAGGGAAAGCTTGTTTTACTAATTTTGGATTTGCAGTATACATACCACTTACATCAGTCCAAATTTCAAGGCTATCTGCTTTTAAAGCTCCTGCGTATATTGCTGCTGAGTAATCAGAGCCATCTCGCCCTAAGGTTGTGGTTTCGCCGTTTTTATTTCGTGAAATAAAGCCTGGTACAATAGTGATTTGTTTTGGGTTGGCTTTAAAAAAGGTTTCAATATTAGAGTTGGTGATGTCAAAATCAACTTCTGCCTTTGTAAAAGCAGAATCAGTAACAATTAACTCTCTACTATCTTTTAATTGACAATTTAAACCTTTAGTAATTAAACTTTCTGATATTAATAGTGAGGATAGTATTTCGCCAAAACTTTGAACTTTGTCTTTTGTTTTGTCCGAAAATTCATTGAGTAAATATATGCCTTGAAGTATTTGTTTAAGTTTTTCAAGTTTAGTATCAAGCTTTTTTAATGTATGTTCATTTAAATTTAGCTCGGAGGCTAAATTGTGATGCCTTTCGACAATAGCATTAAAAGTATCTAAATATGAGTTGTTTTTACAGTTTGCCTGCTCACCTGCATTTAAAAGCATATCTGTTGTGCCGCCCAAAGCGGAAACAATAACAACAATTGGTGTGTTTTTACTTTCTTTTTGTAGTATAGAAGTAACTTTTAAAATATTAGTTGTGTTAGATACAGATGATCCTCCAAATTTTAATACTTTCATGAGTTTGTTTTTTTAATTTTTATAATAAAAAAAACCTTCCTGTTTATCAGGAAGGTTTTATATGTGTGCAACACTACTAAACCTTCCTAGGGTATAGATGTAATAATTGTTGATATGATATTTGTTATATTCATTTATAAGCAAATGTTGTAAAATATATTGATTTGACAAAATTAATAAATGATTTATTTTTATTTAGTTAAAGTTTTGTGATATTGTTGCTTTATGGTCTTTTTTGTTGAATAATTGTTAAACTAAAAATTGATATAATTCGGGTTTGTCGTTTAAGTAATCACCATAAAAGCTAAACTGTTTCATGCGTTCAATAAGTGGTTCGAGATCGGCAACATTTTTAAGTTCAATACCAACAACGGCAGCACCATTTTCGCGGTTTGTTTTCTTTGTGTATTCAAAATGTGTAATATCATCTGTAGGGCCTAAAATATTTACAACAAATTCTCTTAAAGCTCCAGCACGTTGCGGAAATTTAATAATAAAATAATGCTTAAGATTTGAGTAAAGCAGGGCTCGTTCTTTAATTTCGGCTGTACGCGTAATATCGTTATTGCTACCACTAATGACGCAAACTACGTTTTTCCCTTTTATTTCTTCCGAAAATTGTTCTAAAGCGCACAGGCTAAGTGCACCAGCAGGCTCAACTACTATGGCGTCTTTATTGTAGAGCTCTAATATAGTTTGGCAAACATGACCTTCGTCTATTTCAACCACACGATGTAAGGTTTCTTTGCAAATTGCAAAATTTAAATCGCCAACGCGTTTAACTGCTGCGCCATCAACAAAATTTGTGATAGTTTCTAGGGTTGTGTTTTTATTATTTCTAATTGATGTTAACATTGAGGCCGCTCCTTTGGGTTCAACGCTAATGATTTTAGTTTGTGGAGAAAGCATTTTAAAAACAGATGACAAACCTGCAGCTAAGCCTCCGCCTCCAACAGGTACAAAAACATAATGTATAGGGTGTTTTTGCGCTTGGTCTATGATTTCTAAACCAACAGTTGCTTGTCCTTCAATGATTTTTTCGTCATTAAACGGGTGTATAAAGGTTTTGTTTGATGCTTTTGATTCCGCCATAGCGGCATGATAAGCATCATCAAACGTATCGCCAGTTAATACCACATTTACGTAGTTTTCGCCAAACATTTTTACTTGTTCAATTTTTTGATTTGGTGTTGGCGAAGGCATGTAAATGGTGCCTTTTATTTTTAAAAGTTTACACGATAACGCAAAGCCTTGAGCATGGTTACCTGCACTAGCACAAACAATTTTATTCTCTATTTGAGTTGAACTTAACGATGAAATTTTGTTATAAGCGCCTCTTATTTTATAAGAACGAACTTCTTGCAAGTCTTCTCGTTTAAAATAAATATCGGCCTCATACTTTTTAGAGTATCGAGAGCTTTTAATTAATGGTGTCACATTAGCGATGCCAATTAGTTTTTCGGCAGCAGCTTCGATGGCATCTAGAGTAGGGCGATAGGTTGTTGTTTTTTGCATTTGTGATTATGAGAAAAAAAACTCTAGCTTTTTTTGTTTAAGCTAGAGTTTTAGATGATAAGTGTTATGCAAAAGCTTCTTCTGTAGTTCGGCTTACATTTTCAGTTTTTATTTCTTTCATAGCGGTCATAGATGCTCTTAAACGTTTACCAACAGCTTCAATAGGGTGGTTACGTATAGCGTCGTTTACAGCTATTAATTCGGCATTATCGGTTGCTTCTGTTGGGTAAGCATTTCCTATTATAGTTGTTTCTACGGTTTTCATAAAATCTTGCAATAAAGGTTTGCAAGCATGGTCAAATAGATAACAGCCGTATTCTGCCGTATCAGAAATTACACGATTCATTTCAAATAATTTTTTTCTGGCAATAGTGTTTGCAATTAAAGGAAGTTCATGTAACGACTCGTAATACGCAGAGTCTTCAATAATACCGGCGCTAACCATTGTTTCGAAAGCTAACTCAACCCCAGATTTTACAAAAGCGACCAATAAAACACCATTGTCAAAATACTCTTGCTCGGCAATATGCTGATCTGTCAAAGCAGTTTTTTCGAAGGCTGTTTCGCCAGTTGCGGCACGCCATTTTAATAAGTTAGCATCATTATTAGCCCAATCTTCCATCATTGTTTTTGAAAAGTGACCAGATATGATGTCGTCCATATGTTTTTCGAATAACGGACGCATAATAGTTTTTAAATCTTCGGATATTTTAAAGGCTTTAATTTTTGCGCTATTTGATAAGCGATCCATCATATTGGTAATACCGCCATGTTTTAAAGCCTCGGTAATGGTTTCCCAACCAAATTGAATAAGTTTTGCAGCATAACTAGCATCAATACCTTCGTTAACCATTTTGTCAAACGATAAAATTGCGCCTGTTTGTAATAATCCACAAAGTATTGTTTGTTCGCCCATTAAATCACTTTTTACTTCGGCAATAAATGACGATTCTAGCACACCTGCTTTATGACCGCCTGTTGCTACAGCATAGGCTTTAGCTTGCGCCCAACCTTTATTTTCTGGATCGTTTTCAGGGTGTACTGCAATAAGAGTAGGTACTCCAAAACCTCTTTTGTATTCTTCTCTAACCTCTGTGCCAGGGCATTTAGGCGCTACCATGATTACTGTAATATCTTCACGAATTTTTGTGCCTTCTTCAACAATATTAAAACCATGTGAGTAGCTTAATGTAGCTCCTTTTTTCATTAAAGGCATTACGCTTTTAACTACATTGGTATGTTGTTTATCGGGTGTTAAGTTAAGCACTACATCTGCATTTGGTATTAAATCTTGATAAGTACCAACTGTAAAGTTGTTTGATGTTGCGTTTTTGTATGATGCGCGTTGTTCATCAATAGCAACTTGCCTTAGCGCGTATGAAATATTTAACCCCGAGTCTCTCATATTTAAACCTTGATTAAGTCCTTGAGCTCCGCAACCAATTATTACTATGTTTTTGTTTTCTAGGGCGCTAACACCTTCGTTAAATTCTGATGAATCCATAAAGCGGCATTTTCCTAGTTGATCTAATTGTGTTCTTAAAGGTAGTGTGTTAAAATAATTTGACATTTTAATAATTGTTTTAGTAGTTAAATGTTTTTAGCATTTTTGATATTTCCATGGGTTGTTTGGTAATTGAAATTCGGCCTGAGCGAATAAATTGTAATATACCAAATGCACTTAATTCGCGATGTAATAGTTCTATTTCTTTACGACGGCCAGATTTTTCGAGTACAAAAAATGCTTTGTTTACGGTTACAATTCGGGCATTGCTATCCTTAATTATGTTCTGGATTTTGCGCTCGTCAAAAAGTAAATCAGATTTGATTTTAAATAAACATGACTCTTGGTAAATAGTTTCTTCGTCGGTGTGGTAAAAGGCTTTAATGACCTCGACTTGTTTTTCTATTTGACCTATTATTTTTTTCATTTGTTCTTCTGAAAGAAGCACAACAATAGTCCATCTTGATACGCCATCAATTTCTGATGCTGATGCGTTTAAGCTTTCTATATTTATGTGTCTTCTTTGAAAAATTGCCGAAATTCGGTTTAGTAAACCTAATGTGTTTTCGGTGTAGATAGAAATTGTATATGTTGTTTTTTCTGTACTCATAATTAACTTAATCTAATTTCTGAAACTGAAGCTCCTGTTGGTATCATAGGAAAAACATTGTCTTCTTTCTCTACGCATACTTCAAGAAAATAAGCGCCTTCGCTTTGCATCATTTCTTTTACAGCGTTGCTTAAATTTTCGCGTTTTGTTACTTTTTTCGCATCAATTGAATAGCCTTTAGCAATGGCAATAAAATCGGGGTTAACCATTTCGGTACTTGCATAGCGTTTGTCAAAAAATAGTTGCTGCCATTGGCGTACCATGCCTAAAAACTCATTGTTTAAAACAACAATTTTTACTGGTACTTGCTGTTGTAAAATGGTGCCTAACTCTTGAATATTCATTTGATAGCCACCGTCGCCAATTATTGCAACAACATCTCTATTAGGTGCTGCCATTTTTGCGCCAATAGCTGCTGGCAAAGCAAAACCCATGGTGCCAAGACCGCCAGATGTAATGTTACTTTTTGATTTGTTAAATTCCGCATAGCGGCATGCAATCATTTGGTGTTGCCCAACATCACTAACGATTGCAGCATTGCCTTTAGATTGTATGTTTATTTCTTTTAAAACTTCACCCATTGTTAGGCCGTCCTTTGTGGGGTGAATGTCGTTTTTTACAACTTTGTTATATTCAATATCATAAAGTGCTTTAAACTCATTGTGCCAATTTGTATGCGTGTTTTTATTAAGCAGCGGTAGTAATTGCTCTAAGCTCTGTTTGGCATCGCCCAAAATAGCAACATCTGTTTTTACGTTTTTATCAACTTCGGCAGGGTCAATTTCAAAATGAACAATTTTTGCTTGTTTTGCATAGCGTGATAAATCGCCCGTTACACGATCGTCAAATCGCATCCCAATAGCTATTAAGACATCACACTCATTGGTTAGTTTATTAGGTGCATAATTACCATGCATGCCAACCATACCTACATTTAAAGGGTGTGATGTTGGTATTGCAGAAGCGCCTAAGATGGTCCATGCTGATGGAATTCCTGATTTTTCAATTACTGCCTTAAATTGTTCTTCGGCTTTGCCTAGAATAACCCCTTGTCCCCATACAATTAGAGGTTTTTTTGCCTTGTTTATTAAATCGGCCGCAGCAATTAAAGCGTCATTGTTTACCTTGGGCACCGGATTGTAGCTGCGTATGCCTTTACATGTGTTGTATGAAAAATCAAATGTGTTTAATTGGGCATCTTTAGTAATATCAATTAACACTGGGCCTGGGCGACCACTTTTTGCAATATAAAATGCTTTGGCTATAACTTTTGGTATATCTTCAGCTTTTGTAACTTGACAGTTCCATTTGGTTACTGGTGTTGATATGCCTACAATATCGGTTTCTTGAAAAGCATCACTACCAAGTAAGTGCGAAAATACCTGACCTGTTATGCAAACTAATGGTGTTGAATCTATTTGAGCATCGGCAATACCTGTGATTAAATTGGTTGCGCCAGGGCCTGATGTAGCCATAGCAACACCAACTTTGCCCGATATACGCGCATAGCCTTGTGCGGCATGTGTTGCGCCTTGTTCGTGCCTAGTTAACACGTGATGTATTTTACCTTGATACTTATATAGCTCGTCATAAACAGGCATTATTGCGCCGCCAGGATAGCCATAAAGTGTATCAACACCTTCTTCAATTAAACAACGTACAATGGCTTCGCTTCCAGAAATATGGTTTGATACATTGTTGTTAGTTTGTTGTTGATTTATAGTTTGTGGGTCTTTCATTGTTTATTAAAAGTTTGAGAAACGATAAAGTCTGTTTGTTTTTAAAATTCATCTGTAACACAGCCTTTTGATGCTGGCGATACAGTTTTTGCATATTTGTATAAAACTCCTCTTTTAAATTTTAACGCCGGAGCTTTCCAATTTTCTTTTCTTTTTGCTAGTTCTTGATCGGTGATATCTACAGTAATAGTGTTGGTTACTGCATCAATAATAATGGTGTCGCCATTTTTAACAAGTGCAATTGCACCTCCATCTTGAGCTTCGGGGGTGATGTGGCCAACCACAAAACCATGCGTTCCTCCAGAAAAACGACCATCTGTAATCAAGGCAACATCTTTGCCTAAACCAGCACCCATAATTGCTGCGGTTGGTTTTAGCATTTCGGGCATGCCAGGGCCGCCTTTAGGGCCTTCGTACCTAATTACAACAACATCACCTTTTTCTACTTTACCATCTCTAATGCCGTCATTAGCATCATACTCACCATTAAATACTTTGGCTTTTCCTTTAAAAGTTAAGCCTTCTTTACCAGTAATTTTGGCAACACTACCTTCGGTTGCTAAATTGCCATAAAGCATACGTAAATGTCCTGTTGTTTTTATAGGTGCTTCTATGGGTTTTATAACATCTTGGTCTTGACTTAAGTCGTTAACGTCAAGTAAATTTTCGGCAAGTGTTTTTCCTGTAACGGTTAAGCAATCACCATGTAGTAGGCCTTTTTTTAACAAATATTTTAATACCGCTGGAATACCGCCAACGCGATGTACATCTTCCATTAAGTATTTTCCGCTAGGCTTTAAGTCGGCTAAAAATGGTGTGTTGTCACTAATTTCTTGAAAGTCTTTTAAGGTGAAATCAATTTGAGCAGCTCTAGCAATGGCTAAAAAGTGTAAAACGGCATTGGTTGATCCTCCCAAAATGGTTACTAGTCGTACAGCGTTTTCAATAGATTTTCTAGTAATAATATCCGACGGTTTGATGTCTTTTTCTAGTAGTAATTTAATAGCTTCACCAGCACGTACAGATTCATTTTTTTTAGCATCGCTTAGCGCAGGATTTGATGAGTTGTAAGGTAAAGCCATACCAAGTGCTTCAATCGAAGATGCCATAGTGTTAGCTGTATACATACCGCCACAGGCGCCAGCACCAGGGCAAGCTTTTTCTACAATGTTTTGATATTCATTTTCAGACATTTTACCTGAAACTTTACTGCCCCATGCTTCAAAAGCCGAAACTACATCAAGTTTTTGTCCGTTATGGCAGCCAGAATCTATAGTGCCTCCGTAAACTAAAATTGATGGCCTATTTAAACGAATCATGGCAATTAATGCACCAGGCATATTTTTGTCACAACCTACTACGGTTATTAGCCCATCGTAGCTCATGGCTTGCACAACGGTTTCCATCGAGTCGGCAATAATATCTCGTGATGGTAATGAGTAACGCATTCCTGGTGTACCCATCGATATGCCGTCACTAACACCTATGGTGTTAAAAATCAAGCCAATTACATCTTCGTTTAAAGTGCCTTTTTTTACAAGTTTAGCAAGGTCATTAAGGTGCATGTTGCAAGGATTACCTTCGTAACCTGTACTAGCAATACCTACAATTGGTTTTGTAAAATCTTCGGTAGTTAAGCCAATAGCGTGCAACATTGCCTGTGCCGCAGGTTGTGTAGGATCTTGAGTAACGGTTTTGCTATATTTATTTAATTTATTCATTTTTATTATTGAATCGTGTTGTTTTTAACAAAATACTTAAACGAAGTTAATGTTTTTATGTTGTTTGATATTGTTTTTGTAGTTTGCTTAGTTAAGTTCATTTTCATTTTAATTAATTTAATTTGTTGTTAAACAGTGTTTTACGCATATGTTTTTATGATATCCAAGCTGATTTATTTATTTTTAATTAAAAAATTAAGGGATTTTATAGAGGGTAAAAATTTTACGTATTTGGCAGTTAAATTTAATAATTACTGTATTTTTGCCCTTTAATAATGAGGATAAATTTGACTGATTGCAACCTCTTGCACTAATTATAAGTGTACCTGTTTTAAATAACAGATTCTGATTTTTGTTTTTCAGAATAAAAATGCTAAAGGCAGTAAGTTTAGTGCGTTGCTTTCGTCAAATTATGTTCAAAAATGATATAAATTTATGGCATATTTATTTACTTCCGAAAGTGTATCCGAAGGGCATCCAGATAAAGTTGCAGATCAAATAAGTGACGCATTAATAGATAATTTTTTAGCTTTTGATAAAGATGCAAAAGTAGCTTGTGAGACCTTAGTGACTACTGGGCAGGTTGTATTGGCTGGAGAGGTTAAATCAAATACTTATCTTGATGTACAGAAAATAGCAAGAGAAACCATTAATAAAATAGGATATACCAAAGGCGAGTATATGTTTGACGGCAATTCGTGTGGTGTGTTGTCTGCAATTCATGAGCAATCCGAAGATATTAATAGAGGTGTAGATCGCGAAAGTAAAGAAGAACAAGGTGCAGGTGACCAAGGTATTATGTTTGGTTATGCAACGCGAGAAACTGAAAATTTTATGCCATTGGCCTTAGATTTATCTCATAGATTAATGTTTGAGTTGGCCGAGTTACGTCGCGAAAATAAAGAAATTACTTATTTGCGCCCTGATTCAAAAAGTCAAGTAACAATCGAGTATAGCGATGATAATAAGCCACAACGCATCGACTCAATTGTGTTATCTACGCAGCATGATGATTTTGCGGATGAAGCTACCATGTTACAAACTATTAAAAACGACGTAATTTCTGTTTTAATTCCACGAGTAGTTTCTAAATTGCCAAAGCATATTCAAGTATTATTTACCGACGATATTACGTATCATATCAACCCAACAGGCAAATTTGTAATCGGTGGGCCACATGGTGATACTGGGCTAACAGGTCGTAAAATTATTGTAGATACTTACGGTGGTAAAGGTGCTCATGGTGGTGGTGCTTTTTCTGGAAAAGACCCAAGTAAAGTTGATCGTAGTGGAGCTTATGCAACACGCCATATTGCTAAAAATTTGGTAGCAGCAGGTGTTTGTGATGAAATTTTAGTACAGGTGTCATATGCTATAGGAGTGGTGGAGCCAACGGGTATTTTTGTAGATACTTATGGCACTTGCCCATTTAATATGACAGATGGAGAAATAGCAGAGAAGGTAAAGTCAATTTTTGATATGCGTCCTTCGGCGATTGAAAATCGATTGAAGTTAAGAAATCCGATGTATAGCGAAACTGCCGCTTATGGGCATATGGGGCGTAAAAATAAAACCGTATCAAAAACATTTGTACAACCAGGCGGTAACTCAAAAACTATGGATGTTGAGTTATTTACATGGGAGAAATTAGACTATGTTGAAACGGTAAAAAAGATTTTTGATATTTAATACATTATATTTTATTATTTGCAAATCCTTTGTGTTTACAAAGGATTTGTTGTTTGGTAATGTGCTTCAATATGAAGGCTACAATACGGTTTAATATTAGCTAATACTATAATAGCGTAAATGTTAATGCAGTAAATAACACCCCAAGATAGACTAGTTAAATAATTGATTGCAAGCTTTTAGGTTAAGTGTTTTGAAAAAAGATTAAGCTGTCAATTTGTGAAATTTAAAAAAAAACAACCTTAGTATGTTTTAGGCCAGCATATGTTAAGGTTGTTTTTTTTTGCAAAAGATTTACGAATATTTTAATCAATAAATAAAGAAAGCCCTAACTTTGAACTTGAATTATAAGAGATTGCTTACGTGCAATCTCTTATGATTTAAAAACAAAAACAAAAACAAAATTTAACAACAAAATTATTATGAAAAAAACAGTGTTAGCAGTTATTGCTTTCAGTGCGGCGCTAGCCGTGAATGCACAACAGAAAGAAAACAATGAAATTACCTATCGCAGGAGTTCGTTACACACAATGCTTATTGAGACGGATGACTTTCCTAGAAAAGATGTAGTCCTATCAGCTTACGACAATGCGCCTTTTCCAGAAAAATATAACGACCACTCCATAAAAACTAGGTCTTTTAAGGTTGATTTACCTAAAAAAGATTCGGAAGAAGCAGATGCCACAGAAATAATTAATAGTTATTTAAGTAAAAACAAAATTGGCAATCAATTAGTAGCTAAATGGTTTAATAGGCAAACTAACGGTTCGTTTAATATGAATTTAATTGGTGAAAGAGGGTCTTATAATGCCTCTGAAATGCAAGCAAACATAGCCAAAGGTTCTGTAAGAGGTGTGTCATCTTTAGCAGATGCAGGCGAAGAGTTAATAAACAATACGTTTGTGGTAGTAAATCAATTAAACTTTGTAAGTAATGAAATAGCCGCTAATGTTATAAGAGAGGCTGCTATTAGTAAAGCAAACGAAATAAACATGTCCTTTGCTAGAAAAGCAGCTATAAAACTTGCAGATAAGGCATATGATAAAGCAAAAGAAGGTTATTCAGTTTGGACAACCGCTTATTTGTACCAATTGGTTTGGAATGAAGAAGTAGCAGCTATATTTTATAATGACCTTTGGGTAGACAATACAAGTATTAATAGTACTAAAGTCGAAAAGTTTGATACTACCGATATATTTAAAATGAAGTTTATAGGTAAGCAAAAAGCAAAAAGTTTAGTGTTGTTTTCTTTAAAAGAAAAACGCACTGAAGCACAAATTATAGAGTTAGCCACTATTAGAAACTTAGACGCCGTATATGCAAAATTGCAAAAAGAGTATGATGTGTTTAAAACAAAGACGCCTTTGTATAGCGGACAGCCTATTACTGCAAAAATAGGGATGAAAGAAGGTTTAGTAGGCGGCGAATCTTTTGAGGTTTTAGAGCAATTGTTAGATGAAGATACAGGTTTGACAAAATATGTTAGAAAAGGAAAAATTAGTGTGTCCAAAGGTGAAGTTTGGGATAATAGATACAATGCTGGTGATGTAATTGATGATAAAAAAAATAGTAATACTGTAACTACTTTTAAAGGAGGTAAAAACTATTATTCAGGAATGCTAATTCGACAATTAAAATAGAAAAAAAATCATGAAAAATCATATAAATACTATAGTACTCTTGTTTTTAGTTGTTTTTACATTTTCTTTAAATGTAGATGCGCAAAGCAAACGTGAAAGTAAAAAAACTAAAGATGCACATGAATGGCGTTATGAGCTAGATTGTATGAGTACAGGAAAACAAGGAACGTACTTAGTTAAAGTTTGGTCATATTCTAAAAAACCACAATTGGCTATCGAAAAAGCTAAAAGAAATGCCGTACACGGAGTTATATTTAAAGGTTTTGCAGCAGGTAAACAAGGCTGTAAATCACAAAAACCGTTAGCTAGAAACTCTAATCTAGAAAGTGAACAATCCAGTTATTTTAAAACATTTTTTGGTGAAGGTGGCAAGTATATGAAATTTGTTACGGCGTCTAATGATGGTGCAATTGCCGCAGGAGATCGATTAAAAGTAAGTAAAAAAATGTACAAAATAGGGATTGTAATCTCTGTAAATAAAGACGAGCTTAGAAAAACACTTGAACAGGACGGAATCATCAAAGGATTAGCGTCTGGATTTTAAAAAAAAATAATAAAATGAAAAATATAGTTATAACAATATTAGTGCTGTTAAGCGGAATTGTAAATTCAGTTTCTGCTCAAGCAAAAAAACCAACATTAATGGTAGTGCCGAGTGATGTGCTTTGCAATCAAAACGGATGGATGAAAACTTACGAAAATCAGGGGAGTATAGTAAAAGTACCTGATTATAAAAGAGCTTTTCAAGAAAGTACTTACCTTTTGTTGGTAATTAGTAAAATAAATCAATTAATGGCCGATAGAGGATTTCCTCTAAAAAACATGGAATCGGCAATTAAAACATTAGAATCTAATGCCGCCGAAAATGCAATGCGAGGCTCTAAAGATACTGGCGCAGGTGTTAGTGAAAGTCCAATAGATCAATTAAAAGCTATAGCAAAAGCAGATATTATTTTACAATTAACATTAACATTAAATAAAACAGGTCCTAAAAAATCTATCACATTTAATTTACAAGGTTTAGATGCTTATACCGATAAACAGGTGGCATCAGCCTCGGGTACAGGAGCACCATCTTTTTCTGCAGAAATACCAGTTTTATTAGAAGAAGCTGTGTTATCTCACATGGATAATTTTACTTCAACCTTACAAACTCATTTTGATGATATGTTTGAAAATGGCCGTGAAATAATTGTAAGAATCCAAAAATGGGATGATTGGGACGGAGATTTAGAGTCTGAATTTGAAGATGAAGAATTAGGGATTGTTATAGAAGATTGGCTAGCAGATAATACAGTTAAAGGTAGATTTAACACTACTGATATGACTGCAGATATGGCTTTGTTTGAGCAAGTAAGAATTCCTCTTTTTAATGAAAAAGGTAGAGCTATAGACGCAAGACGATTTGTTAGAAAATTAAGCAAAAAATTAAAAAATGTTCCTTTTGAAATACCAAATAAAGTTGTAATGAAAGGTTTAGGAAGAGCAACAATAATATTGGGCGGTAAATAAAATATTAAGTGATGAAAAAAATTATATATATATTAGTATTTATAGCGGCACCTATGTTTGCTCAAGAAACTAATAATGCAGGACTTTCTTTAGCAACGTACATGCCAAATCATACAGAGTATATTCCAGCTTCTGCAAAAAAACTATTAGTTAATAAACTGGGACAACTTATTGTAAAAAACGGTATTAGTGAAAATCCTTATCAATCAAGGTTTGTATTAGTGCCAAATGTTAGTGTGTTAAGTAAGGATATAACACCTACAGCACCTGCAAAAACAGTGTTGGTTTTAGATGTTATGCTGCATATTGGTGATGGAATTTCGGGCACGTTATTTGCTAGCGAATCTATTGAATTAAAAGGTGTTGGTAATAATGAGACGAAAGCTTATATATCGGCAATCAAAAGATTGTCACCAAAAAATCCCGCTGTTTTAGAATTTATTGAAAGAGGGAAAGAGAAAATTTTATCTTATTATAATTCTAATTGCTCTAGTTTTATTGAAAAATCAGCGCTATTAGAATCTCAAAATCAACTTGAAGACGCTTTAGTTATCTTGACAAATATTCCTGAAGAAAGCACATGTTTTAATAAAGTAAAATCTAAAATTAATAAACTGTATCTTAAAGTTATTAATAGAGATTGTAAGATTAAATTAGCAAATGCTTATGCCATATGGAATGCCAATCAAAATATTGAAGCGGCAAAAGAGGCTGGAGCTATTTTAGTTGAAATAGAGCCGCAAGGTTCCTGCTATAATGATGTTAAATCATTGCATTCAAAAATTTCTAAGAGAGTAAACGAATTAAGTGATAGAGATTGGAATTACCAATTAAAGGTTTTAGATCTTGAAAAATCATATATTAAAGCCGCCAGGGATGTTGGCGTAGCATATGGTAAAAATCAACCTCGCACAGTAAATTATAATGTTAGAGGTTGGTAAATCAATAAACAAATTGTAATATTAAAATATTGTAATTGTTTTTAACAAAAAAAAGAGGCTGTAATAAGAGCCTCTTTTTTTGTTAAAGTACTTAGTGTTATCAAATAGATTTAATTATCAGTTTTAGTTAACTTAAGTTGGATACGTTTTCGGTTGGTGTCAACTTCAAGGACTTGTACCATAACTTGCTGATGTAAATTGATAAAGTCATTAACATCTTTTACAAACGTATTAGAGAGGTTTGAAATATGAATTAAACCACTTTCTTTAATGCCTACATCAACAAAACACCCAAAGGCAGTAATATTGTTAACAATACCAGGTAGTATTTGCCCTTCTCTTAAATCGTCAATACTTTTTATATTAGGGTCAAAGGCAAAAGCTTTGGCTTTTGACCTGATATCTAGCCCTGGTTTTTCTAGTTCTTTAATAATATCATTAAGCGTAGGTAAACCAATGGTGTCTGTACAGTAGTGCTGTAGGTTTATTTGTGATAATAGTTGCGTATTTCCTATTAAATCTTTGATGTTTTTGTTTAAATCTTTAGCCATTTGTTTGACAATGGAATAACTCTCTGGATGTACAGCCGAGTTATCTAAAGGATTTTTAGCATCTTTAACACGTAAAAAAGCTGCACTTTGCTCAAAGGCTTTATGGCCTAATCGTGGTACGTTTTTAATGTCTGTTCTGCTTTTAAAAGCACCGTTTTCGCTTCTGTAGTTTATAATATTTTCGGCAAGTTTTTGTCCGATACCCGAAACATAACTAAGCAACGATTTGCTTGCAGTATTAATATTTACACCAACAGCATTTACACAACTCTCAACCGTAGTATCTAAGCTTAATTTTAATTTATTTTGGTCAACATCGTGTTGGTATTGGCCAACGCCTATTGATTTGGCATCAATTTTTACGAGCTCGGCAAGTGGATCGGCAAGCCTACGGCCAATAGATACGGCACCTCTCACGGTGACATCTTTATCAGGAAATTCATCTCGGGCAATTTTGGAAGCCGAATAAATACTTGCGCCTGCTTCGCTTACTACAAAAATTTCAATATCGGTTTTAAAATCGATAGCTTTAACAAGCTGCTCGGTTTCGCGTGATGCAGTTCCATTTCCTATGGCAATAGCTTCAATATTATAATTATTTACTAGTGTTTTAATAGTATTTATGGCTGTAGCCGAATTGTTTTGCGGTGCATGCGGATAGATGGTTTCGTTTTGTTTTAAATCGCCTTTTTTGTCTAGGCAAACTACTTTGCAGCCGGTTCTAAAACCTGGGTCGATGGCAAGGATTCTTTTTTCGCCTAATGGCGAACCAAGTAAAAGTTGTTTTAAGTTTTTTGAAAACACATCGATAGCGGCATCATCGGCTTTTTCTTTAGCACGCTGTAAAATTTCGTTTGATAAAGAGGGTAATAATAAACGTTTGTACGCATCAGCAATAGCTATTTCTATTTGCGTGGCGCATTGGTTGTTTGATTTGATGAGTTTACGCTCAATTTTAGACAAAGCGTGATCGTGATCTAAATCAATTTTAACTCGAATGAAGCCTTCATGTTCGGCTCTTAAAATGGCTAATAATCGGTGCGAAGGGCAACGATTTAGAGCTTCGTTCCACTCAAAATAATTTTTAAACTTTTGTGCTTTTTCATCATCTTTTTTAGACGAAATTACTTTGGTGGTTATAAGGGCAAAACGCTCTAGTTGTTGTCTTATCGCGGTTCTAATATCGCTACGTTCATTAATCCATTCGGCAATAATGTGTCGCGCGCCTTCAAGGGCTTTGTCTTCCGTTTCTACGGCATAATTAATGTATTTATAAGCCACCGCATCAATATCGTTAGCGTTTTGTGTCATGATGATTTTGGCTAGGGGTTCTAGTCCGTTTTTACGAGCGGTTTCGGCTTTTGTTTTTCGTTTTTTCTTATATGGTAAATACAGGTCTTCAAGACTTGTAATGTCTAGGGTGTTATTTATTTTATGCCGTAAATCGTCGGTTAAAATGGCGTCGTCTTCAAGCGTTTTTAAAATGCTAAGTTTTCGTTTTTCTAGGGTTTCAAAAAGCGTTTTAAATTTTACAATGTCTCCAATTTGGACTTCGTCAAGATTTCCTGTTTTTTCTTTTCGATATCGAGATATAAATGGAATGGTGCAATCTTGATTTAGCAACTCAATTGTATTTTCGATACCTTTTTTAGGAAGTTTGGTGTTTGATAGGATGTAATTGATCATGAATTTTAAGTAAAAACCTGTTTAGTAATAAACTAAACAGGTTTGTTTTTTATGTCAAAAAAAAAGTTTAGCCAATAGTAAGCCCGTTAGTAGCTTTAATGTCTGGCTTAACAAATACAAGTTTTCCTGTTTCGTCTTCGGTCATTAAAATCATGCCCTGGCTTTCTACCCCTCGAAGTGCTCTTGGTGCTAAATTAACGAGAACAGTCACTTGCTTACCGATAACTTCTTCTGCCGAAAAACTTTCTGCAATGCCAGATACAATAGTACGTGTGTCAATACCCGTGTCAACTTTTAGTTTTAGTAGTTTTTTGGTTTTTGGCATTTTTTCGGCTTCCAAAATGGTACCCACTCGTAAGTCTAACTTTGTAAAATCATTAAAAGTAATTTCTTCTTTTTGAGGGTCTACTTTTTGGTTAGCAATTTCATTAGCTTTTTTACTAGCCTGTAATTTGTCTAGCTGTATTTGTATGTCGGCATCTTCAATTTTACTAAATAACAACTCTGCTTTACCAATGGTATGTTGTGAAGGTATTAAAACGTCTTTTTCTGAAATTGAAGCCCAAGTGTTTGGAGTTTCGACATTAAGTATCGTGTTAAGTTTACTTGACGTAAATGGTAAAAATGGTTCGCTAAGTGTGGCTAATGCCGATGCAATTTGTAGTGCGACATACATAATAGTTTTTACACGCTCTTCATCTTGTTTAATCACTTTCCATGGTTCTTCGTCGGCAAGGTACTTGTTGCCTAATCGTGCTACATTCATCAGTTCAACTAGGGCTTCTCTAAAACGGTAACGTTCTATCGAGCTGGCAATCACTTTAGGGTAAGCTTTTAAGGTGGTTAAGGTTTCGGTGTCAACTGCGCTAAACTCATTTGGTGTTGGGATTACGCCATTGTAATATTTGTTGGTTAATACCACCACTCGGTTTATAAAGTTGCCGAAAATTGCAACAAGTTCGTTGTTGTTTCTGGCTTGAAAATCTTTCCAAGTAAAATCATTGTCTTTGGTTTCGGGAGCATTTGCGGTTAAGCAATACCGAAGTACATCTTGTTTATTTGGAAAATCTTCTAAATACTCATGCAGCCATACGGCCCAGTTTTTTGAGGTAGAAAGTTTATGGCCTTCAAGATTTAAAAACTCATTGGCTGGTACGTTTTTTGGTAAAATATAACTGCCTTCTGCTTTTAGCATAGCAGGAAAAATAATACAGTGAAATACAATGTTATCTTTACCTATAAAGTGAATTAAATTTGTGTTTTTGTCTTTCCAGTAAGGTTCCCAGTCTTTTCCTTGTACTTGCGCCCACTCTTTAGTTGCCGAAATATATCCTATCGGAGCATCAAACCAAACGTAAAGTACTTTTTCGTCGGCACCTTCAACGGGTACAGGTATGCCCCAGTCTAAATCGCGTGTTACAGCTCTTGGTCGTAAACCATCATCAATCCAAGATTTAACTTGACCGTATACGTTGGGTTTCCAGTCTTTTTTATGACCTTCTAAAATCCATTCTTTTAAAAATGCTTCGTGTTTATCTAATGGTAAAAACCAATGTTTGGTTTCTTTTAAAGTTGGTGTTGCGCCTGTTATAGCCGATTTTGGGTTGATTAAATCGGTAGCATTATGACTTGTGCCACAGCTTTCGCATTGGTCACCATAACTCTCTTCATTACCACATTTTGGGCAAGTGCCCACCACAAACCTGTCGGCTAAAAACTGATTGGCTTCTTTGTCAAATAACTGCTGGGTCACCTCTTCTTTAAATTCACCTTTTTGGTGTAAAGTTTTAAAAAATTCAGAGGCTGTTTCGTGATGTATTTTGGAAGAAGTACGAGAATAATTATCTAACGAAATTCCAAAATCTTTAAACGATTGTTTTATAATTTCGTGGTATTTATCAACTATATCTTGAGGGCTTACACCTTCTTTTTTTGCTTTAATTGTAATGGGGACCCCATGCTCATCGCTACCACAAATAAAGGCAACATCATGACCTTGAAGGCGTAAATATCTTGCGTAAATATCGGCAGGTACATACACACCGGCTAAGTGCCCAATGTGTATAGGGCCATTAGTATAGGGTAATGCAGCGGTAATGGTAAAACGATTTTGATTAGTCATAAATTAAAGTATTGAAAAATAGTTGTAAATAATCGGTAAAAATACACATTTTAGAACCCTTATTGAAAAAAAATGTACTTTTACAAAAAGTCAATTTATGAGGTTAAAGTCAATTTTAAGTGCTTTATGTTTTGTTTATTTTTTATCTGTGTATTCACAGTCTAATACTGATTTTAAAACCAAGTCAATGCAGCAATCTTTAATACAACCTGCTTATTTAGTAAAAGGAGATACCGTTGCTATTGTAGCAACATCGGGCATTTTAAAACAACGAGATGAGGAGATACTTCGTGCTACCAATTTGTTAAAAAATTGGGGGCTTAATGTTGTTGTGGGTAAACATGTGTTTGCCCAAGCGCGTCATTTTGCAGGTGCAGATGAAGAACGTTGTGAAGATTTTCAAAAAGCATTAGATGACCCTAAAATTAAAGCTATTTGGTGCGCCCGTGGAGGTTATGGTGCCGTTAGAATTTTAGATAAGTTAGATTATACAGCATTTAAAAAACATCCCAAATGGGTTATTGGTTTTTCTGATGTAACGGCCTTACATAATCAAATACATACAATTGGAGTACAATCATTACACGCCATGATGGGGGTAAGCTTAACAAAAAATTTGGACGATATAAAACACACTATCCAAACGTTTAAAAGCGCTCTTTTTGGTGCGCCACTATCGTATACCATTAAAGGTTCACCTTATAATAAAATAGGTGTGGCTAAGGGCGTTTTGGTTGGGGGTAATTTAACAATATTACATACCATGTTAGGCTCGTCAACAAGTATTGATACGTCTGGTAAAATTTTATTTATTGAAGAGATTGGAGAGTATAAATATCATGTTGATAGAATGCTACAAAGTTTAAAACGTGCTGGTTATTTTAAAAACTGTAAAGCTGTTATTGTTGGTGATATGACCAAAATGAAAAAAAACACAACACCTTGGGGTAGCTCAATTGAGCAATTAATTTTAGATGCTTTAGCAGAATATAATTTCCCTGTAGCGTTTAATTTTCCTGCAGGGCATGAAAAAGATAACAGAGCTTTAATTTTGGGCAGAATGGTTGAACTTGATGTTAAGGCCACCACTACGTCTTTAGTTTTTAAAGAATAAAATTAAAGCAAATGGCTAGGCATAATGAATTAGGTAAAAAAGGAGAGGACTTAGCTGTTACTTATTTATTGAAAAAGGGCTACGAAATTTTAGAGCAAAATTACAGGTACCAGAAAGCAGAAATAGATATTATTGCTAAAAAAAATGATATTTTGGCAGTGGTAGAAGTTAAAACAAGATCAACAAATGTATTTGGAAATCCGCAAGATTTTGTAAAACCCAAACAAATTCTAAACCTAGTTAAGGCGGTAAATGCTTATATTGAAACCTATGATATGGATGTAGAAGTAAGGTTTGACATTATAGCAATTATAAAAAAAGCGCCTTCATTTACGATTGAACATATTGAAGACGCTTTTTATTATTTTTAAAAACAACGGTTATTTGTTGGCCTCGTAAAACTCTTTTAGTTGCGGTAATCCGTAAGGCTTTGAAATAATGTTTTTGTTTTTGTCAAGTACATAATAACTTGGGGTTGACCTTACAGCATAATCGGCAGCAACTTTGTTATCCCATTTGTTGTCGCCAAATACATGTGTGAATTTTGGATATTTCTTAATTTCTTCAGTCCAATTGGCAGCCTCTTTTTCAAGTCCAATCGCTACTACTTTAAATTCATTGTCATTAAGCGTGTTTAAGTAGTCGTTTAATAAAGGTAGTTCTTTTAAACAGTGGCTGCAAGTGCTGCTCCAAAATAAAACAATATAGCGTTTAGCGCCTTTAAGGTTGTAAAGAGTGTTACTTGTGTTAGCTACCTTATCAATATTAAAGTTTGGTGCTTTTTTGCCAATAGCAAGCTTTAAGTAATCATTTAGCGCTTTTGTTAATTGCTTATCGTTAGTTTTTTTGCTAATATTAAGTAAATATGTTTCTGCTAAGTATGAGGCTGAAGATTCAGCTTTTTCTCTAGCTAAGCTTCTCATAATGTTTGATAAAATATTACGCTGATTTTGAAGTGATGAAGCAGCAATTTTGGATGTTAAAACATCAATATTTTGTTGGTAACTATGATTTTGATTTTTTTGAGAATCAACGTTTTTTAAAACATAATTAGCCGTATAAGCATTAAGTAAATCTGATGTTTGTAGGTAAATGTTGTTGAAATCAATATGATCAAAAAAGTGAGATTTTAAATTAGCAGTGTAGGTGTTATAATCTTCATAGTTTTTTGGAATATAAGTGCGGCTTGCTTTTATAAAATTATGCGCAATATAACCTGTAGAGTTGGCCTCATATTGCCCCTGTAAAATACGTAATTTCTTAAATTTATTTTGTATTACTTCTTTATCATGAGGTGTTGTAGTGTATAAGTTTTCGATTTCATTCTTTAATTTTGAGGCTTGATTAGAATAAGACTGTAATAATGTGTTTTCTTTAGATTTGATAAAGTTAACACCTGATTTGTCGTTATAATTTACCACAATATTTTCTTTACCGTTATAGATAACTTGAAATTGACATTCATTTTGAGGTACAGAATAGGTAATCCTATAAATGCCTTTTTTAGCGGAAGCATCTAATTTAATTTCAAAATTGCCTAACGAATCTAATTTTGAATGCGCAATGTAATTTGATTTGTTTAATTCTATTTTATAAAGAATAATGTTTTCAAAATTTTTTGCTGGTAAAAACTTTCCTGTTATGGTATGTTGTGCTAAAGTTAAAAACGGAAGCGTAAGTATAAAAATTAATAATCTTTCTTTCATTTTAAAATGTGTATTAAATTGGTATGTAATTAAAAATTAGGCTAAAACTTTTTCAATTTTTTGTAAGGCACTATAAATAGTTTTTACATTATCAAAAGTAAACAATAATCGCAAGCCATTTCGGGTTTGTTTTTCTTTCATTTTACAAATATTGGGATTATGTTGTACAAATTGTATGACTTTTCCAAAAGTAGGACTTTGGTAATAGGCACTTTGTTGGTTGTATACAAAGTACCCAATTAACTTACCTTGTTTTAAAACTACTTTTTCGAGGCCTATTTTAGTGCAAATCCATTTAATGCGCATGCTGTTTAGCAGGTCAATTACCTGTGTTGGTAATCCGCCAAAGCGATCGATTAATTTGGCTTCAAATACTTTGAGTTGTGCTTCGGTTTTTAAGGTGTTAAGCTCGGTGTATAAATTTAAACGTTCGGATATGTTGTTGATGTAATCATCTGGAAATAGTAATTCAAAGTCGGTATCAATAGTGATATCTTTTACATATTCTTTATTTTCTATATCTTCGGGATATAAGTCTTTAAATTCATCTTCTTTAAGCTCGTCTATCGCTTCTTTTAATATTTTTTGATAGGTGTCAAAGCCTATTTCGTTA
>CALDUQ010000005.1 GCA_937924845.1 uncultured Flavobacteriaceae bacterium
AATTATTGTTTTATTCAAAAAAGGGAAAGGTTATCAAATTGCTGATAAAAATTACAATTGCTTTTCGTCTGAAAATGAAGATGGTGGAGTTTACTTTCCGCCTGATTTATGGATTGAGATTAAAAACGAAAAACTATACATCCATTATGGACACGGAAGATATGGATATTGGGAATTTACTTTCCGATTTCAAAACTCGAATTTTGAATTAATTGGATATGATTCAAGTAGTAATCGTGGTCCAGTAGTAAACACGGAAACAAGTATTAACTTCTTGACAAAAAAGAAATTAATCAAAGAGAATACCAATGAAAATGCGGAAGGTGGAGATGAAACATTTAAGGAAACTTGGAATAAAATTAAAATAGAAAATCTAATCAAACTGTCTGAAATAAAAGACTTTGATGAATTAGATATGTATAATTATTAAAAAAAACTGCCCACAACAATGGCTATAAGTAATTGCTTGTTCTCGCTTACTTCTGAAAATCTTCACGGATTTTCAGTTTGGTGTGTACTTGCAAAGTTAAGTGCAAACCCACGCAACTACTCATAGCCGAGACCGTTGTGAGTAATTTAAATGAACAGATTTCTAACCATATTTTTATTTCTTTTTATTTCAATCGGTTCATTCGGACAGAATAAAAATCAGAATTCGGAATTATTTAAAATGTCGGAAACAGATTCTTTGTACTTGACTTCAATTGAAAAATATATAGTGGAAATTGATTCGTTTTACAACAAATACTCGCAAATAAAGCAACCAAAAACAATATTTATTGAATACCAAGATTACTTATCTAAAATACCTGATTCGATAAGCGGATATCAAATTCAAAAAATCGGATTAGGAAATAGAAAGAAAATATTTAGAGAAAATAAAGGTGAATTAAGATATGTAAAAATTGCTCCTCTGACTATAAAAGATGGACAATTTAATATAACGCTGATTCCATATTTTGCGGAATTAAAAAGAAAACATCTCTTATTTTTAAGTTTGAGCGATTGGACACGAGTCATTTTTAAATTTAAAAATGGACGTCTAAATTACGAAAGAACTGAAAATGGTGGAATATGAAAAACCATACATAACAATTTTTATTCGTAATAGCGGCTTGAGTGATAAAAATGAAAGTACAAATATATAATCAAGGTCCATACAAAACTGAAAGGTTAGTGAGTAGAAACCAGCTAATACTTATACACTAGACCCTTGTATTACTTACAAAAACTGTAGTACATTTTCTATTCCCTTTTTATTTCCTAATTTAATTCCTGATACACACAACATAATTATAACCAATCCGTTTTCGGTAACTAGAAATGAAGTCTGAATATATCGAAAAAAGACTATAAATAAGGAGTAGATAACAATCCTTTAATCTTTAATTATGTTAAAAAAGTATTTATTTTTAATGCTTAGTTTTTGTGCAGTGTTAGCAATCAGTTGTAATAATGATGACGACAATGATGGTGATGGTGATTCACAAACCAAAACACTTGTTAAATCTTTTGATATTGCGTTAGATAATTCTAACTCAATTCCAATGGTCACTGACAGAAATGAAACAGGTAATGTACTATTGAGTTTGTATGATGATAACACATTGGATTTTACAATTACAATAAACAATCTATCTAGCACTGATACATTGACGGTAGCTCATGTTCATACAGGAGATGTCGTTTCAACAGGTGGAGCCGTGATAACTCTAGTTGATGGTACTGATAATCTTTTTTCAGGAAATACCGCTACAGGAACTATCACATTAAATGCTTCTGAAATTTCAACGTTACAAGGTAGTGATGTATATGTTAATGTTCATTCTGCTGAAAGTCCATCGGGCTTGGTTCGAGGACAGATTGACCAAATCATAGATAATGCTTATAATGTGGCTCTATCTCCTGATAATGAAATTCCTATGGTAACAGGAAGAAATGAAACAGGCGTTGCTTATTTCAGATTGGTAGGAACAAAAATGTACTACAAAGCTATTGTTAATGACTTAGATAATACTGATACTATTACGGCTGGTCATATTCATGAAGGAAACTCAACAGTTAATGGTGGAGTTCTTCTAAATCTGGAGATAACAGATAATGCCCAGTTGGATGTAACTAAAAATCTTACGCTAACTGCTGATAACCTTACCAAAATAAACAATGATACGCTATATGTGAATATTCACTCTAGCCAAGTTGCTTCAGGTTTATTGCGAGGTCAAATTCGTTAAAAGCAAGAACTTTTAATAATACCTATAGTTAATGGCGGATTTAGTAATCCGTCATTAACCTTAGTCAAAACACCAACCAGCTTTATTTAAAAAAGACGATAAAATTAGTAAACAAGAACGAACTGCCAAGTAAATACTCCATAAAATCCTAACTACTCCTCAGAACTCTTCTATAGTTTTCAACCAATATAAATTACTGGCCAAACAAAAATTCATTTTTTATAACATTAGGCTTCTGCCCTACCCTTCACGGAGCTGTTTATGTAAAGAATATTATTCCCAATCGTATCATACAACACCTTAACCTCAATCTTCTAGAGATTATCTATATTAATTAATTGGTGCTATCGTGGTTCCGAATTGGATTACGAAATTGAAGAAGTGAGGTGGGATTTTTTATTAAAACAAAGCGCAAGATTTTGTATTTTGTGGGGGTGTAAATAAGTTGTGTGTAATTTGAGAAATACGAACTGAATGAACCAAATTTGGAATAAAATACAAACAGAAATATACTCGATTGACACAAAATCAGGACAATCATTTAATAAACCTGCAAACGAATCAGAAATAAACTTACTGAAATCATTCTTTGAAAAAAAAATTCCAATAGAGTTTATTCAATTTTTAAAAGTTTTTAATGGACAATCACACAATAATTTTGAAATTCAACCATTCAATTATTATTCTTTCATACCTGTGAATGAAATGATTGATTTAATAAAAATGCAAAATGAATTATGGGGAAATGAAGAAAATATAGATTGGATTACAGAGAATAAAATACAGCCAAAAATTTGGGACAAAAATTGGCTCCCAATTGCTAGCGAAAGTACAAGTTATTTAATAATAGATTTAAACCCAGGGAAAAACGGTGTCTATGGACAAGTTTTTCAACTATTCCCTGGAATAGATTATCAAGAAGATAATATTGTTTTAGCAAATTCTTTTCTTGAATTTAGTACTTTACTGCTAGATAAATTGACTAACAAAGATTATGAGATTGAAGAAGATGAGCCTATCTTAATTTTCAAAAATGATTGGATATAAAAACGACACACAACACCGTATAAAATTAATTGCTGGTTTTATATTACTTACGAAATTCCTCGTAGACTATCTATTCGGCTATTATATTTGCTAATTTAATACCAAAACATGCAACGAAATTATAAACAAGCCCGTTGGCGGTAATAGATGTAAACTATGAGTTTCTTAAAAAGAATTTTTTCAAAGGCTGAATTAAAGATAAACAGATTTCCTAAGGAAAGTTCTGACGGTAAAATTGAAATCATCAATAACGAAATTATTTGTACTGGGCAACATAACATGCATAGTTGTAGAGTTAATATTGACGATCTTCAATATGCATATATAATAATAAACAGTAATAAAGAATCTCTATTATTTCTTTTTGATTTCCATCAAAACTATCTCCCAACAAATTTTTCTGGTTTTAGCCAAGTATATTGCAATTTATCCGAACGACTTGGTTTTGATGATAAAGCTTTTTTTGACAACGTAAACTCTCAAGTTCAGACTAAGAAAGAAGTTTGGAGAAAACGGCACCCTGCAAACTTTAAACCACTTGAGACTTCAAATACTGATTATGAGTTAGGCTTTGAAATACTTTCACCTACAAAAGATTTCATTAATTGGGACACAACATATGACGAACTAAAGAAAAATCTAAATGTCATTTTTGAGGAATCTCCATATGGTCAAAAAATATCCAAGTTTAAATATCCTATACGAATAGGAAGTCTTATAATTGAAGACTTTAGTTCATACTTTGATAATAGTCGAACAGATGTTCCTGTCTTACATTTTTATAGCCATTGTTTTGATTCGACAAATTCTGACAAGAGTTACTATGAAATTAAAAAACTATTGTGCAGAGATTTCCCAAAAGAAAATCAATTTTTTGGATATGAAAGAAAAGATCAAAATAGTATATCATTTAAAGCTAATGATATGTTAATTTCATTAGTTTATACATATGATAGTGATTGGAAATTTGATAGAGGGTACACTTCATTTTCAGTAAAAAATCAAAGAGAATATCCTAAGCTATTAGTTGATGGCAATTACCAATCAAACATTGAAATCACATCATTTTTAGAGCTACCAATTAAAATAGCAATATCAAGTGATTACAAAAGGAATATGAGAGTTAAACGAAGACCTGATATACTAAACTCGGATAAGCCAATCGTTTGGATAGATGATAAAAATTCAAAAATTGGTTTTGCAGATCAAACATATTGTCAAATTTTCGAGAAAAATGAAATAAAACAATTCACAATACAAAATATACTTCCTGCTAAAGGATCAGGAGGTGCTTACCTTATGGTTAACTTTGTGGGTAACTCTATGAGTCACGCAGTCTTAAGTGGAGAATGCAAGGTTTTTGACTACTATAAAGAAAAACTCAATAAGTTAACAGGACTTGAAGTTAAGATAGCACCTGAATATCATAATTGTTAAATAAAACTACCGCCACCAATGGGTATAATGCATAGTTAATTAACGTCAGCTACGACACCATGCCCGAGTTTTTGTTAGGTTTAATATTGAAAAATGTCCAAATTCAATAACTTAACGCAACAAATAGTCATGATATAATTTGATGAAATTTGTTTTATAGTCGATGTTAATTTCGAATCAAAATAAGGTTATAGAACAACGTTTTAATTATTTTTTAAGCAAAGGATTACCGTAATTCTTCAAAATTGATTGAAATTAGCACAAGTTATTTAGTAACAATTTAACAACAACCACAACTAATAGATAGAATAGCATGATATGAAAGACGAAGGTTTAATAAAAGATACTTACGAGTTAATAATAAAAGAATTGCAAACAATTGTAACAGGAGCATATATTATTGCCTTTGGAATTGGTATGCTTTTTAATTATCAAAAATATTCAGAGTTTGGAATAAATATTTTTGATTACTCAGATGTGTTTGATTTTTTGATAGCTCCTTTTTCAGATTTTTATATTTTATTTTTTGCGACAGTGTCAATTTTAATATTTTTTATACTTGTTAAAGTAGATGTTTTTTGTAAAAATAAATGGCCGAAATTTTACTCAATACTAAATTTTGGTTTAAATAAAAAATCGTGGTTTAAACAGCAAAGAACTGTTCTTCTTGTAGTGGTGTTTTTTACCTATTTGTATTTTTCAGCAAATTTTTATGGGAGTTTCGCAAAAGATAAAGTTGTTAATCAAAATGATATTTCAGTAAAATTAGCAGACAACGAAATTAAATCGGGCAAATTAATTGGTAAAACTAACAGTATAATTTTTTTGCTTAAAGACGAAAAGGTTTATGCAATACCTATTTCGTCATTAGTAAAAGAAATAAGGATAAGGTAATTCCAACGTGTTTCGTAATTCATTAATTAATAAAAAGAGCAGTTAAATATTAATAAGTAAATGTTTGTAATAAAATAGCCCATAGAAGCTATAAAATCATACAAATAAAAAATAGATAACTACGAAAAATAAATCTATTGGTTTTTTAGTACGTTTTGTAATTACATTAGTTTATATAAAAATAAAACTTATGATTATTTACGGAACTAAGTCGGTTCATTTAAAAACTCAACAACCACCAACACTAGTTTGTCCAAGTTGTGCATCTCAAGGCACTACAGCGATTAGTGTTTTTCGAAAGCACGCTCATATTTTTTGGATACCACTATTTCCTATTGGCAAAAAAGGAATATCTCAATGCCAACATTGCAGTATGGTTCTTTGGGCAAAAGAAATGCCTGAACAAATAAAAAGAGCATGTTTTAATTTAAAAAAAGAAAGTAAAGGGCCATTATGGCAATTTTCAGGTTTAGTATTAATTGGGATTTTTATCGTTTTTAGTATTTATGCAAATGGAGAGGATAAAAAACGAGAATTAGAGTATCTTAAAGCGCCTCAAATTGGAGATGTTTATGAGTTTAAAATAAAAACAGGTGGTTATTCTACGCTAAAAGTTGTGAACGTTACAAATGATAGCGTGTACGTTTCTCCTAACGAATATGAAATTAATAAAATAAGTAAAATTTACAGAATTGATAAGCCCGAAAATTATTCGGATATTGTTTATGGAATTTCAAATAAACAAATACAATTGATGTATAACACGGGCGAAATATTTGATATTAATAGGTAAATAACGTACGAAAATAATATGGCAAAAAATTTTTGGATTCAACCATCAAAAGGATTTACAGAAAAAACCAAAGGGATTTCAAAGCAGCAGCATCAAACAAAATGTCCGATTGGATAGAAAGTGAAGGAAAAATACGATGGATTAAAAGTGTGTTTTCACCAAATAAACATATGTCGGGCACATACCTTTTTCCACAAATGGCTAATGCTAATATTATTATCGAAATTCAAAATTCTTGGTGTCTAAAAACAACACATTTTGAAAATTTAATAGAGCAGCTAAAGTCAAATCAAAAACTTAAAATAAGCGAAATAATGGTAAGCAATGCTTTGTGATAAAAATAAAAGCTAAAAATAAATACAACTAGCCTTATCAAAAATTGCGTTTTGAGTCTAATAAAAATACTAAATATTAACTACGCTTTGTAGCGTAACAATTTAAATCAAACAATTGAAATTACTGATTCCTAAAATTACCTTAGACCAATTATCAAATACACAGCAACAAATTTTTTATAACTTAAACACTCAACGTTATGGTGAGCCAATAGCAAGTGCCGTAGTGGAAAAATTAATGAGTTTGCCTTCGGAATATGATGGCTTATATTTTTCACACAAAGATTATTGTGGTATTGGGATGTTTTATCTTAAAGAAAAGTTTATTTTGAGCACCGTGTATGATGGCTATAATTTAGATTTGATTATTGCAGAATTTAATTCTAAAAATCAATTCGTGACATGGCTATCAAACCAAAGTGACCAAAGCATGTCTTTGTATGGTGAAAGATTTAACAATCAAACCATAACAAAAATAAGACTAAATTGGTTTCTTGAAGACCATTACTCTCCAGTATGGAATAGTTATTGTAACTACCTAAAAGATTTGCAATTAAGGTAAAAGCAATTACTATAAGGCGTTTTTTATAAATTAAATTTAAACCTAATAGTCGCTGTGCAAAACGCTATTAATGTACTTAATAAATGATGCGTACAAAAGTAAATTCCTTTTTTAACGAATTAAAAAAATACGAAGCGGACGGTACTGATTCTATGGATTGGGCAGAATGGGCTCGCGATATTATTGATGAAACTATTGTTAAATGTTTTAATAACGAAGATTGGAGTTTCATAAAGGATACTTATAAAAATAAATCAGATAATATGAAATCGTTAATTACTGGTCATATACATCTTACTAACATTAATTTTGCAGAGATTCAATTGCAAATATTGACCGAAATGGTAAAAACCGCACAAATTGATGTGGCTTATAACGCACTTACACAAATCATTTTTGGATTTGTAACTGCTGGAGTTAACTACGACACTAACCTCTATTACAATAAAAAAGAATTAAAGGGTATTTTTTTGTCTGATAAAAAGGACTATTTAATCAAAAATTTTTTCACTTTAAATTTTAAAACCCAGGCAATGCATATTGCAAATGCATGTGGCGAAATTCAGCGAAATACAATATTAAAATTTTTAAAACTAATTGATATTTAAATTTATAGCGTTTAATTAAATCATTTTCCTAAATTTTAAACTAACCATGAAAGCTATTACTCTAATTATACTGTTAATTACAAGTCAAATAAAAGCACAAAAAATGAATGTAATAGAAGCGAAAGAAGCAAATAATTTAATAGAATATTGGTATTTAGAGTATTCAAATATATTTAAAGCAAAGTCGCATTTATCTAAAACAGTACTTGATTATTTAGCACCATGGGAACAAACAGTTTATAGTACTGAAGATGCAGAAAAGTGGCTGGCCTTATTGGGTAAAAATTCTTATGTTAAGGAGGTAACACATTTTGGCAAAAAAGGACTTAAGCTTTTGTCTAAATTTGAGAAACCTCTAGGCAACATAAATATTCGTGATGTCATTGTAAGTTTTGAGCTTATCCCTCAGGTAACTCAATTAGAATTTAAAACGAATAATGATTTAAACTCAAGTTTTTTAACTACTAACAATCAAAATAATACCGAATGTCATTTTTCCGCAGGTTTTTACGATATATCGCCCTCACAATTTATCTCAAAAGATAATTTTGTAAAATTAAATATGGTGTTACTCAATGAAGTGCCTTTTAAAAAAGTAACTAAAAATGGTCAGATTATTAGTTTGGGCGAACAAAGGTTTAAAATAATTGAAACAGTAGATAATATGGTGGTGATTTTAAACCTTGAGCCAAAATCAAATAAAAGTAATTTTTTAGAAAACTTGAATATGATAAATTTAGACAATCAAGGTAACAAAATACAATCGCTAAGCCCAAGCGAAATTTTAAAAATTAAAGCAGATAAGCCAACCGATAGTTTAAGTTATACGCCATATGCTACAAAAACTATTGTCGAATATAATTATAAGGTTTTCAAAAACAATCCTAATTTGTCATTTAATGAATACCAAAAACAAATTTTACCAAAATTACAAAAGGTAATGACCTCTGGTCATAAACAATCAACTTTTAAAAATGAATTTGGTGAAGTTTACACTATATTTTTTACACCTAATACTATAGAAAATGCGTATTTCAACACGTATAAATACATTACTAAAGCATTAAAATTACCTTTTAAAACAAATTAGGCTTAAAAACAATTCACCCTATAAATACGTTTATTTATAGGGTGAATTTGTAGTATTAAAAACAATATTTACCTTCAGCTTTAACTTTTTCGGCAATTTCGTTACGCAAATCAACAATATCAGGGTAGTTGATGTATTTGGTGTAGCGTTTTAAGCCCATAAGCATCATACGTTGCTCATCGCCTTCGGCAAATGAAATGATACTTTCTTTACCTTTTCCTTCAACAATACTCACTGCATTGTATAAATATAATTTTGACATAGCAATTTGCACCGCTTGTTCTTTTTCACTAGTGCGTTTAGCATTTTTTTCGGTTCTTAAAATAGCTGATTCTGCCATGTATATTTCAATCAAAATGTCTGCTGCTGCGATAAGTAATTGTTGGTGATTTTCTAATTCAGTTCCAAACTTTTGTACCGCTGCACCTGCCACCATTAAAAACACTTTTTTAAGTTTGGCAATCATGGCTTTTTCTTCAGAAAATAACGCCGAATAATCGGGTGTTTCAAATGACGGTATACCCATTAACTCTTCCTGTACTTTTTGAGCAGGTGTTAATAAATCAACATGACCTTTCATTGCTTTTTTTACAAGCATGCCTACGGAAAGCATTCGGTTAATTTCATTAGTGCCCTCGTAAATACGTGCTATACGAGCATCGCGCCAAGCGGCTTCCATAGGGGTTTCTTCCGAAAAGCCCATGCCGCCAAAAATTTGAATGCCTTCATCGGCACAATTTTGAACATCTTCAGATACGGCTACTTTTAAAATTGAACATTCAATGGCATATTCCTCAACACCTTTTAGCTCTGCTTCTTGGTGTGTGTTACCTTCAGCTTCACGAATTGCGATACGATCTTCAATATTTTTTGCAGCTCTATACGTTGCCGATTCGCCAGCATAGGCATCGGTAGCCATTTTAGCTAGTTTAACTTTTATCGCACCAAAATCTGATATTGGTGTTTTAAACTGTTTTCTTTCGTTAGCATATTGCACTCCAGTAGTTAAAATGCGACGTTGAGAGTCTAAACAAGCTGCGGCTAATTTTATTCGACCAACGTTAAGCGCATTCATGGCAAGTTTAAAACCTTCGCCACGACCTGCCAACCTGTTTTCCACTGGCACAACAGTATCGTTAAAAAATACTTGACGTGTTGAGCTTGCTCTAATACCTAATTTATGTTCTTCTTCACCTAAGGTAATTCCGTTAGGATTTTCACTGTTATATTCTACAATAAAACCTGTAATGTTTTTGTCATCTTCAATACGTGCAAAAACAATCATCACGCTGCAAAACCCAGCGTTTGAAATCCACATTTTTTGCCCGTTAATTTTGTATGATTTACCATCGGCAGATAGCTCGGCAGTAGTTTTACCCGAATTAGCATCCGAGCCAGCACCAGGTTCCGTAAGGCAATACGCTCCAAACCATTCGCCAGAAGCTAATTTTGGGACGTATTTTTGTTTTTGAGCCTCTGTGCCATACAAAGTAATTGGCATGGTGCCAATACCAGTATGCGCGCCAAAAGCGGTGCTAAAAGAGCCTGTGCCAGATGAAATGTAATCGCAGGTTAAGCAGGTAGATACAAAGCCCATGCCTAAGCCGCCATAAGCTTCTGGAACAGCAACACCAAGAAAACCAAGTTCACCTGCCTTACGCATACAATATTCAGTTAAAGCGTAATCTTTAGCTTCGAAACGCGGTTTATTCGGGATAATTTCACGATCATTAAACTCCATTACTGCGTCTTTCATCATGCGTTGTTCTTCCGAAAAATCTTCGGGAGTAAAAACATCTTCACATTTGGTTTCTTTTACAAGAAATTGTCCGCCTCTTAATAATTGTTTGTCTTGTGTTGCCATATTTTTTAAGATTAATAGATGCAAGAATAAAGAATCAAGGCTACTTAAGTCCTGATTTAAAACTCGAGATCATTTTTTGTATTTGTTTTATTTTGTCTTCTAATTCTTTAAATGTTTTTTCTAAAATATAGTTTTGACTAAAAGCTATATTTAATTGTGTTTCCCATTCAAAAGCAGAACCTAAACTATGTTCTAAATAATTGCTGAAATGTTTATTAGTACTTTTACTTGTGCCTTCCGAAATATTTGAAGGAATTGAAACAGCACATCTATTCATTTGGCTCATTAATCCAAAGGTTTCAAACTTTGGAAAGTCTCTAGTAATTTTATAGGATTCTGTAACTAGTTCCATACTTTCAGTCCAAATTTTTAATTTCTTAAAATTGTGCATAGTCTGAGTTTATTGGTTCTAGCTTCTTTTTTTTCTTGGTTCTAATTTAAAAATTCAAATAACCCACAGGCACCTTGCCCTGTTCCGACACACATGGTTACTGCGCCATATTTACCTTGCATATTTTGCTTACGCATCTCGTCAAATAATTGCACTGATAATTTTGCGCCTGTACAGCCAAGTGGGTGACCTAACGCGATTGCGCCACCATTTACGTTAATAATATCTGGATTTAAGTTTAATTCGCGAATTACAGCTAATGATTGTGAGGCAAAGGCTTCATTTAATTCTATAAGCGATAGGTCATTTTGCTTTAAGCCTGCTTGTTTTAGTGCCTTCGGAATGGCTTTTACTGGGCCAATACCCATAATGCGTGGTTCAACACCAGCTGCAGCGTAGTTTACCATACGTGCTACTGGTTCAAGATTTAATTCTTTTACCATTGCTTCACTCATAACCATTACAAAGGCAGCGCCATCACTCATTTGCGATGAGTTACCAGCGGTTACACTTCCGCCTTGAGCGAAAACTGCACGTAATTTAGCTAAGGCTTCTTTATTGGTACCTTTTCTAGGGCCTTCATCTTTAGTAACGGTGTATGATTTTGTTGCCTTTTTTCCGTTAGCATCAATATACGTTTGTTCGACTTCGATTGGCACAATTTGATCTTGAAAACGATTTTCGGCTTGTGCTTTTAAGGCTTTCATGTGCGAATTGTATGCGAATTCATCTTGATCTTCGCGCGAAATTTTAAACTGGTTTGCAACTGCTTCAGCCGTATTTCCCATACCCCAATAATAATCTTCGTGCCCTGCTTTTACAATGGCGTCGTAGTTTAATTCGGGCTTAAAACCTGTCATTGGTACGCTACTCATACTTTCGGCGCCACCTGCAATTATACAGTCGGCCATGCCAGCTTGAATTTTTGCCGTTGCCATACCAATAGTTTCTACTCCCGATGAGCAAAAACGGTTAACTGTTACACCAGGCACATCAATGACCTCTAATCCCATTAATGAGATTAAACGTGCCATGTTTAAGCCTTGCGAGCCTTCGGGCATGGCGTTACCAACAATAACGTCATCAATACGTTTAGGGTCTAAATTTGGCAGTGCTTTCATCATGTATTTGATGGTTTCTGCGGCTAATTCATCTGTTCGTTTAAAACGAAATACACCTTTTGGTGCTTTGCCAACTGCGGTTCTGTATGCTTTTACTATATATGCTGTTTTCATTTTATTTCTTTAAGATTAATGGAAACAAGAATCAAGACATATATCTTGAATCTTTTAGTCTTGATTCTAATTACGTAACGGTTTTCCTTTTGTTAACATATGCTGAATTCTTTCTAATGTTTTGCGTTCAGTACAAAGCGATAAAAAGGCTTCGCGTTCTATATCCAATAAATATTGTTCGGTTACTAAGGTTGGTTCTGACAAATCGCCACCAGCCATTACGTAACCTAGCTTGTTGGCAATTTTTTTATCGTGCTCGCTAATGTAATGGCTAGCTTGCATTGAATCTGTACCAACCATAAACATACTTAATGCTTGCTTACCTAATACTTTTACATCTTTACGGCGTACAGGCTGTGTGTAACCAGCATCTGCCATTAATTTGGCATGTGCTTTTGCCGTTGCTATTTGCCGGTCTTTATTAACCACAACCACATCTTTTCCTTTTTGCATTAATCCTAAATCAAATGCTTCATAGGCCGACGTTGATACTTTTGCCATGCCAATTGTTAAAAAGTATTCTTGTAACGTGTTTAGTTGTACGTCACCTTTTTTGAAGGAGTCTGATGCTCTTAAAGCCATTTCTTTTGAGCCGCCACCACCAGGAATCACACCAACACCAAACTCTACAAGTCCCATGTAAGTTTCTGCTGCAGCAACAACTTTATCGGCATGTAATGATAATTCGCAACCACCACCAAGTGCCATACCATGAGCTGCCGAAATGGTTGGAATTGCAGAGTAGCGCATACGCATCATAGTGTCTTGAAAGTATTTGATTGCAGCATTAAGCTCATCATATTCTTGCTCGGCGGCCATCATAAAAATCATGCCTATATTGGCGCCTACTGAAAAATTAGGGCCTTGATTACCAACTATAAGTCCTGCAAAATCTTTTTCGGCCATATCAATAGCTTTGTTTAATCCTGCTAAAACATCACCTCCAATGGTATTCATTTTAGAGCGGAACTCTACATTTAGAATACCATCACCTAAATCTTGAACAGAAACGCCTGAGTTTTTAAATACCTCAGTAGTATTTCTAATATTATCTAAGATGATAAACGCATCTTGTCCAGGGATTTTTTCTTGTTCTTTCTTTGGAATATCATAAAAATATGTTGCGCCATCTTTAATAGAGTAGAAGCTATCACTGCCAGATTCGACCATATCATAAACCCAATCGGCAGGTTGTAAGCCTTCGGCTTTCATTAGTTCTATCCCTTTTTCAACACCTATTGCGTCCCAAATTTGGAATGGTCCATGCTGCCATCCAAAGCCAGCTTTCATGGCGTCATCAATTTTGTAAAGTTCATCGGTAATTTCAGGAATACGATTAGATACATAGGCAAATAATGCCGAAAAGCTTTTGCGATAAAACTCACCAGCTTTGTCTTTTCCGCTAACCAAAACTTTAAAGCGGTCTGCAACATTGTCAATTGACTTTGTAAGCTCTAGAGTTGCAAATTTTGCTCGTTTTTTTGCTCTGTATTCTAGTGTGTTTAAGTCTAAACTTAAAATTTCTTTTTTGCCTTCGGCAGAAACTGTTTTTTTATAAAACCCTTGTTTTGTTTTGCTACCCAACCATTTGTTTTCCATCATGGTAGTGATAAAATCTGGTAGTTTAAACAACTCTAAACGTTCGTCGTTTTTGCAGTTGTCATAAATTCCGTTGGCAACGTGTACTAAAGTATCTAAACCAACAACATCAACAGTTCTAAAGGTTGCCGATTTTGGACGACCAATTACTGGACCAGACAATTTATCGACTTCCTCGATAGTTAGATCTAATTCTTTAACCGTATGAAATAAACTTTGTATGCTAAAAATACCAATACGATTGCCGATAAATGCAGGTGTATCTTTAGCGATTACAGATGTTTTTCCTAAAAACTGCTCGCCATAGCTATTTAAGAAATCTAAAACTTCATTAGATGTATTAGGCCCTGGAATAATTTCGAATAATTTTAAGTATCGTGCTGGGTTAAAAAAGTGTGTGCCGCAGAAGTGTTTTTGAAAATCTTCAGAGCGACCTTTGCTCATAAATTTAATAGGTATTCCAGAGGTGTTTGATGTAATTAAAGTGCCAGGTGTTCTGTATTGTTCAAGTTTTTCAAACACTTGTTGTTTAATATCTAATCGTTCAACCACAACTTCCATAATCCAATCTACATCTGCAACTTTTGCGATATCATCTTCAAGATTACCAGTAGTAATTCTGTTAGCAAATTTTTGATTATAAATAGGTGAAGGTTTAGACTTTAAAGACGCTTTTAAAGCATCGTTGACTAAACGATTTTTGACTATTTTGTCATTTAAAGTTAAGCCTTTTGCTTTTTCTTTGTCGTTTAGTTCTCTAGGTACAATGTCTAATAATAAAACATCAACGCCAATATTAGCAAAATG
>CALDUQ010000006.1 GCA_937924845.1 uncultured Flavobacteriaceae bacterium
ACAGTTAGATGATAAATATTCATATAATGAAATTAAGCTTGTTTTAGAAAGCTTATCATAAACGCGCTATTAATAAACCAAAATTTTTAAAATTATATGGGTGATTATTGATACGTTTAAAACCGATATTATTTTTGTAACAGAACCTGTTTTAGCCGATTTTGAAGAGGTGTTATAAACGTAAGTTATCAACTTAACTATAATAAAAAAAGCTGCCAATACGGTAGCTTTTTTTATTTACAATCATTAACACGTATGTCTCAATTGCTAGTTTTAATAGGTTAAAGCCTACCTTAATAGGCTATATATTGCTGTTAAACCTTACTACTCAAGCTATATTAACGTTATATGGGTTAAAATTTAATTATCGGTTAGCAAGGCTGAGGATTTTTAGGTACTTAAATTTTTAATTTAACAAGTGCCATAGCAGGGTTTTTAACAAAAAAAAGGAGCTGAGTTAAACCATTATACGCTCGTAAAAGCAGTGTTGTTTTAGCCTTTTTTTTGATGTATTTACAACGTTAAGCGTAATGTTAATTATGGTATATAAACAACAAAAGGCAGCTTATGAGCTGCCTTTTGAATGGTTAAACTTTGTTTGTTAATTATTTAATGCGCTACAACTAGTAAAAGTTGGTTCAGGCAATGTCCAATTATTTGCGTTTAAGCTAAATCTACGACAGCTAGTTACATTGCCAACACTCCAATTTGAAAGGTCTTGGTTGAAAATACTACTGCCCCAAAACATACCATACATATTAGTTGCGTTTGAAACATCCCAATTTGAAATATCTTGGTTGAAATTAATCGCCGTTTGAAACATTCCCTCCATATTAGTAACGTTAGCCACATCCCAGTCTCCAATATCTTGATTGAATTCCTCAGCAATATTAAACATTTCCCTCATATTAGTAACGTTAGCCACATCCCAATCTCCAATATCTTGATTGAAAACTTCCGCATAATAAAACAACCTTGACATATTAGTAACGTTAGCCACATCCCAGTCTCCAATATCTTGATTGAAAGCCCTAGCATCTTTAAACATATTTGACATGTTTGTTACTTTTGAGACATCCCAACCTCCAATATCTTGATTGAAAGCAAAAGCTTCATAAAACATATATGACATGTCGGTTACGTTTGAAACATCCCAGTTGCCAATATCTTGATTTGCACTATTATTAAAAAACATATATGACATGTTAGTTACGTTTGAAACATCCCAGTTGCTAATATCTTGATTGTACGCTATCTCTCTGAACATACCTAGCATAGTGGTTACGTTTGAAACATCCCAGTTGCTTATATCTTGATTGAAACTTGTAGCACCATCAAACATACTTGCCATATTTGTAACATTAGACACATTCCAGTTGCCAATATCTTGATTGAAACTTGTAGCACCAGCAAACAGACCTTCCATATTGGTTGTATTTGAAACATTCCAGTTGCTTATATCTTGATTGAAACTTGTAGCGGATGTGAACAAAAATCGCATATTGGTTACATTAGAAACATCCCAGTCCCCAATATTTTGATTGAAACTTTTAGCGTGGCGAAACATACCAAACATATCAGTTACGTTTGAAACATCCCAGTTGCTTATATCTTGGTTAAAATTATCAGTATAACCTAACATGTTACTCATATTAGTTACGTTTGAAACATCCCAGTTACTTATATCTTGATTGAAGTTAGTTAAAAAATAAAATAATTGTTCCATGTTAGTGATTCTAGACGTTACTACTGTAGTTAGGTCATCATTACTGCTAATCATGGTTTTCAGTGTTGCTAAATCTACAAGGGTGTAGGTTACGCCATTAAACATTTCAGAGTGCCCTACAGGTACCCAGCCGAAAGCTTTTATAGTAACGCCATTGGAATCCAAATAAAAAGCTGCACCAGCTACATCAGTAGTAAAAGTAATCTCATCGCCATAAGCTGTCCCTTCGCTATTGCTAGCAAAAGCTCTTGTATAATACGTAGTAGTTGGGTTTAACCCTGTTATGTCAATTGCAAAAGTATCGGTGGTTTCAGTGCTAATTATTTTCGTGTCATCCACCGTAGGGTTTTGTGTTGTCGCATAAACAATTCCTCTCTCGGTAAGCACAGCGCCGCCATCGGCTGTAATCACACCTCCTGTTTTGGCAGTTGTACTTGTAATATCAGTTACTGCAATAGTTGTTAATGTTGCCACTTGGTCGGTGTCATTAATGGTAATGGTGAAATCAACAGTTTCAGTAACACCTTCAACAGTAACTTTTATGTCTCCTGTAATTTGTGTGTTAGTTTCAAAATCAAAAGCATTAACATCATTTACCACAAGGTTGCTACCGTTAATACCTACTGCATTGGCAACAGATTGACTTTCGATAGCAAATACAGGGGTTTCGTCCGAATTTTCAATAGTTGTGTCAATAGCAGTGATAACGGTGCCGTTAGCGCTGTTTTCGTCAATACTTAAAGCAGAAAAATCGGTGTCAAAACTAACGCGTATCATGTCATCAACATCATTAATAGTAATGGTAAAATCTACAGTTTCGGTAACACCTGTAATTGTGCCTGTAATTTGTCCTGTAATTTCGGTGTTGGTTTCAAAGTCAAAAGCCGCTTCGTCAGCAATAACAATATCAGCACCATCTATACTAATGGCATTAGCAACGCTTTGGCTTTCAATTGTAAATGTAGGGGTTTCGGTAGTAAACTCAGTAGTAAACGTAATGCTACCAATAACCGTGTTTAAAGCGTTATTTTCGTCAATATCAAATTGTGTTAAATCATTAATGATTAATTTTGGGGAATCATCAACATCGTTAATTGCAATTTTAAAAGGGGCAACCTCTACAATATCATTAATTGTAGCTGAGATTTCGCCCGTTATCTCGGTGTTAGTTTCGTAATCAAATACCGTAGGGTCGGCAATAGTAATGCTGCTACCGCTAATGCTAATAGCACCTGCAGGGGTTTGGCTAACAATGGCAAAAACAGGAGTGATGTCGCTGTTTTCAACTGTTGTGATAATGTTACCAATATCAATACCACCGCTACTGTTTTCGTCAATGCTAAACTGTGTTAAATCATCAAAGGCAATGGTTACGGGGCCTGCGTCATCGTCTTTACAGGCTACAATACCAATAATGGTCATAGCTAGCAGGATAATGCGTCTAAAATTTGTTTTAAAATGTTTCATAGGTAATTAAAAGTATTTTGATTGTATTATGCAGCAAATATCGGTATAAACCCTATGGCTTAGCGGGTTGACTTAGTGAGCTGTTGGTTTTTTTTAGTGAACGGTAGTTTTTTGTAAATAAATAGAAATAGGCAGCTTTTAAGGCTGCCTATGGGGTAAATTATGCAAAAAACTTGTATGTACTTTTTTAGCTAAATGTAGTGCTTATCATTTGTAAAAAATCATCTTTTTTTTCGCGTGCAATGGGTATTAAATTGCCGTTGGTAAGTATAATGTGATGCCCACCTTTTTTAATGACTTCTTTCATAAATTTTAGGTTTATTAAATAGGAGCGATGGGGTTTATAAAATAAAGGGTTGTTGTTAAGCTGGTCTGAAAAATGTTTTAAGGTTTTACAAATCAACTCGCTTTCGCCATTAATTAAGTATACTTTGGTATAGGTGCCATCGGCTTCAAAATAAATGATGTCGTTGTGCGATACAAATTTTATCCCTTTGGGAACATCAATAGCAATTTTGTTTAATGCCAATTGGTGAAATGCTTTTTTTAAATTTTCAATTTTATGAGGTATACTAAGCTTATCAATAGCTGTTTTGGCTTTGTTTATAGCTTGCTGTAGCTCGTTTTCGTCAATAGGTTTTAATAAATAATCAATAGCCGATAGTTTAAAAGCCTCAATGGCATATTTGTTATAAGCCGTGGTAAATATAATTTGAAAATTTATGGTTTCATCATTAAAAAACTCTAGAATTTCGAGCCCAGAGTGCTTTGGCATTTCAATATCTAAAAGTACTATTTGTGGTTGGTGTGATTTTATAAGATTTACGCCATCAATTAGGTTATCGGCTTCGAGTATGATGGTAATATTGGGGCAGCTATTTTTTAATATTGCAGTAAGTACGCGTCGGGCTCTAATTTCGTCGTCAATAATAATTAGTTTCATGGGGCTGTGTAAAATTATATGTTATTAAATACCTATGTTTAGGATAACTTTTGTACCTGCTGCGGTATTGTTATCTGTTTTTAAATCTAGTATTTGTAATGCAATGAGGTTGTTTTTAGTTTGGTTTAATAAATCAATACGTTTTTGATTGGCAGATAAAGCAAAGGAGTTGTGCGTAACACGTTTGACATTTATTTGTTGTGATGCTTCGCGACCAATACCATTGTCAGTAATAACGCATTGCATGGTTTTATCATTAGCTGTTAATTTAAATGTAATGGTTAATAATTTATTGTCTTTTTTATGCAATAAGCCATGTTTAATGGCATTTTCAACATAGGGTTGTATAAGTAATGATGGCACTTTTATATCGGTAGTGTTTATTTTTTCATCTATCGTAATATGGTATTCAAAATTATCATCAAAGCGGTGCTTTTCAAGTTTTAAATATAGGTTTAAGGCTTCGAGTTCTTGGTTTAGAACAACTTCATGCTTTTGGCTATGCTCAAGGTATAAACGTATTAATTTTGAGAAACTAACCAAAAATTCACGGGCAAGTTTTTGCTCGTTTAAAATGATATAATCCTGAATGGAATTTAAGGCATTAAATATAAAATGCGGATTCATTTGGCTACGTAATGCCTCTAATTGAGATAAGACTAAATCATTGCTTAGCTGTATTTTTTCTAGATTAGCCTTTTGTTGTGCTTTAAGTTGTTTGGTTTTACGTTGTTGGTAAACTATAATGATACCAATTAATATACTTGACCCAATAAGCCAAAACCACCAAGTTTTATAAAACAACGCAGTAACTTTAATTTTAATAGGTACGGTGTAAACATATTTAACATCATTTTTATTTTTGGCCCTAAGTATAAAGTTAAAATTGCCAGCAGGTAAAGTTTTAAACTGTATGAGGTTGCTATTAGCATCAATAGTTACCCATTTGCGATCTAATCCTTCAAGCTTATATTGAAATTCAATAAATTTATGCGCTTGGTAGCCAGGCGCGTTAAACTTAAATTGTATGTTAGAGTTGTCTTGCTTTAGTTTGTAATAATTTGTTTTGGTAACAGGTTTGTTATTTATAATTACAGTATTTATAATAGGTTGTGGCGGTTGTCGTTTTTTAAATACTTTGGTTTGGTCAAAACTATATAAATTACCGTTTGATGACAGCAATACTGTATTGTCTAACACTTCAATATTATTAATATCATACGTAATTAACCCATCTTGTTTGGTTAAAGTTTTTAGTTGTTTTGAGTTGGTGTTGTATAATTGTAAGCCTTTGGTTGTGGCAATCCAAAGCAAGGAGTCACTTGCCATTAAATGGTATACTTGATGTGTCGCTAACCCCTTTTTTTTGTCAATTACGGTGTGTAATTTATTGTTTTTAAAGCCAATAACAGGGTTTTTATAGTGTGCGGTCCAAATTGTGCTGTCACTAGTTTGTGTTAATTTGCTTGAGTAAATAGCTGTGTTATTATAGGTTAAACTGGTGACGTAGTTATAGGAGGCATCATATACATTAATGCCGTTACTATTGTTTATATATATAGCATTGGTAAGCGGTGAGTATATAGATTTAAACCCACGTTCGCGCTCTATATATGAACGTTCTGTGTTTTTTTTGTGAATGTCAATAACTTGTGTTGACGATGAAGTACTAGCAATTAATTTATTGTTAAGCAGTGCTAATGATTTTATTCCTAAAGCAAAATTCACTAAAATTTTAGATGTACCGCTTTTTAGATTGTAGCGTAATACATTGTTGTTGCTACCAATAAATAAAGTTGAGGTGCTGTTTTGATATTCTAAGCCTAAAATACTTGAGTTTTGGCTAGCGGCATGTTTTTTAAGCGTGTGTTGATTAGCTTGGTATTGGTATATAGCACCACTTTTAGTGCCAATAAAACATGTTGAGTCGTTAATTTTTTTAAAAGCGGTAACGTTAATGTTATTTTTAATAGTAAATAAATTGGTGTTAGGTATTATAAATACACCCGAGCTTAGTGTTGAAATCCAAATGTTGTTATTACTATCAATAATAGTTTTTGTGGTAAAATAATCGCTCAAAATGGTATTAGTTATGCTAATGTGGTTATTTACAAGTTTGGTGATGTAAGTGCCGGTATCTGTTGAAAAGTATATTGTGCCATTGTGGTTAATTACATCTTCAATTCTAGTGTTTTTAAGTGATTTTGGTAATTGTAATGTTGTAATTTTTCCGTTTTTTAGGCTATAAATTTTACTGCTTTTTCGATGTGTTGGTGCGGTTAATATCCAAATTTCATCTGGTGAGATGTTATAAAATTTTGTATGCGCAACAATTGTTTTGTTTCGTGTAGCTAATTGTTTGCTTTCAATTTGATTAATTTTAAATGTATTGGTTATTGAGGCAACTTGTAAATTGCCGTTTAAATAATAAAGTTTGTCCTTTTTTTGTAACCCTAATGTTGAACCATAAACATATAAATCGGTATTTGTTTCTTGCTTAGTAGTTAAGTTAATACGAGTTATTTTGCGATTAGTTTTGTTAATTACAAATAGTTCATCGTCAAAAAAATCAAATACACCAAGATTTCCTTTTAAAATATGTGAGAGGTTTTTAAATAACACTAAAGTGTTGTTTTCAACATAAAAGTGTTGACCGCTAATATTATTGCACCATACCCTGCCTTTAGGGTCGAGTTTTAGACTAAAAAACGCATTGCCTTTTTGTTTTGGGTGGGTGTAATTTATGTAATCTTTACCATTATATTTAAACAAACCGCGGTCGGTGGCTAACCAAATATTACCTTTAGGATCTTCAAGCATGGTGTAAATGGTATTGCTTGGTAAACCATCGGCTTTAGTAATATTATTAATTACTAGCTGTTGGGCATTGCTAATTACCGAAAAAAGTAAAATAAATATGTAATTGTGATATATAAATTTCAATGTTAATTGAATTAAAATAGCAAGTTACAATATTTATAAATTAAGCCACTAAAATATTTAATGAACCGTTGGTTTTTGTTAGTAAACGGTAGGTTTGCAAAAGTTTATTAAAGCTGTACTGCAACTAAGTAAGCCTAGTAATTGTAATAAAAAAGGTTAAAAATCTATTTTTGGTGTGTCAATGCCATCTATAGCATCACCATTTTTTTTATCAGTTTTACAATCCATATCAATAGATAGGTTTTTAGGTTTTTTAAAGCGACCTTTAGAAATATTCAATTCGGCGTCAGCATAACAGCTTTTCATATATACGCCCCAAATTGGTAATGCCATTGAGGCACCTTGCCCGTAAGCCGTGCTTTTAAAGTGTGTGGCTCTGTCCTCGCCACCAACCCATACGCCAGTAACTAAGTTAGGCACCATGCCCATAAACCAGCCGTCACTTTGGTTTTGGGTTGTACCAGTTTTACCTGCAATGGGGTTTGAAAACTCATAAGGGTAGCCTGTGATAATCTCTTTATAAACAGCTACATTAGTGGCCCATTTGCTACGCAAACGACTACCCGAACCAGTTTCAGTTACACCTTCTAATAGTTTTACTGTGGCATAGGCAGTTTCTTCACTTAAAACATCTTTTGTTTCTGGTGAAAATTGAAATAGGGTAGTGCCATTTTTATCTTCGATACGTGTAATGATTACGGGCTTAGTATATACACCTTTGTTGGCAAAAGTAGAGTAGGCAGCCACCATTTCATAAACACTAATATCTGGAGTACCTAAAGCAATAGCAGGTAGTGGTTCAATATCTTCTTTTACGCCAAGGCTGTGAGCTAAGTTAATAACGTTTTGAGGCCCAATTTCATTCATTAGTCGAGCTGTAATTGTGTTTACTGAGTTAGCTAGTGCACTTTTTAATGTACGTGTGCCTCCATAATCACGGCTTCCGCCAGAATTTTTTGGACACCATTCTTTTTTATTGCCCCATCGTTCTGCTTCAATACAAAATGGTGTATCAGGAAATTCATCGCAAGGCGATAAATTTAATTGGTCAATTGCCGCCGCATATACAAATGGTTTAAAGGTAGAGCCTACTTGGCGTTTACCTTGTTTTGCCATATCATACTTAAAATGTTTGTAATTAACACCACCAACCCAAGCTTTAACGTGACCAGTAAGCGGATTCATTGATAGCATACCTGTGCGTAAAAACGATTTGTAGTATTTCATCGAGTCCATAGGTGTCATTATCGTATCAATTTCACCTTTGTAAGCAAACACCCTCATTTTTGTAGGTGTGTTAAATGATTTTATAATATCGGCATTGCTAATGCCTTTTGCTTTCATCACTCTCCAGCGTTCACCACGTTTCATATGTGTGTTAAGCAATTTGGTAACTTCATCTTTTTTTAGCCCCAAAAAAGGTGCTGTTGGATTTCGTTTTGGTGTGTTTTGGTTAAAAAATTCGGCTTGTAATTTGGTCATGTGTTGGTTTACGGCATCTTCGGCATAGTGTTGCATGCGCGAATCTATGGTGGTGTAAACTTTTAAACCGTCACTATTAATATTGTATTTTGTGCCATCAGATTTTAGATTTTCCTTGTCATTCACCCATCTTTTCATTTCTGCCCTAAGGTATTCTCTAAAATAGGTTGCCAAACCAGCACTATGAGTTTCGGGAGTGTAATTAAGGTTTAAAGGTAATTGTTGTGCCGAATCTTTTACAGCTTCGGTAATATAACCGTATTTTTCCATTTGTGATAACACCACATTACGTCGGTTTTTTACACCTTCGGGATTTCGTCTTGGGTTGTATAAAGACGAGTTTTTAAACATGCCAACCAGCATAGCCGATTGGTTTAAATCAAGCTCATTTGGTTCTTTACCAAAATATATTCGAGAGGCACTTCTAATACCATCGCCATTATTGCCAAAATCATAAATATTAAAATATTGAGCTATAATTTCTTCTTTTGTGTATTGCTTTTCAAGTCGGGTTGCAATGATCCACTCTCGAATTTTTTGAGTGTATTTTTTCCAGTTTCTAACTCTAATTCCAACAAACAATTGACGAGCCACTTGCTGTGAAATGGTACTGGCACCGCCACGTTTACCTAAAAAGGCAAATGCTCTTAAAGTGCCTCTGGCATCAATACCAGCATGATCTTTAAAACGCGCATCTTCGGTAGCAATTAATGCGTCAACTAAGTTTTTTGATAAATCTTCATATTCAACAGGAGTTCGGTTATCATTAAAATAGAATTTGCCTAATGTTTTTCCGTCAGAAGAAATTACTTCGGTAGCCAAATCGGTTTCTGCGGTTTCTAGCGCTTTAAAATCGGGCATTTGTCCTAATAGACCCCAAGATGCAAATAAAAATATAAGTATTATAAGTGCAATACCGCCCAAAAATAGTTTCCAAAACCAGCTGATATATTTTGAAAACTCTAAAGTGTTTGTGTTATTTTTTTTTGTTGTTGTCATAAATTATAATTTGTCAGAAGTAGTTTCCACTCTAAACCCTAATTCTGTAATGCCTGATAAATTTTCTATGCCTTTAACCGATCCGTTTTTGCGCATAGCTTGTTTAATGTTTATTTTGTAATCACCAATTTCTTCAAAAACAAAAGGTGCGTTGTAGCCTTTGTACCATAATTTGTTTTCTTTTAGGTCAGTAAATCCTTTGCCTAGTAACTCGCCATTAGGTTTTGCCATCATATACTCAAGTGTATCTGTGATTGTTTTTCCGTTAGGGTAGTTCATGCCAACAATTAAAAATAAGTTGCTAAATTTATAATTGTTAGTATTGCGTAGATTTATGTATAAGTTGTGTTTTTTTAACGTGTCATTAATGTTAACTGTAAAGGAAACAACAGAGTCTTTATGCCATTGATTAGGTAATGATTTATAAGTGTCAAAAACGCGATTTGAGTCGCAAGAAAAAAAGACAAAACAAATAAATAGGGGTAATAGTTGTAATAATTTACTTGGCATTATTGGTTGGTTTTCTTTTACGTTTTTTGTTTCTGTTTTTAGTGTTTTTTCGTTTGTTGTTTTTTGGCGCGTCAAAACGTGTTAAGCTATCTTGCCCAACAACATTTTCAAACTCAACAGTAGGTGTTTCAATCAATTTTTCGGCATAATCTTCAAGATTATTTACCTTGGTGCGTTTTTTATTTAAAGCAATGATTTCATTAACTTGATCTACGGTAAGTTTAAACCAATTAGCCCATTCACCTTCATACGCAAACCACATGTGCCTATTAAAAATATCGGTTTTTTGGCAAATGGCTACTCCTTTTTCGGTATATACTTTTGTGTCGTTTTTTGGGATGTCTTTTAATGCGTCTAGATAAGTGTCAAGCTCATAGTTTAAGCAGCATTTTAATTTGCCACATTGGCCTGCTAATTTTAATGGATTAAGTGCCAATTGTTGGTATCTAGCAGCAGATGTGCTTACCGACCTAAAATCGGTTAACCATGTTGAACAGCAAAGTTCGCGCCCGCATGAGCCAATACCTCCTAATCGTGATGCTTCTTGCCGAAAACCAACTTGTTTCATCTCGATACGGGTTTTAAATTCGCGTGCAAAAACTTTAATTAATTCTCTAAAGTCAACACGCTCTTCAGCGGTGTAATAAAAGGTTGCTTTGCTGGCATCACCTTGATATTCGATGTCAGATATTTTCATTTTTAAGTTTAAGTCAATGGCAAATTGCCTTGCTTTAACTTTCATCGCTTCTTCTTTATCGCGTGCGGTAATCCAAATGTCAATATCTTTTTGAGATGCTTTTCTGTAGATTTTAAAAACATCGGCGTCAGTTTTAATTTTTTTACGCTTCATTTGCACCTTTACAAGTTCGCCTGTTAGGGTAACTGCACCAATGTCATGACCCGTTTTTGCTTGAGTAGCAACAATATCACCTATGGTTAGTGATAAGTTTTCGGTGTTTTTGTAGTATTGTTTCCGACCGTTTTTAAAACGCACTTCAATCCAATTAAACGGGGTATGTCCGTTAGGTAATGACATATTAGAAAGCCAGTCAAATACAGTTAGCTTGTTACAGCTATCTGTGCCGCAGGTACCATTGTTTTTGCATCCGCGTGGTTGGCCATCTTTTCCAGTTGAACAACTGTTACAAGACATATTTTTTTTTGTATATAAAATTCGTTAACTACCTTTTAATTTGGTGGTTACGAATGATTGTTATTAACTAAATTTTGAAATTATTAAATTTCATTAATGATGTAAATATACAATAATTAATATGAAAGTTAAGGGGTTATTTACTATTGAAAACTTCAAAAATGTTTCGTAAATCTTTTTTATGTTCTAGATGATCAACTCTTCCTTTTTTAAAGATATCATTACTATTGCCCTGTCCTTTTCGTAATTGTTTTTGTTGATCTTGCGGTAAGTTATGAATGTCTTTGCAAGTTGTTGAGCAACAATTGTCTAATTCGGTTTTACAAGTATCACATTGTATAAATAGCAAGTGGCAAGCGTCATTAGCGCAGTTGGTATGAGTATCAAAAGGGGTTCCGCATTGGTGGCAATTTGCAATAATATCATCACTTATACGCTCTGATCTTCTGTCATCAAATACAAAGTTTTTGCCTATAAATTTGTTTTCTAAGCCTTCTTTTTCAATTTGACGTGCGTAGTTTATAATGCCGCCTTCTAGCTGAAATACATTTTTAAAGCCACGGTGTTTGTAATACGCACTTGCTTTTTCGCATCTAATGCCACCAGTGCAATACATTACCAAATTTTTATCTTCTTTATGAGCTTTAAGGTCTTCTTCAATGATTGATAATGAGTCTCTAAACGTGTCTACATCGGGGGTAATAGCGTTTTTAAAATGACCAATTTCGCTTTCATAGTGATTGCGCATATCAACTAATACGGTATTTGGGTCATCAATAATATCGTTAAATGCTTGTGCTTTTAGATGAATACCTTTGTTTGTTACATCAAATGTATCGTCATTTAAGCCATCGGCAACAATTTTAGATCTTACTTTAATTTTAAGTTTTAAAAATGAAAAATTATCTTGTTCAATGGCAATATTTAATCTTACGTTTTTAAGAAAATCAATAGTGTCAAGATGCTGTTTAAATTCGTTAAAATTATCGGCAGGAATAGATAATTGTGCATTTATCCCTTCGTTTGCGACGTAAATTCGTCCTAGCACATCGAGTGCGTTCCATTTTATAAATAAGTTGTCTCTAAAGTTTTTTGGAGATTCAATTTGTGCGTATTTATAGAAAGATATGGTTAAGCGATCTTTGCCAGCTTCTTCAATTAATTTAGCTCTTTCTTTAGCACTTAAGTTATTGTACAGTTGCATGCTATACTTGTTTTAAGTTAAAAAATGTTTTGCAAAATTATATAATTTATTGCTGTATATTAAATTACAAAGCGATTTTTTACAAATAAAATATTAGTTTAGTTTTGAAAACCAATATTTGATTGTTTGCTCAGTTTTTTTGTTGTTTGGTGTAAATCCATTGTTTTGTTTGCCACGATGTTCAATATACGAAGGAAATTTCCACCATAAAATACCTTTGCACCAGGATTCATTTTCAATGCCTTTAAAAATAATTTTGTACATACGATCTTGGTCGGTGTCATTAAAAATTGTGTTGTCCCCTTTGGAGTGAGGCTCTTTCCAAGGAGTGTTAATACTTCTAAATCCAATTTCGGTAAAAACGACTGGTTTTTGATACGTATTGTAAACGGTTTTTATTTTGGCTTTTACATTTTCAAAATTAGAAGTTAGCTCGGCGTCGGTTGGGTTGTTTTTATCGCTAAGCGGATAGTAGGAATTAAGCCCTATAAAATCGAGAGTGTTCCATAACGATATAGTTTCAAACTCTTTGCCCCAATTGGCACAATATGTAAGCTGGCCTGTGTATAATTTTCGTAATTTTTTGATGATATTTAGCCATTTTTTTTCATGGTTTAAAGTTGCAATTGAAAACTCAACACCCAAGGACAGCATCGGAATGTCATGTATTTCGGCCAAAAGGGTGTAATGACGAATCCAACGGTAGTAATAATCAAACCATTGTATCCATTGCGCTTCAGTATCAAAGTCTAAATCACCAGGCCAGCCATTACCAAACCATATTTGTGGTTTTAGTAAACTTGCCATTTTTAATTGCTTTGCATTATAATTTGTGTGAATAATACTTTGGTCGTTTTCATTACCAGCGTCTTTTGCAAAATATAAATAATCTAATGTTGGGTTTTTGCTTTTTCGCATAAATGTATAGGGCACAATAGCTATGGCATTAGCACCTAATTCAGCTTGTTTATGTAGTGAAATGGCAGCTTTTTTAGACATGTAGCCGTTATAAATATTGTAGCCTTCGTGCGCAAAATTAAAACCTTTAATATAGTTGGGGAGTTTTTTTTTATTGGGTGTTTTAATGCTTTTACTAATCTCGTTTAAATACTTTTGCCAATAGGGTTTTAGTAGTTTGATTTCGTTTTTAGTAGGTTGCCAGTTTTGGTATTTGTTTATAAACTCGTTATTTCCAAAGTGATTTATTAAAAAATCAACCAAAACCCCCGACATGCAACCTGTAACTAAATTAGATTCTTTTTTAATTAAATTGTTGTCAAATAATTCGTTAAGTGTTAGTTGATTATTTGAAATAAAAAGCCTTGCTGCCCAATATTTATAACCTTTTACTTGCCAGTTGGTTGTAAAATAAATAGGAAAACCCATAGTTAAAGCTTCAATTTTGGACGGGTTTAATAGTTGATTTATAATTAAATTATTTTCTTGTTCAATGTAATTATTAGTATACTTTTTATTAATAATAGTGTGTACAGAGTTGTTTTTTTTGTTGTAATGTGCTTGATTTGAGTTACCTAGAATTAGAGCTTTGTTTTCGGCAGTATCATAAATGTGATAATTAATTGGTTTTAATATTTTGCTACTATTTATGAATTTTAAAATTCGTTGGGTTGTAGTTTCAATATGTAATGCTAAAGTTTCAATAGTAATGTCAGTAGTATTAGCCTTGTGATTTATAAAATTGTAATGTGTTGTGGTTAAAATGGTGTCATTATCAGTTTTGAAATTAAAATTGATTTTGGGGTCAATATTCCAATTTGTGTCAAATTTTCCAATTCTAACTTTATTGTCATTGTTGTATATTTCGAAATCCATTGATTGATAAAAGGAATATCTAGACTTTGAGCTCATTATTTTACGCTTTAACAAATTAATTATGCTAGCGTCATCATTACCTGTTATAATACTAATAGGTAGGCTTGTGTTTTTTGGGTTTGGAAAATTGTATAAGGAAATGGTATTGGATTTTGCTTTAAATGTTTGGTTGTCAAAACTAAATTGATTTGTTGCAAAATCAATAGGTAGATTTTTGCTTAGTGTTTTGATATAAGGATTGTTTGAAGGTTTTCCAACCAAAAGCAGGCAATTGTTTGTAATATCAACATCTGTTATGTTTGAAGCCGATTTTACAATAATTTTAAAGGTATTGTTAGATGCGTTATGGTTAGTAATGGTTTTATTTAAAATATGGAGGTAATGGTTTTCTGTTTTGGTATCAATAGCACCGTAAACAATTGTTATTTTCTTTCTTTCATATAATGCTTTTCGTAATGCCCTATGTGTTGGGTAGTTATTTGATGGATTAACTATGGTGGCTTTAGGGTCAATATCATTTTTGATATTGGTGCAATTGTATAAGCACGTACTTAGTGCGATAAAACCTAAAAAATAATATTTTTTTAATAACAACTTCATGATACAATAAAAGTATGCGTTTTAAAACAAAAAACCACTATAAGTGTTGCGTTATAGTGGTTTTTTTTGTTAAAAGATATGTTTTATTAACGTCTAAGACGTCGCCCAATAGCTTTACGAGTATAGCCAAATAAGCGGTAATCTTTAATAAGATCGGCAACACCTTCTGGTAGCATTTTATCCCAGCCCGATTCGCCATTGGCAATTTGTTGAAGTATTGTTCTAGAAAAAATACTTAACACTTCGGGGTCGTAATTTGTGATATCAATAACTTTACCATTGTATTTAAAAAACTTGTAAAGCTCTTTCATACGTGGGTGTACTTTAAGGTTGTCGCTGGTTATAAGTTCGCCAGTTTCTGCGTCTTTCATTGGGTATAAGTATACTCTAAGGTCTTTGTAAAATAACTTTCCAAAGGCTTCTAAAATACCACCGCTTAAATCTCTATAATATTTTTCGTCAAAAATTTGAATTAAATTATTAACCCCAAGCGCTATGGCCATTCTGTTTTTTGTGTATAACGAAAAATATTCAACGAGCTTGTAATATTCTTGAAAATTAGATATCATTACCGTTTGCCCAAGTGAGCATAATAAGTCTGCACGATCCATGAAATCTTGCTCATCAATTTCACCTTCTGCTTTTAGGTTTGAAAGTGTAATTTCAAAAATTACTTGAGTTTTATCCTTATCAACTTTGTTTTCTTTCAAAAACATCTCGTGAGATTTTTGAAACATATCCATGTTAACTTTGGTAACAGGTCTAAAACTACCTCTTAAAGCAAGGATGTTTTTTTTGTAGAGAGCTCTAGCGGGTAATACATTGTTGCCTTCAGGGTCAAACATTATAGCGTCTGTCATTCCGTTTTTAACCAGCTGTAGGCTAATTAATCTATTATCGACGTCGCTAAATATTGGGCCAGCAAAATTAATTGTATCAATCTCTAATTGATCTTTATGAATATGATCGTATAAATATTTTAAAAGTTTTTTAGGCTTATTATGATGGTAAAAAGCACCGTATATTAAATTTGTACCTAAAATACCTAAGGTTTCTTGTTGTAATCTAGCATCGTTTTCTTTAAACCTTAAGTGTAATACAATTTCATTATATTCTTTTTGAGTAGGGTCTAATTGAAATTTGATACCAACCCAGCCGTGACCTTTAAATTTTTTAGCAAAATCAATAGTAGCAACTGTGTTTGCATAGGCAAAAAATAGTTTATCAGGGTGTTTGTCTCTGCTAATTCTATTTTCAATATGTCCCATTTCTAGCTCTAGCATTTTTCGTAGTCTAGCTTCGGTTACATAGCGTTTATCTTCTTCAATACCGTAAATAGCATCACTAAAATCTTTATCATAGGCCGACATTGATTTAGCGATGGTTCTTGATGAGCCTCCAGCTCTAAAAAACTGTCTTACAGTTTCTTGACCTGCACCAATTTCAGCAAATGACCCATATATATTTTCGTTTAGATTAACACGAAGGGTTTTTTGTTTAATTGAAGGGATGTTTTCAATGATAGTATCGCCCTTTAAAGTAATTTCCATATTTAGTTTATAATTGGATTAGCATTATCAACAAAGGTATTAAAATACAATTTATAGCAAAAAAATAGACTACTTTTGTTTTAAAATTATTAATTTTTATCTTTTGAAAGTTACATTTTTAGGTACTGGTACATCTCAAGGCGTACCGCCAATTGCTTGTAATCATCCTGTTTGTTTGAGTTTAAATCCAAAGGATAAACGCTTGCGATCGTCGGTATTAATTGAAACTAACGGATTAACATTATTGGTAGATTGTGGTCCTGATTTTAGACAGCAAATGCTGACTAACCCCATAGATAAAATAGACGCAATACTTTTTACGCATGAGCATACAGATCATGTATTAGGTTTGGATGATATACGTTCATTTTGTTATAAGTACGGTCATATGCCACTTTATGCACATCAACGCGTGTTAGATGCTTTGCGTGTTAGGTTTGATTATATTTTTAATAAAAAAAATACGTCTAAAAACACTTTAGGTGTTGTTGAACATACAATACACAATGCACCTTTTTTTATTGATAAATTAAAGGTTGAGCCAATTGATGCGTTGCATTATAAATTGCAAATATTTGGATTTAAAATTAAAAACTTTGCTTACTTAACCGATATAAAAACAATTGAAACAGCCGAAATTAATAAAATTAAAAACATTGATGTTTTAGTTGTAAATGCATTGCGGATTGAACCACATATTTCGCATTTTAATTTAACCGAAGCGCTTGATTTTATAAAAAAAGTGAACCCTAAAACCGCTTATTTAACTCATGTAAGCCATTTGTTAGGTTTTCATGATGACGTGCAACAACAATTGTCAAATAACGTATTTTTGGCTTATGATAATTTAAAAATAGATATTTTATAATGAAAAATAGATTGTTTCTTTACTTGTTTATGTTTTCGGTACTCACGGCTTTATTTATTTATGTAAGTTCAAATAACATAATTAATACCTATGAAATTGATATTAGAAAATTAAAAACGGCTAATAAAGCCCTTAAAGATTCAGTTAAAACCTTAAATATAATTAACGATAACTTAGCTTATTTTAGTTTAAATACTAATGAAGAGTCATTGTCTTTTTTTGAAGCACAAGGTATTAATACTGCCACACTAGAGCAAATTATTAAAGATACGTTATTGGCTAGTAGCGAGACGGTTACTGAAAATGATTTGATTCCTTTTGATTCGCAAAACTCAAAAATGCTTATTAATAAAATACGAATTTTAAATCATAAATGGTTAATTGCCGATTTTTCTGACGGTACGTTTTGGGGCGAAATATTTTTAAGCTACACGGTTAATACAGATAAAAGTATAACTTTTAATTTAGAAAAATCGTTTTTATATCCCGCTGATTAAATTTTGTCGTTTAGCCAGTTTTTAAATGCTCTAAAATTTTGTGGTGCAACACCATGCCCAACAGGAAACTCATCATATTCATGATTTATATTGAGTGATGTTAGTTTTGGCGATATTTTTCTAGCCCAATCTACAGGTATCACTTGATCAACACTACCATGCGATGCATAAATATTTAAGTGCTTATAGTTTTTATTTTCTATAAGAATATCTTCATTTATATAGCCGCTTAAGGCTACTACGTTTTTAATTTTTTCAGGATAAGTTAATGCTACAGCATAACTCAATATGGTACCTTGACTAAACCCAAGTAGTGTAATATTGTTTTTGTTTATAGGGTAAGCGTCACAAACTTCGTCAATAAATTTGGCGATACTATCTCGCGAGGTTTTAGCTTGTTCATTATCACTCCATTTTCCGTTTACGGCATCAAAATTAATGGCATACCAAGCATTGCCATGTGGTTGTAACGGGTATTGGGCTTTCGCCGAAATAACAAAAAAATCATCTTGTAACTCTGATGCGAATGAAAACAAGTCGTTTTCGTCACTACCATAGCCATGTAGCATGATTATAGCGGGTGCATTTGACTGTAAAGTAGAGGGTTTGATAATATGCTGAAGTGATAAATTGTGTGTAGTCATTATTTTCCTAAGTTTGCAAATAGTTTTTGATAAAGTTTACCTACTAAAGGTATAGGATAGGTGTTTCCTTTTACGGCATTAAATACACCAAAACATAGTAGTACGCTAAAAAAAATATACCAACTACTTGTAATTTGTATGCTGTCAAAATTACCAATAATATAGCCTAGTGCAAAAAATGTGAGCCATAAGCCTAAAGCTTGTCGGTTATGAAAACTTGTAAATGGGTTATTTCCATTATCTGCATTTTTGTAAAAAGCTATAATAACACCAAATATGGTGATGTAGCTAATAATAGCGTATTTTTTACCTTCTTTTATGGTTTGCTCAGTCATTTTTAGTGTAATGTTATTTTGTTGTTGTTTATAATACCTAGTGCTTTGCCTTTTAATTGTTGCCCAGTAAATATTGAGTTTTTTGATTTTGATAAGATGTTTTTTTGTGCAAAAATAAAGCTTTGATTTGGGGTAAATAAGGTCATGTTAGCTTTGCTGCCAATAGTAATGGGTGAGTGGTTGATACCAAAACGTGATTTACCTTGGTTTAGTAATTTAATAGTTTTACGAGTCGAAAACAGTGTGTTTAATGCACCAAATGCAGACTCTAAGCCTATTGAGCCATATGCAGCGTGATCAAACTCTATTTTTTTAAGTTCAATCTCAATAGGGTTGTGGTCGCTTGTAACCATATCTATTGTGCCGTCATTTACGCCTTCGATTAGCGCCTTGATATCCTGTTGAGTTCTTAATGGCGGTAAAACTTTATAGTTTGTATTGAAATCGGTCAATACTTTGTCGTCAAAAAATAAATTATGTATAGCTACACTACATGTAACATCTAGTTTATTAAGTTTGGCTTTTCTAATTAGCTCTACAGATTTTGCGGTTGATATTGTTGCTATATGGAGCTTGCCTTTTGTATAATCTAACAAGCTTAAATCGCGTTCAATTTGTATTTCTTCTGCAATATTAGGGATGCCTTTTAAGCCTATTGTTGTGCTAGTAATATGTTCGTTTACTGTGCCATTGCCAGCAATGGAGTTATTTTGAGGAAAACTACAAATCAAGCCGTTAAAGGTGCTTGCGTATTGCAAAGCAATTTTCATTAAATTAGCATTGCTAATAGCTTTTTTGTAATCATAAAAGGCAACTGCTCCTGCCAATTTCATGTCATAAATTTCAGCTAGATGTTCGCCTTTGCTTTGTAAGGTTAATGCGCCAATAGGATGTAAATTAACATTACTGTTTATGGCTTTAGATTTTAAAAACGAAACGGCGCTGTTAGAGTCAATTACAGGGTTTGTGTTTGAGTTAACTGCAATTGATGTAAATCCCGATTTAGCCGCAGTTTCTAGCCCGTTATCAATTGTTTCGCGTGTTTCGTAGCCGGGTTCTCCAAAACTTACACTACTGTCAAACCAACCTTGAGAAATATGTAAATCATCACTAATTATCTCGGGGTAAGCATTAGTGTTTTTTATTGAGTCTTTTATGTTTGTAATAATGCCATTTTCAATTAAAACATCTTGTGTTTTGTTATCAAAATCACTTTCAGAATCAATTATATTAACAGACTTTAAAAGTATGTTCATTTAAAATATTTTAATATGAGCATTTCTATACATAGAAATATTAGTGCAAAAATAATAAACCATTTCCATAAGGCATTAATATTTAAATCGCTTTTTAATGAATTTACAACTTTAGGAAGTGACTTACTAATGTTATGTGTGCCAAAAGCCGATGAGTTATAATAGTTAAGTAAACTTTCGTCTCGTTTGTAATTAAAGCTTATATGCTTAATGGCAAAACCATTACTTGCAGATACTTCATAAATATTGGCTTTGTTGAGTGTTTGGTTTGGGTATATTTTAATTTTGTTTGTAAAATGTTGCTGTTGGGGTATTATAGGTGCAGTTTGATTTGCTGTTAATTTTAATATGTCATTTTGTTGTAATGTGGCTTTAATGTCAATGGCGGCAGTGTTTCCTATGCTATAATAAAGTTTGGGTAGTTGTAGGCTTTGTTTGGCTATATTGTAAAACGTAGGGACAATAAGTGGTGACTTTTTAAAATTAGAGTTGCTGCTGTTTAACGCTGCTGTGAATATAAAAATGTTTTGTTTTTGTAACAAAAAAGGCTGTTTGTTTTCAAAGCTTAATATGTGGTTTGAAGGTGTGGTTTTAAAATAGCTGTTAACTTTTGGGTACTGAAAATTTGAGGTTTGTTTGGTAAACACATCTTTAAAAATAGGATGCGCGTAATTAATAGACGTGATTTTTTTTTCATTAGTAATTAGCTCCGAAATAAAAGTTGTGCCAGTTAATTGGTTATAGGTTTTAATATTTGATTTTTCCGAAGGAATTATTGCTATGTACCCGCCATTTGCTGTAAAATCTAGTAAGCTATTTGTTAATGCAATAGGTAGGTTTTCTAGTTCGTTTAAAACAATTAAGTTTTGATTTTTTAATACATTATAGTTTAAACTGCTTAATGTTGTTGTCGTTAAATTAAACTCATCTGTTGTATAAATACGTTTTAAAAACTTATTAGGTGCGTTGTTGCTTATTGCTAAAACATTAATTTTTTCGGGAG
>CALDUQ010000007.1 GCA_937924845.1 uncultured Flavobacteriaceae bacterium
TAAAGTTAGGTATACCGAAAACTTAAATGGTGACATTACCATTATTGCTAATAACATGATATCAAGATCGGCAACCGAAAACTATAATGGCAATAGAGGCAATGATGATTTTATAAATAACGTTTATGTCGATATTGATAATGATGAGAGTACTTTTAATTCAAGCAGTGCTAACTTTACCAAACCCGATGCATCTATACAATGCTTAACCGTTAAAAAGGCTTACTTATATTGGGCAGCAGCCAACAAAGAATTATCAAATGGTGATGACAATCAGCCCGATTGGGATTTTAATACAGTAAAGTTAATGGTACCTAATACGGCATCATATATTAATATTACTGCCGATGATATTATTTTTAATGGTAGAGCATCACACTTTAGCAACGACCCTTATATTTGTGTATCTGACATCACCTCAAAAATTAACAATCTTACAAATCCTTATGGCAAATATCAAATTGCAAATGTAGAAGCTAAAGAGGGTAACTTATTTGATCACAATACTGGTGGTCGCGTTGGCACATCGGCTGGATGGCAAATAGTTTTTGTTTATGAAAGTATTGATTTACCTAGTAAAAACATATCAATTTATGATGGCTATGGACATGTTACCAGAAACGAAAATAATTTTGAAATTAATTTTAATGGATTTCAAACACCTATTGACGGTAACATTGAAGCTAAAATTGCTATTGGTGCCCTAGAGGGCGATAGAGATTTATCTGGAGATCGATTAGAAATTAAAAACACTGCTGGAAATTTTGAAGAAATAGCTACCGAAACCCGCAGAGGCAATAACTTTTTTAACAGTAAAATTTCGGTTAATAACAATGATTTTATAGACAGGAATCCAGCCAGTTTAAATACCCTAGGGTTTGATGCAGCCGTATTTAAACTAAACAACACAAACAACTCAATTATTCAAAATAATCAAAACTCTGCAACCATTAGACTAACTTCAAATCAAGAAGTTTACGGCATGTTTTTACTGGCTATGGCAATTGATGCAAAAGCACCTAATTTACATCCTATAAATTTAACCTCAAACAACTCAAACAACACTTACAATGTTGATGATGAAATTGAATTTAATTTTGATTTAAAAAACAAAGGAAATGACAATGCTAAAAACGTGTCAATTTCAACAAATTTAGGCACTCAGCTTGAGTTTATATCAGCTTCGGTACCTAATGGGGTCACATATAATTTTGATGAAAACTCTAAATTACTAACATTTAACTTTGATGATACCATAAATACAGGTAGCGAAAACTTAAATATTAGCTTTATAACCAAAGTCAAAAGTCAATGCCATTTTTTAAATAACTCATGCAATTTAAACATTAACCTTCAATTAGAAGCTATTTACGACGGCGAACAAAGTAATGGCAACTACTCAACCTTAAGTATTGGCGATGCTAATGCCTGCGGAATTAGTTCGCCTTTACAACTAGCACTTAATCCGCCACAATCATTACATTGGCTAACAACTACTAATGCGTTAAACAAAACCGTTGATTGTAACGATACCGATGCCCTTTTGGAAGCACAAAGTTTACAACCTACATTAAACACCTGTGATTTAACACTTACAAAAACTGAAGGGCAATTTGTTGCCGATACTAACGATAGCAACAACGGCACATACACAAACACATGGTCATATACCGACCAATGCGGTAGATCGGTTGATGATTTTATACAAATAATTACTATTAAAGATACTAATGCACCCGTTTTTGAAGAATTACCAAGCGAACGCACTGTATCATGCCTTAATAATTTTGAATTTACCCAAGCTATCGCTACTGATACTTGTGCTAACGTTATTTTAACTTTTGAGGACACCACAACCGAAATAGACGAAAACCAAACCTACTCGATAACTAGACACTGGACAGCAACAGACTCTAACGGAAATCAATCGTTTGCAAATCAAAAAGTAACAATTAACCCTTCAATACTAAGTGCATTAGTAAATACGGTAGAATCAAAAATTGATATAACCTGTGAAGCTATTCCTAGCCCACCCCAAGTTAGTCCTATAAATCAAAATGACGAACTAACCATTACCTTTAATGAAAACACTAATATAATTGACGAAAACACCACAACTATTATTAGAACTTGGCTAATAACTGATACTTGTGATAATGAATACAATTTAAATCAAACTGTTACCTTAACCAATAATGATGTTATAAATACACCAATAACAAAAGAAATTTGTATTACAGATGAGATTTTAGATTTAAATGATTTAATTGACTCCTCTCAACATGGTATTTGGACTGACGAAACTAACAATGAAATTACAAACACAGTAATAGACCCCAATAACACAACAACGGGAGATTACGTTTTTAATTATACAAGGTTTTCAAACACATCAACTTGCACCGAATCTACAACGGTAAACATTACTATTAATGACAATTGCTTATATAAAAACTCTTGCATAAAATCAACTGCCGATGTTAGCGTATCTAAACTTTTAACGCCCAATAATGATTTCATGAATGAGTATTTAAAAGTAGAATACATATTAAATCAAGATGTTGATATGGACCAAACATGCGACATCAGTATAGACTTAAAAATCTATAATCGAAACGGCACATTGGTGTATTCAAATAGCAACTATCAAAATGATTGGAAAGGACAATCTAATACCAGTTCAAACTTAACTGGAGGCACTTATTTTTATGTTATTGAACTCAAAAACAGTGGGCTTAAACCTATACAAGGTTATTTCCTTTTAGGAAATCAAAGCATATAAAACCTAATTATAATAAACTACAAATATATAATTTGTTAATAAGTCTATAAAAAATCAAAAACAACCATCACCGCGTTCATTTCATTTTTTATAAATTTGTTCTAGTTAATAATTTAAATCTATACCTTTTTGGAACATTTTGTAGTCTCGGCTCGTAAATACCGTCCTCAAGCATTTAAAGATGTTGTTGGGCAACAAGCCATTACTAACACACTACTTAATGCTATAAATAGTAATCACTTAGCGCAAGCACTTTTATTTACAGGACCACGAGGCGTTGGCAAAACTACATGTGCTAGGATTTTATCTAAAATGATAAATAGCGATGGCTCGGATAATGACGATGAAGATTTTGCGTTTAATATTTTTGAACTCGATGCAGCCTCTAACAACTCGGTTGATGACATTAGAAGCTTAACCGATCAAGTTCGCATCCCACCACAAGTTGGTAAATACAAAGTTTATATTATTGATGAGGTGCACATGCTTTCGCAAGCTGCTTTCAATGCCTTTTTAAAAACATTAGAAGAACCACCAAAGCATTGCATATTTATTTTAGCAACTACCGAAAAGCATAAAATAATACCAACCATTTTATCACGTTGTCAAATATTTGACTTTAAGCGTATAACGGTTACTGATGCAAAAGAACATCTAAAATATATTGCCAAAGAGCAAGGTGTAACTGCCGATGATGATGCCCTACATATTATTGCCCAAAAAGCCGATGGCGCAATGAGAGATGCATTATCTATATTTGATAGAGTAGTAAGTTTTTCGGGTAAAAATTTAACGCGCCAATCGGTTACCGAAAACTTAAATGTTTTAGATTATGACACGTATTTTGAAAGTACCGATTTAATTTTAAACAACAACATACCTAAGCTTTTAATACAATTTAACACTACGCTTTCAAAAGGTTTTGATGGCCACCATTATATTGCTGGGCTTGCCTCTCATTTTAGAGATTTACTTGTCTCAAAAACACCCGAAACAATAGCTCTACTTGAAGTAGGAAAACAAACTAAAGAAAAATACCTTAAACAATCACAACTTGCTAGTCAAGAGTTTTTACTCACAGCTATTAATCTTGCTAACGATTGTGACCTAAAGTATAAAACCTCAAAAAATCAGCGATTACTCGTCGAACTCTGCTTAATGCAACTTGCCTCTATCACTTTTGATGGAGAAAAAAAAAAGCCTAAACACTTTATAATACCAGCATCCTTTTTTAAAGATAATAATGCAACACCTGTAGTGGCAAGCCCTCAAAAGGCAACATCGCAAACAATAATACCAAACAACCAAAGTACTGCTACCACAACAATAAACAATACTACTGCAAGCCAGCTAAATAATACAAACACTGAACCTGTAATACCAAAAATTACAATTAATTCAGCTTCAAAAATCAGTTCTGGACTTTCATTAAGTAGTATTAAAAAGAAAAAAGAACATCTTAATAAAAAAATAGCCCAAAAACCTAAACAAGAAGATTTACCAACAGAAGCATTTACCGAAGCTCAAATGCAACAGTGCTGGAAGGCGTACATACAAATTATAGAACAAAACGGGCAACATAATTTAGCTTCTATCCTAAGTATTGACACCCCAAAATTAAATAACACTAACATTTGTTTAGAATTTCCTAATGAAACAAACAAAGTTGAGGTTGAGCGCCAACAATATAATTTATTAAAATACATTCGCGAAAAACTCAATAACTATAGTATAAATTTATCAATTACAGTCAATGAGGTGTTAGAAAAAAAATACGCTTACACTTCGGTAGAAAAATATGAAAAATTGAAAGAAAAAAACCAAGCTATTGAATTGCTTAGAAAAACCTTTGATTTAGACTTTTAATATGAAATCACTACTAATACTTATTGCTTTTTTTACATTTACATTAGTAAGCTGCAATAAAAATACACGTCACAAAATCACTAAAGCAAATTCAGTTAAACGATTAAATAAAATCAATGAATCCTTTAATAAGGACATGTTTTTTCCTGAATTTTTCACAAAAATAGAAACCGATACCATAATAGATAAAAAACTTCGAGTACATATAAAAAACTACAGTCTAATGACCTCAAGTTTATTTATTAAAAAACAAACAATAAAAAACCAACCTACAATTACCAAATACCAGCGTGTTTTTGAAGCTAATATTACTGTATATAACAACCAGCAAATGATATATCAATCTGTAATAAACGCTAATACATTTTATAATTTAAGCCCAAAAAAAGATTTATTTTGGAAAAACGCAACTTTACAACATGCTTGGTTAAATGAAGCAAAATCAAACAAAAACAAAGCGTATATTGAACTATCATTTACAAACCCATTAAAAAATAATTTTAAGCGTTATGTTATGGAAGTAGATCAATACGGAGCGCAACACATATATTTTATAGAAGAATACACATAATTATGCTAGGATTAAAATTACCAACAGACCCTAGATGGGTTAATATCGTAGAAAAAAACATTAAAGACATTTTAACCGATCATGCGTTTTGTGAGCAAAAAGCCACAAGTACAGCCATTTCATTAATTGTTAGTTTTCCTGAATACACCGAACTTGTTGAAGAAATGATTGCTTTAGTTAAAGAAGAAATAGGGCATTTTAAAATGGTACATGATCGCATAATAAAACAAGGTTGGACGCTTGGACGTGATCGAAAAGACGAGTATGTAATTGCGCTTTTAAAGTTTTTCCCTAAAGGAGGGAGCCGTACCACACAGTTAGTACACCGATTACTTTACGCTGCACTTATTGAAGCTAGAAGTTGTGAACGTTTTAGATTATTATCAGAAGAACTTGAAGATAAAGAGCTTGCCGAATTTTATAAAAAACTTATGATTAGCGAAGCAAACCATTACACCATGTTTTTAGGTTTTGCTCGCAAATACGGTAATCGTGAGGAGGTTGATCAAAAATGGAATGCCTTACTTGACTTTGAAGCCGAAATCATGAAAAATTTAAGTAAATCGGAATCTATTCACGGCTAAAAACTAGCAATTAAGTACTCGTTTGTAAATGGCCTCATATTTTTCAACTATTGAAAATATGTTAAACTTTTTAGCTTCGTTACTGGCATTTACTTTATACTTTGCAAGTACGCGCTCATCTTTTAAAATCGAGAGCGCATTGTTAACCATATCATTTACATCACCTATATTACTTAATAAGCCCGAAACACCATGAGCATTAACTTCAGAAATGCCACCAGCATTTGTTGAAACTACAGGCACACCCGATGCCATTGCTTCGAGTGCAGCCAAGCCAAAGCTCTCGGCTTCCGAAGGCAACAAAAACAAATCTGAAAAACATAATATTTTATCAATTTCATTACTTTTTCCAAAAAATATAACCTTATCATCTATACCCATTTCGGCAACCATGGTTTCTGCCATTAATCGTTCGGGGCCATCGCCTACCATCATCAATTTTGCGGGTATTTGTTGTTGAATTTTGTTAAAAATCTCAACCACTTCATTGATGCGTTTAACGGGTCTAAAATTACTGATATGTGTAATGATTCGTTCCTTTGGCTCTGCCATCATGTGGCGCTTGCACTCAGTATATTCTGCTTGATATTTATTTATATCAATAAAATTTGGGACTACATCAATTTGGTTTTTTATGTCAAATAATCGCAACGTATCCTGTTTTAAACTTTCGGATACCGAGGTAACTGCGTTTGATTTATTTATACTAAATGTTACTGCTGGTTTATAAAATGGGTGACTCCCTACAAGCGTAATATCTGTACCGTGCAAAGTTGTAACAATCGGTATACTTATGCCTTCATCCAAAAGCATTTGCTGTGCCATATAGGCTGCATAAGCGTGGGGAATTGCATAGTGTACATGAAGTAATTCAATATCATGTAACTTAACCATATCAACTAATTTACTTGATAAAGCCAACTCATAAGGTTGGTATAAAAATAATGGATATTCAGGAACATTAACTTGATGATAATATACTTTGCTACCCAACAAGTCTAATCTAACAGGCTGGCTATAAGTTATAAAATGGATTTCATGATCACGTTTAGATAGTTCTAAACCCAATTCTGTTGCAACAACGCCACTACCTCCAAATGTTGGATAACAAACAATACCTATTTTCATAAAATTTGTGTTTTTATTTCATTAGTCGTCAATAGCGTCATTAATTAACTGTTGTATATCGGTTCTTATATTTTCTCTCAGCAAAGTATTAATTTTTGCACTCGGAAAAGTTCTATTCGCTAAAAACACATAAACAATTTCGGTTTCTGGGTCGGCCCATGTATAGGTGCCTGTAAATCCCGAATGTCCAAAACTTTGTTTTGAAACGCAACCACATGTTGGCCCTACCTCATTCAGCTGTGGTTTATCAAAACCAACACCGCGCCTATTATCTTGCGCTTCATAATAACGCGTATTAAATTTATCAAATGTATCGGCACTAAAATAACGTTTACCACCATAATACCCTTTTTGCAAATACATTTGCATAATTTTAGCAACATCATTAGCATTACTAAAAATACCAGCATGTCCTCCTACTCCGTTTTGCATAGCCGCACCAGGATCATGTACATACCCATGTATTTTTTGATGTCTAAAATAGGTATCCATTTCGGATGGAACAATTTTAGATTTATTAAACTTATTTAACGGGTTATAAGTAGTATAATTTGCACCTAATGCTTTATAATAGTGTGATTGTACTAATTTATCTAATGGCATATTATAAACACGCTCTATGTAGTCTTTTAAAAGGTAATAAGGTAAATCGCTATATCTATATTTTAAATCTTCAAGCAATTCGCTATCTTTAATTTGGTTGTGTATAGAGTCTTTATAATTAGTACTTAAGTATAAATTATTATTGATTTTTATATTAAAATCTTTACTTAGTTTTGCACGATAAAATTTATGTAAAGGCAATTTAGTTACCGAGTCTATAGTTTTTAAATACAAAGGTATCCAAGGTTTTAATTTAGCATAATGCGACAACATTTTTTTAATGGAAATATTTTCTTTATCAGTGCCTTTATAATCTGGCAGTAAACTTGCTAATTTTGTATTTAATGTAATTATATTTTTATTTTCAAGCTCCATAATTAATGGTAATGTTGCCAAAATTTTAGTCAATGATGCCACATCATACAAGTCGGTTTGTTTTACCTTTTTATTACCTTCATAGGTGTGTTTACCAAAAGTTTTATTGTAAAACACTTTACCATGTCGGGCAATAAGCAACTGTAATCCTGGCGTCATCTTTTCATCTACAGCACGTTGTGCTATTGAGTCTACTTTTTTTAATTTAATCGAATTCATACCAACACGCTCTGGTATATTTGTATATGATAATCGATCGAGTAATTGTGTAGTTAAACCAACACCTTGTTTAAAATCTTTATTAACACTTACAGGTAAATGTCCTTTAGCAGCAATAGCGCCAAATAGTAATTGTGCTGCTTTTTGTTGGGCAATATCACTATTTTGATAAGCTATAGTAATTGCTTCAAAATTTGCTGTTGTTTTTAAATCTATTAAACTGTAAGGTTTAGTAAAAACATTTAGTATAGTATTTTTAGTTCGTGCAATTTCATACAACCAAACCAACTCAGTATTACTAAATTTATAGGCCTGCCACGGGTTTTTATTTGATTTATGAAATCCTACAATAACAGTTGTATATGGCTTTAATTTGGTGATCAAATTAGCTAGATTATCTGCCTTAACAACATCTACATTTGTGTATTTTTTTAACTCATTAACAAATACTTTTCCACTTGCATTTCCTAATTTCACATAAGCTATTTTTTGCTTTTCAAGATGCTTAATAGGTATAATTTCGTCCTTATTTTTTATAACTGTTAATGAGTTTTCTACAACCTCTTCAAAAAGTTGATCATCTTTAACTCTATTTAAATCTAAAAATAGGCTATCGGTTTTAGTAGGTTGGTATGTGTTTAACCCTACTTTATATTTGGCTTTTAATATTTTTTTTACAGAAAGTTCTAAACGTGTTTCTAAAATTTCTTTATTATAATAGGCGTTAATAATATTATCAATACCTTTAGTTACATTTTCAGACATTAGCAAAATATCGTTTCCTGCCTTAAAGGCCTCTAAGTCAATATCTCCAGCAGCGCCAAAATTGGCAGCACCTTTCATATCTAAAGCATCCGAAATAATTAAACCTTTAAAATTTAAACTATCTTTTAAAATATCTGTCACAATATGTTTTGAAAGCGAAGATGGATAATTAGCTCTAGACTCTAAAGCAGGGATATTTAAATGCGCTACCATTACACTAGACACCCCTTGAGTAATCAATTTTTTATAAGGATATAACTCAATTGAATCTAATCGTTTTTTATCAAAATTTATGGTTGGTAACATTTTATGAGAGTCTTGGCTAGTGTCACCATGACCAGGAAAATGTTTTGCACTTGCTAAAACATTTTTGCTTTGCATTCCTTTCATAAATGCCAAGGCATGTTGAGTTACTCGCTCTCTATTTTCTCCAAAAGAGCGATTACCTATAATAGGATTATCTGGATTTGTATTGATATCAACTACAGGTGCAAAATTAAAATGAACACCAAGTCGACTACAATGTTCACCAATATGCACGCCGACGCGTTCTATCAACTTTTTATCTTTAACTGCGCCTAATGCCATATTATACGGAAATGCATAAGTTGAATCTAATCGCATATTTAGCCCCCACTCAGCATCCATACCTATTAACAACGGAATTTTTGAACTTTTTTGAAGACTATTATTTAACTTAGCCTGCCGCATTGGACCACCAACAGAATATATAATACCACCTATATGAGCTTCTTTAATTAATTTTAAAACTTTTTTCTTAGCTTCTTCGCTTTGCTCAGAATATAACTGAACCATAAACAACTGCCCTACCTTTTCACGCAACGTCATTGTATTATATAGGCTATCAACCCACACTTGTTGTTTAATAATATCGGTTGCTAGCAAGGGATCTACCTCTATTTTATTTGGTTTTTTTGTTTGACAAGATGTAAAAAAAGGTGTACTTAATATTAGTATTAATAGTCTAAAATGTGTCATATAATAATGCGTGCAATCAGGGTTTAATTTTAGCTATGCAAAATACACATTTTTAAATACGCATTGACATAAAACAATATTAAAAGTTACATTTTATAACGCATTAATACCAGAATTATGATAAAAATGAGTTCTAAAATTTTTACTACAAAAATATGTCAAAGGTGTTTGTCCTGTTAAAGCTTTAAACTCATTTATAAAGTGACTTTGATCAAAATATCCGCTATCGATAATCAAATCAAAATAGCGTGAATTTTGATTAAGTAACAACTGTTTTACAACCGATTGAAATCTGGATATTTTTTGAAACATTTTGGGCGTAATACCAAATTGAGCTTTAAAACCACGTTCAAACTGACGCATACTTAAATTTGATTTTTTAGCAATTTCATGTATTGTAATTGATTTAAAATTGTAATATAAATCATCTATTACAACATCCCATTTATCATTTTTTATTTTGTGATAACAAGTAAACGCATCATGCAAAAACAATTCAATTTCATTAATTTTTTGATTTATAGTTTTGAGTAAATCAATTTTTTGCAATAAATTACTACCTTTTTGACCCCATAAATTAATAAGTGAATAATACGTATCATTAAGCTGTGCAAAAGGGACTGGGTTAAAATGTCTAAAAGCACCACTTTTAAATCGTACAGATAAAAAAGAGACCTTTTTTTCTTTATCAAAACAAAATAACTTTCGAGGGCAAACTGTGTGTGCTTTTGGCAGTACTTTATCATTAACCTGCAATGGCTTATCTAAATGAAATAAAAGTTCGAGCCCAGTACCTGGTAATACTGCTGGTAAATCAAAATAGTTAACGCTCACCTTTTCAAAAACATAGAAACGATCAATATATTTTGACAAAAACGCACTTGGTTTATATGATTGATTTTCAAGCATTTAAAACCTCTACCAATGGAGTGTTATCTAGCAGTGGTATGACTTGCTCTGTAAAGTTTATATAATGCTGCGTTAAGCTATGAGTTTCAAAAGCTTTTTTATTTTCATACTTTTCATAAAACATAAACTTATTATTTATGGCTGTATTTTGTAATAATTGATAAGTTACGCACCCATTTTCCAAATTACTTTTTGCTACTAAAATTTCAGAAAAATCAATAAATTTTTTAACATTAGAAGGCTTTACGCTAACATGTACTATGATTGTATATTTCATATATATTTTTTTTCAATACAAATATGAAACACATAACTAATATTAAATTGTAAAAAAGCGACAACATAATAATTTAAATCTCAAAAAACACTTAGCCTAAAAAACGGTTATGCCAACTCTCGGAAACAGGTACCTCCCAATGTGTTAAAAACTCACCTTTATTGGCTACTAAATTATTAAATACAATTGTATTTTTTGATATTGATTTAGCCTTAGCCATCTTTTTAAAATCTATTAATGTTTTGTAAGCAATAAATTCGCCTTGTTTATATGACACATTCATTTTATCCATCAAATCAACATTATAAGTTTTTTCTAGATTTTGTATAAAATGAACTGACGAATCTATTGAGCAACCTGTTGCACCGTTAAGCTCTTGATTTAAACCTATTACAATAAAACGTTTATATTTTATTGTAAAACCAGCTTGTAAATCACTACCGTGAGCTGCCCATTGCGTTAAAAATTCATTTAATTTTTGTTCAATTTCAATTAGTTCATTTTCAGAAAATGACCGATTACATTGATAAATCCAAATTCTTGAATTTTCAGGAAGTTTATCAAAATTTACTAGCATAATACTTTGGGGTTTTAAAATTATAAATCTTCAGCTTTAGCTATTAATTCGGCAATATCTAATACCTCAACTGTATTTTCTTTTTCTTTAGCTTTTACACCGTCAGTCATCATTGTATTGCAAAACGGACAACCAGCTGCTATAATATCAGGTTTAACGTCAATAGCCTGCTCTGTTCGCTCTACATTAACATCTTTAGTTCCTTTTTCAGGTTCTTTAAACATTTGCGCGCCACCTGCACCACAACATAGCCCTTTTTTACGGCAATTTTTCATTTCTACCAATTCAGCATCTAGCTTTTTAATAAGCTGCCTTGGGGCTTCATATACATTATTTGCCCTACCAAGATAGCAAGGGTCATGAAACGTGATACGCTTACCTTTAAACTGACCGCCTTGGATACTCAAACGACCTTCATCAAGTAAATTTTTAAGAAATTGCGTGTGGTGCACTACCTCATAACTACCTCCTAATGAAGGGTATTCATTTTTCAATGTATTAAAGCAATGCGGGCATGCTGTTACTATTTTTTTTATATCATAGGCATTTAGCACTTCGATATTAGTTACTGCTTGCATTTGAAACAAAAATTCATTTCCTGCACGCTTAGCGGGATCTCCCGTACAACTTTCTTCAGCACCTAAAACAGCGAAATCTATATTTGCTTTATTTAATAATTTAACAAAGGCCTTTGTGATTTTTTTGGCTCTATCGTCAAAACTACCAGCACAACCTACCCAAAATAAAACTTCGGGAGATTTACCTTGGGCAATATATTCGGCCATGGTAGGCACTTTAAGTGTTTCGCTCATAGATTTTTATTGTTTTAGATTATATAGACTCGTCGTCAAACACTTGAATAGTAACGTTTTTATCAACCAAATCGGTAAATTTACCTTTATAACGTGTTGCTTTTACTAAATGATTATCAATCCAGTGGTAATTACCGCCACGAGGTTTTCCCATTAATAAGCTGTGAAATTTAAATCCGTTTTTGTTTAACCATGTTTCGGTAACTGCACGATGCTCTTCGGTACGTGATGTAAAAAAACAAATCAAATGCCCTTGATCATACCATCTATTACAGGTTGCTAAAGCATCTGGATATGGCGCACAAGTTTCCATACGTTCTGGTTCTTCATTAGGCACATCTTCTGTAATTGTACCGTCAATATCAATTAGGTAATTTTTAATATCTGCTGGTAAAACTGGACTTACTTTTTCGCCCTTCTCGATTTTATCGCTTAGTAAATTTTCAACACCTTCTTTTTTCATTTCTTAAATTTTGTTTTAATTTTATTGATCTTTCCAGTTTAAACGATCCATTTGGTTATAAGGCCAAGGAGCACCGTTGTTTTCTATATTAGTCATCATGTTGTTTAATTCGGCTGGAGCCGAAGATTCTTCCATCACCATATAACGACGCATTTCCATAATTATAGATAATGGATCTATACTTACAGGACAGGCTTCAACACAGGCATTGCATGAGGTACAAGCCCATAACTCTTCACTAGTAATATAATCACCTAGTAGTTGCTTACCATCATCTTTAAACACGCCTTTATTGGCATCAATATTTTTACCTACTTCCTCTAACCGGTCGCGGGTATCCATCATAATTTTACGAGGTGATAATTTTTTTCCTGTTTGATTTGCGGGGCATTCACTTGTGCATCGACCACACTCTGTACATGTGTACGCGTTTAACAACTGTAGCCACGTTAAATCTTGAACATCACTTGCTCCAAATTTAGCGGGCACATCATTATCTGATTCTTCAGCTGGAGCTGCAAAAGGATCGGCATTAGGATCCATCATTAGCATTACTTCATTAGTGACCGACTTTAGGTTATTTATTTGCCCTTTAGGCTTTAAACTTCCATAGTAAGTATTTGGAAATGCTAACAATATATGCAAATGTTTTGAATAGTATAAGTAATTAAGAAACACTAATATGCCTAAAATATGTAGCCACCAAGCCGATCGCTCAATTATATGCAATGTTGTTAATGACAACCCTGAAAATAATGGTGTTAAATATTGACTTATTATATTACCCGATTGCATATCTTGAAAACTAATATCGGTAGCATTCATAATTAAAAACAATGACATTAATACCATTTCAAAATACAAAATATAATTACCATCATTTTTTGGCCAACTTGTCATTTCTGATTTCCAAAAACGTTTAACTTTAATTATATTACGGCGAAGCCAAAAAACTACAACTGCAATAAATACTAATGCTGCTAACACTTCAAACGCACCAATTAATACTCCGTAAAATGTGCCTAAAAATTTAAAGATACGGTGTGACCCAAATATACCATCGATAATAATTTCAAGCACCTCAATGTTTATAATTACAAAACCTACATAAACAATTATATGAAGTATACCTGATACAGGACGACGAACCATTTTGCTTTGTCCTAAAGCAATTAAAGCCATGTTTTTAAATCGCTGCTTTTTATTATCACTAACATCAATATCATTACCTAACTTAATATTGCGTCTTAGTTTTTTTATGTTTTTAATAAAAAAACCAACACCAATAATTAAGGCTATAGCAAATAATACATTTGATAATAAAGTCATAGTTATTTAAAATTTAATTTTTTGATTTTTTTACCTCATTGCCGTTGGCATCATATTGTTTTACTTTTTTTCCGAAAAGTGAAAAATGCACATAACGCTTAGGGTTTAGTTTCATATCTTCTAACAACTGCTCTAGCTGTAAGGATGCTCCTTGTAAATTGGTATACATGCTATCATCTTTTAATAACTTACCAATACTACCTTCTCCTTTTTCAATAGACGCAATAATTTTATCAAAATTATTAAGTGTTGTATTTAATTTCTTTACAGTTTCTCCTATATTCTGTTTAGCTAAATCGTTTGATATTTTTGTGAAATTTGTTGTTGTTTTCTCAAAATTATTTAATGTACTATTAAGTTTAGCTTCATTTGCTTTGATTAACGCATTTAAAGTTTGCGATGTAGATTTAAAGCTATTTAGCGTTACGCTTAATCCCGAAATTGCTTGTTTTAAATCATTTTTGGTTTGCTCATCTAATATTGAATTAATATTTGATAGAGAGGAATTGGTAGTACTTAAAACCGAATTTAATTTTTGTTGAATTGGTGATAATTGCTCGCCAATAATTGTTGTTAAGCCTCCTTTTATTTTACTTTGCAAAACATCGCCATACACAGCCTTAGCTGCATTGTCATAGGTTGGAATGATTTGTAATGCTTTACCTCCTAAAAATCCGTTATCAAATAGCTCTACAGTACTATTTTTAGAAAACTGATACGCTTTCCCTACAGAAAAAGCCACGCTTAACTTACCATTTTCACCTTCGATAAACTCAATATTTTCAACCTTACCAACATTTAATCCATTTATTAAAACTGGTGCAGATGGCGCAAGCCCTCCTACATGATTAAACTCAGAATAATAAACGCCTTTTGAACTTAAAAGATTTGTGCCTTTTAAAAAATTAAACATGTATATAAACAAAAGTAATCCAAAAATTACAAGCAGGGCTGTTTTTACTTCTCGTGTTAATTTCAATTTTTATGTATTAATATTTAATAACAAAGCTACTAATTAATTTAAAAAGAGTGTTTTTAAATTAAAATTAATGTATCTCAATGCGTTTACCATCTTTATATGAGGCTATAAAACAATTTTTATAACCTTTTTGTTTAGCTTCTTTTTTTAATTTTAACGCTTCAACATAACTTTCGGTACTGCCGTATTGGTATTTATAACCTTTATCAAATTTAACGCGACTTACATTTTTTAACCCTTTAAAATTATAGGGTTTTGTTTCTATTTTATTTGGTCCTGCTGCAATTTGAACCCTGTAAGTTACCCCACTACTTTTGATAAGCAATTTTTTGGGTTTCGTTTTTGTTTTATTAGTACCATTTACAACACTATAACTAGCATTAAGGTTGCTTTTATATTTTAAAACTGCATCTTTTATTGCATTGGTAATTTTATTTTGTCCATTTTTTGAACTTAAATATTTACCCTCACTAGTATTGGTTAAAAAACCCGTTTCAATTAATATACTAGGCATATACGTTTGATGCAGCACTATAAATGCCCCCGATTTTACCCCGCGACTAACACGCTTTAACTTGTTTTTAAAATTATCTTCAACGTATTTTGCTAATAAAATACTTTGATCAAGATAATCTTCTTGTAAAAAAGTTAATCCTATTAACGATTCTAGCGAGTTAGGGTCATAGCCTTTATAGTTTTTTTCATAATTCTCCTCCATAAAAATCACTTCATTTTCAGCTTTAGCTACATTAAAATTAGTTTTTTCGGCTTTAGAGCCTAAAACATAAGTTTCGGTACCAATAGCTTGAGATTCGTGAGCATTACAGTGTATTGAAATAAATAAATCGGCATCAGCTCTATTTGCTATAGCTCCTCTTTCTTTTAATTCTATAAAAACATCAGTTTTACGTGTATAGATAACTTTTATGTCTTTTTCTTTTTGTAAGGCTTCGCCTAACTTTAAAACAACATTTAAAGCGATATCCTTTTCTTTGGCAAATTTAGTTGGGCGTCCTGGATCCTTACCACCATGACCTGCATCTAAAACCACTACAAATTTATCCTCGTTAGATTGAGGATATATAAAAAGTGAAAACAATAGTGTAACTATCAATAAAAAATACTTCATAAAAAATAATACATTAGATTTTTAAAAGTTTGTTAATTCTTAAAACTATCAAAAAAAAATATGTTTAACTTTGGCGTTCAATTTTTTAAGCTAAATTAACACAAAAATACATCTAAAAGCATTGCAAACAAACTCACGACATATACTTTTTAGCTTAGGTTTTATTCTGCTCATATATAATTTTTGCAATTCGCAAGAAAATTTAAAAAAAAGCAATTTAGTAATAAAAGCAAAAAGCGATAACATTAATCCACCTATAAAAAGTATTGAAACCGAAAAAGTGCAACTTAAAGTTGTTGACACCACTAAAACTGATAGTATTGTTAAGAAAAAACGTGTACTAGACCAAAAGGTAAAATACAATGCAGATGGCTACACCTCTGTTAGACGCAATGAAAACAAAACTTATCTTTATGACAAGGCTGTCATAAAATATGGTGATTATCAAATTGATGCAGGTATAATTGTTATTGATTACACTAAAAATTTAGTTTATGCGGGGAGGATTAAAGATTCGGTTGGCGAATACACACAAAAACCAATATTAACTCAAGCAGGTAACGTGGTCGAATCTGATTCGGTTCAATTTAATTTCAAAACAAAACGCTCGCTAGTTTGGAACTCAAAAACAGAGCAACAAGGGGGTACTATTTTCCCTACTCTAACAAAAAAGGAAAACGATTCGGTGTTTTTTATAAGCAAATACAAATACACAACTGCCGAGGATACCGACAACCCTGATTATTATTTTTATGGTGGCAAGGCTAAATTTATACCAGGCGAGAAAATAGTTACTGGCCCTATTAACCTTTATATTGCTGATGTTCCGACGCCTATTGGTGTGCCATTTGGTTTTTTTCCGCTTTCAAAAAAGCGCAGTTCCGGTATAATTTTTCCAACTTTTGGTGAGCAAAACGACCGAGGTTATTTTATTCAAAACGCAGGGTATTATTTTCCCATCAATGATTATGTTGATTTAGCCATTTTAGGCGATTATTATACCAATGGCAGTTTTGGTTTAAGAGCTGAAAGCACCTACTCTAAACGTTATAATTATCGAGGAAATGTAGGTTTTCGCTATGAAAATTTAATTAATAGTGAGCGAGGTTTATCCGATTTTACCAATACTAAAATATTTAATTTTAGATGGACACACTCTAAAGACTCTAAAGCCAATCCTAATTCTACGTTTTCGGCATCTGTAAATATTGGTAGTAGTTCGTATTTTCAAGAATCATTAAACCAGCTTACTACATCTAGTTTTTTAAATAACACTTTAGCATCGTCGATATCATACTCTAGGCGCATAGAAACTACTCCCGAGGTTAACGTAAGTTTAACGGCTACGCACTCGCAAAACACACAATCTGAGGTAATCAACTTAACGCTACCTACATTACAAGCTAGCGTTGATAGAGTGTACCCATTTGCGCCAAAAGTTGGCACAAAAAAAGGCATCCTAGAAAACATAAACTTACAATACAGCGTAAGAGCCGAAAATAGCATACAAACAACAGACTCTTTATTTTTAAAAAGTGAAATGTTTGAAAACTCAAGAACAGGTGCTAGGCACTCAATACCAATAAACACCAACTTTAAAGTGTTTAAGTATTTTAGTTTTAGTGCTAATGCTAATTTTGAAGAAACGTGGACCTTACACACTAATAATCAAGAATACGACTCAGAAAACAACGAAATTGTTACCACTCGTACTGAAGGTTTTGATGCTTTTAGAACCTATAATTATGGTGCAAGTTTGGGCACAACCGTTTACGGCGAGTATACCTTTGGCAAAAACAGCAAAGTAGAAAAGATAAGGCATGTAATGCGCCCCTCGCTGTCTTACAATATAAATCCAGCTTTTGACCAATACTACGAAACATTTAACATTGTCAATTCCGAAGGCATAACAGAAGAAGAAGTTGAATTTACACGATTTCAAAACACTTTATTTGGAACACCAACAAATCAAAAATCAAGTAGTTTAGGGTTAAGTATTGGTAATAATATTGAAGCCAAAATACGAAGCAAAGACAGCACAGATGTTGAACCCAAAAAAATAGCATTACTTAATAATTTGAGTGTGAGTACGGCTTACAATTTTGAGGCCGATTCATTAAAATTAAGCCCTATTAGGGTTACTGGTGGTACGCAATTATTTAACAACAAACTAAATTTAAATTTTGGTGCAGTACTTGACCCCTATGCATTAGATAATAACAATATTAAAATAAACACTTTTAATATAAATAATGGTGGTAGCCTAACTCGTTTAACTAGTGCCAATTTAACCGCTAGTTATAATTTTTCTAGCGATAGTTTTAAAAAAAATAACAACAAACAAGATCAAGTAAATCAACAAGAATCTATACGAAACGGTGGGCGAAATGATGACTTATTTGGTGTCTCACAAGATTTTGCTAACAGGCCTCCGCAAGACAATCAAAACAATAAAGACAAGAAAAACGATACTGAAAATTACAACTATAAAATACCTTGGAGTTTAAATTTAGCGTATTCATTAAATTACTCTAACGCTACGCGTAACAATGAAATTTCGTCACATTCTATCAACTTTTCTGGTAATATTGAACTGTCGCCATTATGGAGTATTGGATTGTCATCTGGATATGACGTGCTCAATAAAGGGGTAACTTTTACACAATTTAGATTTCAACGTGATTTAAAAAGCTGGAATATGAACTTTACCTGGGTACCGTTTAGTGCTCGACAATCATGGAACTTCTTTATCGGTATAAAATCAAGTATTTTAAGCGACCTTAAATACGAAAAGAGACGACAACCAGACCAGGAGTTATAATTAAACTATGTATATTTTTTTGTTATAACTTTAACAGATATAAACTTTTTATTTAAAATGAAAACAATAATTACAACAAAAAATGCACCAAGCCCAATTGGGCCATACAGCCAAGCTGTATTAACAGGAAACACTTTATATACTTCGGGCCAAATAGCTCTAGACCCAAAAACAATGCAGCTTAATACAGCCAATATTTTGGTAGAGACTAAACAAGTTATGGAAAATATGAAAGCAGTGCTTGAAGCCGCTAAAATGGATTTTAGTCATGTTATAAAATCTTCTATTTTTATAAGCGACATGAATAATTTTACTGATATAAACACCGTTTATGGCAGTTATTTTGATGATGAAAATGCCCCTGCTCGCGAAACTGTAGAAGTTGCTAGACTACCTAAAGATGTAAATGTTGAAATAAGTATGATTGCAGTAAAATAATTTTAAAAATTATTTTTTTATGTTACAAAATCAAAAGCATGTATTCAACTTAGATGACAATTGTCATTATTTAAATTGCGCTTATAAAGCACCGTATCTAAAGCAAGCAGAAATTGAAGTTAATAACGCATTAAAACAGTTAAGAACCCCCATAGGCTTAACGCCTAGTTGTTTTTTTGAAGATGCCGAAACCGTTAAGGCTCTATTTGCAAAATTAATACATGTACCACAAATACAAGTTGCTTTAATTGGGTCTACCTCCTATGGCTTAGCCAATGTATTTAATAATATTGGCTGTAAAAATGGACAACATGCCTTGGTAGTTTCCAACGAGTTTCCTAGTGATATTTATGCTGTGAAAAAATGGTGTGATTACCATAATGCTGAATTAAAAACTATAAAACCCGACGCTAATTTAACAACAATAGGAAGCCATTGGAATGATAAAATCTTATCAAACATAACTTCAAAAACAGCAGTAGTTAATTTATCTTCTGTAC
>CALDUQ010000008.1 GCA_937924845.1 uncultured Flavobacteriaceae bacterium
TTAACTAATATTATGGAAAACATTAGCGAACGCAATATTAGCGTACTACCCACTTGCCCATCTATTGCATCTTTTGTCAAAAAAAATAGGCGCTATAAACGTATGCTACCTGTAGGTATTAGAATATAATACCTTTATAAATGTAATATTTCTATAAACTGCAATTAAATAATGAACATCTATAATGGTCCTTTTTTAAATATAAAAATTGAAACCGACAATAATCGTCTTATCAACTTATGGAAATTCTCTCCAAATACTTTTGAGGAATTTAAAAGTGAGCTGATTAATTATAGGATAGCTGTTGAAAAAGCAAATCCATCACAAGTTATTTGGTTACAACAAAATTTTACATTTAATGTTGATGATGATGCAAAACTATGGGTTGAAGAAAACATCCTAAAACCACGATCTAACTCTGGAGTTACTCAAATAGACAAAAACGGGTACCACCCAGTTGCATTTGTTGTTGGCCGCGATGTTTTATCGCATATGGAAGTCATTGGGGTTTTTGAAAAATCGGTCTCTAAAGCTTTTAGACCAAAACATTTTGCTACAGAAGAAGAAGCTAGAAATTGGCTAGATAATGACTTTTTTGACTTGCCAAATAAAATTGAAAATCCAAAAATATTTTATAAAGGACTAGACGATAACGGAAAAGCTATTATCGAATTTAAAAGCTCGCCCGAAGATATCACCAACATGATTAAGTCCTTTAAAACCATGCTTAAAGAAAATGAATTTATAAAAATGCATTTAAATGAGTTTACAACTTTAAGTAAGCGTGAAATCGAAGTTTTAACCCATATAAGTAATGGCGAAAAACATCAAAAAGTAGCCGAAACCCTATTTATTTCTATACATACGGTACGCAAGCACATTAAAAATATTAAATCAAAACTTAATATTAAATCAAAAAAGGAACTACTTAATTATTTTAACGCTTTTATTAAGAAGTAAATCAACTTTAATTAAATATTCCTGATTTTCTTGACAAATTAACTAAAACTTTCATCGCTTTTTCGGCATCTTTTTTATCTACAAAAATATGATCGTGAAAGTAACCTGCAATAACGTTGCAACTAATATTATGCTTTGCTAATTGAGACGAAAACAACGCTGTCAAACCTACCGCTTCTAATGACGAATGAATCCTTAAAGTAATCCATGATGCAATATAATCATAATCCAAATTTAGCGCATCGGCACTTTTTTTTTCAATTACAACTGTTACGCCCTCATTTTCTTTAAACTCACAAATTGTCTTATTTCTGTCAATTTTACTAATATCTTTTATTGTCGAAAAAACATATTCGCCTTCGTTTAACTTAGGCGTTAAGCCATCAATTAATTTAGACAACCGTTTTTCTCCAGCCATTATGTTCTTTTTTATTTATAAAAGCTATTAAATCTTACAAAAAATCAAACCGCACCAAACCGTCTTCATCAATATGAGTTAATGTAATTCTATGCATGGTATTTACCAAATCAGGATTCCAAGGTGTTTTTACTTTTACATAATTTTCGGTAAAACCATGAATGTAACCTGCTTTGTTTTCACTTTCAAAAAGTACTGTTCTATAACTCCCAATTTGGCTTTCATAAAACGCTCTGCGTTTTTTGGCTGATAACCCTCTTAGCATTTTACTACGTTTTGCCCTAACATTTTTAGGTACTACTCCACTCATAGCCGCAGCCTCAGTATTATCACGTTCTGAATATGTAAATACGTGCAAATACGAAACATCTAACTCGGTTAAAAAATTATACGTTTCTAAAAAATGAGCTTCAGTTTCGCCTGGAAATCCAACAATAACATCAACACCAATACAAGCATGCGGCATCACTGTTTTAATTTGTGTAACCCTACTTACATAAACATTACTTAAATACCTACGTTTCATAAGTTTTAAAATAGTGTCACTGCCGCTTTGCAGCGGAATATGAAAATGAGGTACAAAAGTTTTGCTTTGTGATACAAAATCAATCGTTTCATTTTTCAGTAAGTTTGGTTCGATAGATGAAATTCGTAATCGCTCAATCCCTGCTACATCATCCAAAGCTTGTACCAATTCAAAAAAGGTATGCTCGTGTTTTTTATTACCAAATTCACCTTTACCGTAATCGCCAATATTAACCCCTGTTAACACAATTTCTTTGATATCTTTTTCAGCTATTTCTTTAGCATTTTTAAGCACATTATTTAACGTATCACTACGTGAAATACCTCTAGCAAGTGGTATTGTACAATACGTACACTTATAATCACAGCCGTCTTGTACTTTTAAAAACGCTCTAGTTCTATCACCTATTGAATAGCTTCCTACGTAAAAATCGGCTTCCGATATTTCGCACGAATGCACTTCGCCAAAATCATTTTTTGACAAATCATTTAAATAATCTGTAATTTTAAATTTTTCGGTAGCACCCAACACCAAATCTACACCATTAACATCGGCAAGTTCATTAGGTTTTAATTGCGCATAACAACCAATTGCAGCCACAAAAGCATCTGCATTAGTTTTTTGAGCCTTTTTAACAATCGCCTTAAAACGCTTATCAGCATTTTCGGTTACCGAGCAAGTATTTATAACATAAATATCAGCAAACTCATCAAAATCAACACGAGTAAAGCCTTCATTTTTAAAATTTCTGGCAATAGTTGAAGTTTCCGAAAAATTAAGTTTACAGCCTAACGTATAAAACGCAACTTTTTTTGTATCCAAAGCAATTCATTTAATTTTGCAAATTTACATAAATGTAAGTATTGCAAAGCCTATTCTTACCAAAATTAAAATAGCCTTACAAGCAGTACACAAAGATTGTATTTTAGGTATCTTTGTAATTAACTTTTGTTTTAAAACACTAATTAACTTTTTGATGACTGCCAAACAAGATATTTCTACTTTAAACCCAAAGGAAAACATCATTATTAAAGGCGCAAAACTGCATAACCTAAAAAATATTGACGTAGTTATACCTCGTAATAAATTGGTAGTAATTACAGGCTTATCGGGTTCGGGAAAATCGAGTTTAGCTTTTGATACGCTTTACGCAGAAGGGCAGCGCCGTTATGTTGAAAGCTTATCGAGTTATGCTAGGCAGTTTTTGGGTAGATTAAACAAACCTAAAGTTGATTATATTAAAGGTATTGCTCCAGCCATTGCCATCGAACAAAAAGTTAACTCAACCAACCCAAGATCTACCGTTGGCACCACTACCGAAATTTATGATTATTTAAAACTACTTTTTGCTAGAATTGGCAAAACTTACTCGCCAATATCAGGAAAACAAGTAAAAAAAGATACAGTAACCGATGTAATAAATCACGTTAAAACCTTCCCCGAAAGGGAAAAACTACTGCTCCTCGCTCCTATTTATCTAGAAAAAGGCAGAAAACTAGAAGACAAACTTAAAGTATTAAATCAGCAAGGCTATGCTAGGGTTAAATACAATAACGAAATTATACGTATTGATAATATTACCGAGTTTCCTAAAACTGCCAAAAACGTGTTTTTGGTTGTAGACCGAGTTATTACCAAAAACGATGATGATTTTTATAACCGCCTTGCAGATGCAGTTCAAACAGCGTTTTATGAAGGTAAAGGCGAATGTTATATTGAACGCATAACCGACCAAACTCAATTACATTTTAGCAATAAATTTGAATGCGATGGTATTAAATTTCTAGAACCTAATTTACATCTTTTTAGCTTTAATAACCCCTATGGTGCTTGCCATAAATGCGAAGGCTATGGTGAAGTTATTGGTATTGACCACGAACTTGTTATACCAAATACCTCGTTATCAATTTTTGAAAATGCAATTATGTGCTGGCGAGGCGAAAGCATGAGTTGGTATCGTGACCAATTGGTTAATAATTCACATAAATTTAATTTCCCAATACATAAACCTTATTTTGAACTAAGTGACTCGCAAAAACAATTGATATGGGAAGGCAATGCACATTTTGAAGGTTTAAATGCGTTTTTTGCGCACCTAGAGGCCAAAGCATATAAAATACAAAACAGAGTAATGCTATCGCGTTACCGCGGAAAAACAAAATGTAATAATTGCCAAGGCAAACGCTTAAGAAAAGAAGCTAATTACGTTAAAATTAATGAGGCTACACTTACCGATTTGGTTGAAATGCCAATTGACCAATTACACACCTTTTTTATTAATTTAAACCTAAATCCGCAAGATTATAAAATTGCAAAACGATTGCTTACAGAAATAAATAACCGACTCGGTTTTTTAACCAACGTTGGTCTAAATTATTTAACACTAAACCGAAAATCAAACACCTTATCTGGTGGCGAAAGTCAACGTATTAATCTTGCAACCTCATTAGGAAGCAGCCTAGTAGGCTCAATGTATATACTTGACGAGCCAAGTATTGGTTTACATCCAAAAGATACCGAAAGACTAATATTGGTTTTACAATCACTTCGCGACCTTGGCAACACCGTAATTGTGGTTGAACATGACGAAGATATTATGGCGGCTGCCGATGAAATTATTGACATAGGCCCTGAAGCTGGCACACTAGGCGGTGAGGTTGTTGCTACAGGAAATTACGAACAACTTTTAAAATCAAATTCATTAACAGCTCAATATCTTAATAATGAACTAAAAATTGAAGTTCCAAAAACAAGACGACAAAGTAACGCGTTTATAACCATAAAAGGCGCTCGTGAGCATAATTTAAAAAATATTGATGTTACATTTCCTCTTAATGGGCTAACCGTAGTTACTGGCGTATCAGGAAGTGGAAAAAGCACATTAGTAAAAAAAATATTATACCCTGCCATTGTAAAAGAACTTAATGGCTTTGGAGAAAAGCCTGGCGATTTTACAGCAATAGATGGCGATTTTAGCTGTATTAATAATATTGAGTTTATTGACCAAAACCCTATTGGCAGATCATCAAGATCAAATCCTGTTACTTATATTAAAGCCTACGATGATATTCGTACGCTATTTTCAAATCAAAAACTAAGTAAAATACGTAATTTTCAAGCTAAACATTTTTCATTTAATGTTGATGCTGGTCGATGCGAAATGTGTAAAGGCGAAGGTGAAGTAACAATTGAAATGCAGTTTATGGCCGATGTGCATTTAAAATGCGAAACTTGCAATGGCAAACGATTTAAAAAAGAAGTACTAGAAGTGACATTTGCTGATAAGTCTATTGATGATATTTTAAACTTAACTATTGATGATGCGATTGCTTTTTTTGAAAAAGAAGATGTCAAAAAAATAAAAAACAAACTGCAACCTTTACAGGATGTTGGTTTAGGTTATGTTACATTAGGGCAAAGTTCATCAACATTATCGGGAGGCGAAGCGCAACGTATTAAACTTGCCTCTTTTTTAGGCAAAGGTGCTTCAAAAAACAAAACCCTATTTATTTTTGACGAACCCACTACTGGGTTACACTTTCATGATATACAAAAGCTACTAAAATCATTTAATGCTTTAATTGCTAAAAACCACTCAATTATTGTGGTTGAACATAATATTGAATTAATAAAATGTGCCGATTATATCATTGATTTAGGCCCTACAGGTGGTGAAAATGGCGGTTATTTAATTGCCGAAGGCACACCCGAACATATTGTCAAAAACAAAACATCAATTATCGGAAATTATTTAAGCGCTAAAATATAAGTATTAGTTAGCTTTAAACCAATCAACCATACTATTAACCCCATCTTGATAAGACAAAACTTTAAAATCAGGAAAACGTTTTCTAAATTTATCATCATTCATAATATAGGTTTGACTAAACTGTCGCTCCATTTCTTTAGTTTCATTTATAATAGGTTTAAACAGTGCTAGCACCTTTTTAATTAAAACAGGTATGATTTTTATTTCAAAATTACTTTCAAGGTTTTTATTAAATAACTCTAGCACTTCACTAGTTTTTATTGGTGCATTAACAGGTAAATGCCATACCTGATTATAACAATTATCACATAAAGCTAATAGTACTAGTGCACGTCCAATATCGCATACATTGGCAAAAGTATGCATTTTATCAACCTTAAAAAGAACTTGAGGCTGTTTACCTTTTAGCATTCTTTCTAAAAAAGATATATACAAAAAACTGTTTTTAGCAGCCTTGCCATAAAAATCTGCCGAACGTCCTATTAAGCCCTTAATCCTATTACTTTCAAAAGCGTTAACCAATAAATCAGCGGTTTGTTTTCGCGCTCTTTCTTTTATAGAAACCGGAGTTTGAACTGTATTTTCATCAAACGGTACAGGTAGCGGCGTGCCATACATGTATATGTTATCAAGAAAAATCAACTTAGATTTATATTTTTCGCATGCACTTATAACATTTTGCATAATTTGAGGCCATTGCGTTTGCCAAACACTAGCCTTATAAGGTAAACCTATACATAAATAAACATATGCGCTACCGCTTATAACTTTATCAACGTCTTCTTTAAAAAGTAAATTTGCCCTAAATCTATTTGGTTTTGTACTTACGCGTCTAATTTGAAAGTGTTTACTTTCTAACGCTCTAACTACAGCCATACCTATTGCACCGTTTGCCCCAAGTACTGTGTGTATGTGATTTTTCATTTATTAAAATTTGATAGTGATAAAATTTCATTTTATCATGTATCAAAGATGAAACAGATAAAAGCTCTAACACTTAACAAATGTTAATAAATTAAGTCAATCTATGTTTTTTCGTAACCTACTGAGGTGTTGAGGTGTTATACCCAAAAAACTAGCTATATATTGCAACGGAATTTTTAAAATGATATCACCATTTTCTTTCATCATATCTTCATACCGTTCTTGTGCGGTTTTTGATTGCAGCATAGCAATACGCCTTTCCATTAAAATAAATAGGTTTTCTGCAATGACTCTTCGCCAAGTTTCAATTTTCCGAACTTTTTTTGATAATTTTTCTAAGTCGTCTCTATTAATAATCAACAACTCTACATCATCAATCGCCTCAATATTTTCTTTAGTGGGAGTCTGTGTTAAAAAACTTGTATAAGAAGAAATAAAGTTATGTTTGGGCATAAAAAAACAACTTATTTCACTACCGTATTCATCTTTATAAAATATCCTAAAAATTCCTTTATTAATATAAGCAACATGATTGCAATACTGCCCTTCTTTAATCCATAAGTCACCTTTAGACAAACGTTTAACCGAAAAACTGTTTTCGATAAGTATTTTCTCATCGTTAGTTAAACTTACAATTTGATTTATAGCCTCAATAATTGTCATGCCTTCGGAAAAAATAAGTCAGTTAAGTTATCTATTTTAGATTACAATCTTTTTATGAGGCATAGTTTTTATTTAAAAACACAATATAAACAAAAAAAGCTCCTTATTAAAAAATAAGAAGCTTGTTAATTTTGGGTGGAAGATCGGTTTCGAACCGACGACCTCCTGAACCACAATCAGGCGCTCTAACCAGCTGAGCTACAACCACCGTTTAAGCATTATATTAATGCGACTGCAAATGTAAATTATTTCATTTTTTCTGCAAAACCTTTTTTCAATTATTTATTTTAAATCAAACAATGAGTTTACCGTTACGTACCTCTCAACAGTAAATCCTTCGGCGTAATCTACACCAACTAAGCGTCCTAGATCTTTTGCGCGATAAGTAACGCTATCTGTAAAATTTTTTGAAGATATAGGTGTATCTGGCTCTCCTTTATACTTTTTATTGAAAAATTGGGTTTGATACGCCATTACTGACTTAACTTTTACATCAATTTGATCAGAAATATCTACTACAAAATCAGGTTCAATAGGTTGCCATTGTATATAATGATATACTTGCTTTGGTCGCCAAGGGCTTTGATTTTCCCCATCAACCTCTGTTTTGATTTTAATCAGTCCGCTCAAAAAACAAGAATCACTTGCCAAATTACTACCCTTAGGATGATCAATATGCCTATCGGAAACAGCGTTACACAGTACTACATCGGGTTGATACTTTCTAAGTATTTTAATAACTTCTAATTGATGTGCTTTATCATTTACAAAAAAACCGTCGGCAAAGGCTAAATTTTCGCGCACCGCAACTCCTAAAATTTTTGCAGCATTTGCAGCCTCTTCATCTCTCGTTTCGGCTGTACCACGTGTTCCCAATTCGCCACGTGTTAAATCTAAAATTCCAACCTTTTTACCATTTGCTATTTCTTTAGCTACTGTACCACCACAACCTAACTCAACATCATCGGGATGAGCCCCAATACACAAAATATCTAATTTCATAATTTTCAAAAATATTATAATTATATTTCATTGCCTTAAGCAAAGGCAAACTATTTCTGTCACTTAACCAAAGTTATAAAAAAGAATACAGTTATATAGTATCTTAGCATTTCATTTTAAATTCATGTCTAAATCAATTAAACATCGCCATTTTATACTTCATAAACCCTATGGTTATTTAAGCCAATTTATTTATGAAGGTAAACGAAAATCTAGAAAAAAAACGTTAGGGTCACTTTATGATTTTCCAGAAGGCACAATGGCTATTGGCAGACTTGACGAAACATCAGAAGGTTTACTTTTACTAACTACAGATGGCAAAGTGAGTTATGACATTAGGAGTAAATTGGTTGAAAAAGAATATTATGCTCAAGTAGATGGTATAATAACTGAAGAAGCTATTGAACAATTAAAAAAAGGTGTTGAGATAGGTATTCCTGGCGGAAAATACACCACCTTGCCATGTAAAGCTAAACTAATAACTAACATAGAAGATGTTCCTATTGAAAATAGACATGTTAGAGATGAGCGTCATGGCCCATTGAGCTGGGTTTCTCTCACCTTAACTGAAGGAAAATTTAGACAAGTTAGAAAAATGACTGCCGCGGTAGGTTTTCCTACCCTACGATTAGTTAGAGTGCGAATTGGAAAAATGCATTTAAACTTACAAAAAGGCAATGTTAACGAGGTATTTACGTTTTTAAAATAAAGCAACGTAATTATCTGTTAATTTAACAAAATACATATTAGACTTTATATTTTTAAAGTAAATTTGTAGTCATTTTAAAATTATTATTTGTCGATGTTAGAAAAAAGACGCACTACCAATTTATTACTTACCGCAATAGTAATTCCAATAGTTTTTTACTTGCTAAAAACACTATCGTTTATATTTATACCCTTAATATTCTCGATGTTTATTGCCTTACTTTTTTTACCATTAATGCGTTGGTTTAAAAAACGTAAATTTCCAAAATACATTAGCATTTTTATAGTTATTGTAATCATTGTTGCTTTACTAAAAGTATTACTAGAGTTAATTCAATTATCAGGGCAAGAAATTTTTGCAGCCAATAATTCTTTTTTTGAAAAAGCAGAACTAAAAATTAGCAATTTAATTTTTGAAATCCAAAGCTTTTTGGGTGTCGAAAGTAAAAGCGAAGGCATACAGGTTTCTCAGTTTTTAAACCCAGATAATTTATTTCAAAACCTAAAAAAATCACTAAGTTTTGTAGGTAACCTACTTACAACCATATTAATGACAGCCTTTTTTGTAGTATTATGGTTAGCAGAATCTATAAACATTCAAAAAGTTTTAAACTATACCATATTAAAACAACGATTTGCATCTATAAAAGCCTTTAGCAAAATTGAAAAAGACTTAATTAAGTTTTTAAAAGTTAAATTTTTTATGAGCCTATTAACAGGAATTGGTACAGGTTTAGCTTGTCTGTTTTTTGATGTAAGCTTTCCTATATTTTGGGGCTTATTTGCCTTTGTAATTAATTTTGTGCAAATGGTGGGCTCATTTATTTCGGTAATTTCATTAACCTTATTCGCAATTGTTGAGCTTGATCCAACCAGTACCTTATTGTTTTTTATCATTGCTATAAGTGGCGTGCAAGTTTTATTTGGCGCTATATTAGAGCCAATTTTTATGGGCAAATCATTTTCTATAAATATTATTACTGTATTGGTAGTATTAATGTTTTGGGGCTTTTTGTGGGGTGTACCAGGTTTAATTATGGCAATACCTATTACTGTATTTATAAAAATTATATTAGAACAATTTCCAGGTAGCAAACGCATTGCTAATATAATGTCTGCTAAAAACTAATTGTTTAACTTAAAACTATATATGAATTTAAGCTATAAGTATTTTATTTCGGTTTTTATATTATTATTAAGCTATAATGTTAATGCATCATACCTATTAATACCTATGGATGCTGATGGCCAAAAAAATCACTTAAAAGCATATGGCATAACATTTTGGACATTAGAAAAACAACAAAAAGTACAATGGTTATTAAATTACAGAGGTGGCTCATTTTTAATGCCCGATTTTGATGAAATAAAAAAAGAATGTCAAATTAGAGGTGTTTCCTTCGAAGTGATATCAGATGCTGAAGCTAAACAAATTTTAACCAATATTAGTAGTCCAAGCCAAAACATGGAAGTAGTGGTTTTAGAAAAAGCACCAAAAATTGCAGTGTATTCCCCTCAAGGCAAGCAACCATGGGATGACGCCGTAACCATGGTACTTACCTATGCCGAAATCCCTTATAAAACAATTTATGACAAAGCCGTTCTAGGTGATGAATTACTACTTTATGACTGGTTACACCTTCATCATGAAGATTTTACAGGACAGTACGGAAAATTTTATAATACATTTAGAAGTACACCTTGGTATATTAAACAAAAAAAAGATGCTGAATTTTTAGCCAATGAACTAGGGTACAATAAAGTGTCGCAGCAAAAGCTTGCTGTCGCTCTAAAAATTAGAGACTATGTTGTAGGTGGTGGTTTTATGTTTGCCATGTGCAGCGCCACCGACAGTTTTGACATTGCCTTATCGGCAGAAGGTATTGATATTTGCGAAGCTATGTTTGATGGTGACGGAAGCACGCCAAGTTATCAAACAAAAATAAATTACGACAACACGTTTGCTTTTACAAATTTTATTATAGAAAGAAGTCCAAATGTTTACGAATTTTCATCTATAGACATGACCACAAAACGAAACATACCAAAAACAACCGATTATTTTTCGTTAATGGATTTTTCAGCAAAGTGGGATCCCATCCCATCTATGCTAGTTCAAAATCATACAGCATTAGTTAAAGGTTTTATGGGGCAAACAACATCTTACAAGCGTGATGAAATAAAATCAAACGTGTTAGTTATGGGTGAAAACAAAACCAACGGAGAGGCTCGCTATATTCATGGTATAAAAGGCAAAGGTTTTTTTACATTTTACGGGGGTCATGATCCCGAAGATTATACACACCGTGTTGGCGACCCAAAAACCGAATTAGATTTACACCCTACTTCGCCTGGCTATCGACTTATTTTAAATAACGTATTATTTCCTGCTGCAAAGAAGAAGAAAAAGAAAACATAATTTTACATAAAAAAAAAGCCGACTCTGTAAAAGAATCGGCTTTTATAAATAAGCGAAATATGTTATACATTAGGCAAAATGCCTTAGTTTACTTTGTCAATAATAGCTTTAAAAGCTTCTGGGTGATTCATTGCTAAATCAGCTAAAACCTTACGGTTTAAGTCAATATTACTAGCTTTAAGTTTTCCCATAAATTGCGAGTACGATAAACCGTGTTCTCTAGCTCCTGCGTTAATACGCATAATCCATAAAGCACGGAATGTTCTCTTTTTATTTCTACGGTCTCTATACGAGTATTGCATCGCTTTGTCTACCGCATTTTTTGCTACTGTCCAAACGTTTTTACGACGTCCAAAGTAACCTTTTGCTTGCTTAAGTACCTTTTTTCTTCTGGCTCTTTTCGCAACTGAATTTACTGATCTTGGCATAATTTAATTGTTTTTTTGTAGTAGGCGATCATTATTAATGACACTTTTATATTTGCCTAACTCCATGGTTTATAAATAATTGTAACCTAAACGCTAATTACTTTAAACGTAATTGTTGTTTAATGTTTGCTTCATCACTTTCATGTACTAAAGTACTGTGTGTTAAAGCTAGCTTACGTTTTTTAGACTTTTTTGTTAAAATGTGACTTTTAAACGCGTGCTTTCTTTTAATTTTTCCAGAGCCTGTAACTTTAAATCGTTTTTTGGCACTAGATTTGGTTTTCATCTTAGGCATTTTCTTCCTCTTATTTAATTACTTCGCTTATTTAACTTTTTTTGGAGCAATAAACATAATCATACGTTTACCCTCTAACTTTGGCATTTGTTCAACTTTACCAAACTCTTCCAAATCTTGCGCTAATCTTAGCAATAAAATTTGTCCTTGTTCTTTAAATATTATTGAACGTCCTTTAAAAAACACAAATGCTTTTAATTTTGCCCCATCTTGAAGAAACTTCTCTGCGTGTTTCTTTTTAAATTCATAATCATGGTCATCAGTTTGTGGTCCAAATCTAATTTCTTTAATGATTACTTTGGTGGCTTTTGATTTTAAAGTTTTTTCACGCTTTTTTTGTTCGTACAAAAACTTTTTATAGTCCATTATTTTACAAACAGGCGGTTTAGCTTTTGGAGATATTTCAACAAGGTCTAACCCTTGCTCATCTGCAAGCATTAATGCCTTTTTAGTTGCATAAATACCCACCTCTATGTTTTCACCAACTAAACGAACTTCTTCAACTCTAATTTTAGAATTAATTCGATGTTGATCTTCTTTGATAATTCTCGCTGGTCCTCTAGACCGTCTTCTACGTATTGCTATGGCTCTAAAATTTTAATTAAAAGTAAACTGTTTTAATGTTTTATCTATTACTGTTGAAACAACATCTGCAAATTGATTTACTGACAAAAGCCCTAAATCTTCACCTCCATGTTGTCGTACAGTTATTTTATTTTCGTTTTCTTCATTTTCACCGACAATAATCATGTATGGGATTTTTTTCATTTCGGCTTCCCGAATTTTCTTACCCATTGTTTCACTTCTATTGTCTACAAGAGCGCGAATTTCGTGATTTTTTAACAAATTTAAAACTTTTTCGGCGTATTTTTCATATTTCTCACTAATTGATAAAATAACAACTTGTTCTGGCATAAGCCATAACGGAAAATTACCCCCTGTATGTTCTAATAAAATGGCGATAAATCGCTCCATACTACCAAAAGGAGCACGATGTATCATTACTGGGCGGTGCAATTCATTATCGGCGCCTTTATAAGTCAAATCAAATCGCTCTGGTAAGTTATAATCTACTTGAATGGTTCCTAACTGCCATTGTCTTCCTAATGCATCTTTAACCATAAAATCTAACTTAGGCCCATAAAAAGCGGCT
>CALDUQ010000009.1 GCA_937924845.1 uncultured Flavobacteriaceae bacterium
GAGAGTGATATTTATCATAAAAGTAAAGTGCTTTATGGTATTTATGAAGCCAAAAAAGCTATAGCAAAAGAAGATAATTGTTACTTGGTAGAAGGATATACCGATGTAATCCAGTTTGCTCAAAAAGGAATTACCAATGTAGTGTCATCTTCAGGAACTGCATTAACATCAGATCAAATTAGGCTAATCAACAGGCTTACAAAAAATATTACCGTGCTTTTTGATGGAGATGCCGCCGGAATACGCGCCTCGCTTCGTGGTATTGATTTAATTTTAGAGCAAGGTATGAATGTGAAAATTTGCACCTTTCCTGATGGAGAAGATCCAGATAGTTTTGCCAAAAAAAACACATTAGAACAGTTAACAAAATACTTAAATACAAACGCCAAAGATTTTATAAGATATAAAGCGTCCCTACTAATGGAGGTTGCAAAAAATGATCCCGTTAAAAAAGCCGAATTGATTAGGGATATGGTAACTAGTATATCTAAAATACCTGAGCCAATACAGCGCGAAATTTATGTAAAAGATTGCTCACGTATTATGGATATTAGCCAAGAAGTGTTATTTAGTACGTTGGCACAAATTGGTCAAAAAAACATACAAGCAGCAAAAAAAACAGAAACTAAAAAGAAAGGAGACGTGCCTTTTGAGGTTGTTAAACCAGTTAGTACTATAAAAAAAGTAGATGTACAGTATGAGTTAGAGCGAAAGGTAATAGAGATTTTATTATTGTATGGAAATAGAGTTGAAGATTTTGAAGATTTGGTTTTAAAAGAGTCAGAGGGAGGAGAGCTAATACTTGAGCCTGTTGTGCAAAATGCTAAAGTTTTTGAAAAAATATATTTAGCACTTCAAGAGGATGAAATGGAATTTACAAATGGCAACTTTAAAACGATTTATTTAAAAATTATAAATATTTTAAATCAAGAAGGCGAGTTTTCTATAGAGAATTTTGTAGATTTAAACGATGCTGAGCTAACTAGCGAAATTGCAAATATGCTAATGAATGATGAACAATATGAATTGCATGATTGGGAAAGAAAAAATATTTTTCCAAAATCAAAGGATGTCGGTGTATCGCAATTGGTAAACGAGACAATTTTAAATTTAAGACGATTTTTAATAGATCAAAGAGTTGAAGCCTTTAAAAAGGAAACAAAAAATGGAGTAGATAACAATAGTTTACTTGAAGAAATTTTAAATTATACAAGTTTGAAGATGCTTTTATCTAGAAAATTAAATCGGGTTTTAGGTTGATTTTTAGTAATAACTCATATTGTTATAACTATCAAAAACGGTTTGTAATTGTTTTTGTAATGCTTTTTGCAGGGCTAATTTATGCTCAAAACAATTTTGCAGTTAAAGATACAATTTACGTTTTTGAATTAATTAACCAATCAGAAAATTACTATAATAGTGGTGATTTTAAAAAAGCTAAGGAAATTTATGAAAATATCTTAAAAGTATCAGATAGTTTAGATTATAAGTTTGGGTTATATAAATCTTATTATAGAAAAGGCGCCTTTAGTTATATTGAAGGTAAAACGCAAGCGTCTATAAAATATTATCAATTAGCCGAAAAAGCGTTACATCATATTGATAATGATAAGGAGTACTCAAAGTTGTATTTCTCAATGGCTTTAACGTACTTCCTGTCGGCATCTTATGTAACTTCAATTGAATATAGCCTTAAAGCCTTAGATTACGCAAAGGACACCCAACTTAATATAGATATTTATAATCATTTAGCAACATTATACAAGGCTATTAATCAATTTGATGATGCAAACCATGCTTTAGAAAAAGCATATGAATATTTATTAAAAAACTATTTTAAACCATCTAGAAGTTATAAGTTTTATTTATTATTAAAAGGAGAGGTTAGTTACAGTTTGGGAGATTATGATACGGCTTTAAAATTTTTCGAAAAATCTAAAAGCTTATTAGTTTTCCCCGAAGATAATTATTTTGCCCGACAGCTTTATGAAGATTTTATTGAGTGTTATATAAAGTTAAACAATTTGCCCAAAGCCGCAACTTATATTGATAAGCGAAAGGCTATGTTACAAAAATCAAACCCAGGTGTAGAGAACCCAAATACATATAGGGTGTTTGGTGATTACTTTTTTGAAGTAAAAAACTATGCAAAGGCTAAATTTAATTACAATAAAAGTTTTGATTTGTTAAGCGAGTTTGAGTATAAATCAACCGAGGCAAAACTTTATTTAAGTTTGTCTAAGCTTAATGAGGCGCTTAACAACTTTCCGAAGGCAATTGAACATTTAAACTCGTATAACCATTTAAATGATAGTATAACTAATAGTTTTAGTGAAAAATATGTAACATTATTATCAAACAAACTTAATTTGGCTGAAAAAGAGCGGTTAATAGTTGATCAAAATTTAGAAATTGAACAACAGCAAAGTTTGATTTTAAAAAAGAATAAAAATAAGTATATATACATATTTGTTGTTATAGGCGTTATTGTAACTCTATTTATGTTAGTGTTATATAATAATAATAAGCGAAAATTAAATAGGCGTGAATTTGAGCAACTAAAAATTGAGAATAAATTAACAAATTTAACAGCTGTAGTTGAAGGAGAGGAAAAAACAAGGTTGAAATTTGCTCAAGAACTGCATGATGGTATTAATGGCGATTTATCTGTAACTTCATATGATTTAACATCGGCTATTGATATGGGAGAATCTGAAAGCGTTAAATCTACTCTTCAAAATTTAGTAAATGAGTTAGCAAAATCTATGGACGATATAAGAAACATTTCACATACTATAGCGCCACCATCGTTGCATGATTTTGATTTAATGAATTCAATTGAAAATTTTTGTTCTAAAACAACTTTTGTTTCTGGAGTGAAAATAACATTTAATCAATTTGGTGATAAAATCAATATAAATAAAACTTATGAAACTGCTATATATCGAATTGTTCAGGAGCTTGTTGGTAATATAGTTAAACATTCAAAATCCGATGAGGCAATAGTTCAAATCAATAACTACGAAAACCATATTCAAATTACAATTGAAGATGAGGGTGTTGGTTTTGATATTAATAAAGTTGTTAAAAAAGGGCTTAGAAATGTGTTTGTGCGTATAGAAATATTATCAGCAACGCTAAAAATAGATTCAAAAATAGGCGAGGGCACTACTATTTATATAAAAATTCCTATTGATAGTAATTAATAAATGTTAAGTTATTATTTTAGTGTTTTAGGTATTTCACAAATTGGGATAGGCACCATTTTATGCTTGTTTGAGTTGTTGTATTTTGAATAAATTTTAAAAACTTCCTTTTCTCGACCCGAAAAATCTTCAGCATTATAGCCTTTATCTTTCATTGCCATTGCCCATTCTAACTCATCATAATTAGCGCCAATTTGATCTTCATCACTTCTAGCATCTCCAAATAAGCCATCACTAGGTTTTGCAATCATAATACTATCAATAATATTAAGGTGTTTTCCAATGGCATAAACTTCCGATTTTAATAAATCGGCAATAGGGCTTAAATCTACCCCGCCATCACCGTATTTAGTGTAAAAGCCTACTCCAAAATCTTCAACCTTATTACCGGTACCAGCAACAAGTAAGCCATGTAAGCCAGCATGATAATAAAGTGTGGTCATGCGTAGTCTAGCTCTAGTGTTAGCTAAAGCCATATCGACAACACTAGCTTTGCCTTCAAGGCTAACTTCGGTTTTAAATTCTTCAAAAACAGGTGTTAAGTTTACTCTTATGTCAGTAACATTAGCGTAGTTGTTTTTAAGAAAACTTATGTGCTCTTGGGCTCTGTTAACATGGCTTTGAGCTTGGTGTATAGGCATTTCTATACAAAGTACTTTTAAGCCAGTTTGCGCGCATAATGTTGAGGTTACTGCAGAGTCTATTCCGCCAGAAATACCAATAACAAAACCATTAACATTGGCTTTGTTAGCATAATTTTTTAGCCAATTAACAATATGTTCAGTGATTTTTTCAGTTTGCATAAGCTTAGTTTTATAATAAAGATAATTACCTTTGCCTACAAAAATAACTTAAAATATACATAATTGCTATAACTATGTTATTCTTGAGTTTTAAAAATCATATTTATGTATAAATTGCTTTTGTTTTTTGTTGTTTTTGCATTGTTTTCATGTAATGATAATCAGGGGTTAGAAACACAAATTGAGTCTATTTATGTCGATGTTACGATAGATAGATTTGATCAAGAATTTGCTAATTTATCAATTGAAACCATAGCTGAGTTAAAACAAAAATATCCATTTATGTTTTCTAAAAACGAACCTGATTCAAGTATAATTAGTAGAAGTAAAAATATTTACAATCAAAAATTAGCTACCGCAATAAAACATAAGTTTAACACTCCACAAGTTTTAAAGACCGAACTTACTAGTTTGTTTAAACACCTAAAATATTATTATAAAGATTTTAAAGTACCAAGAGTTATTACTTATACTGACTTTGTAGACTATAATAATAAGGTTTTTGTAAATGATTCGATAGTATTAATTGGATTAGATAATTATTTGGGTAAGTCAAATGAGCTGTATGATGGTATACATGCGTATATTGCCGAAACTTTAGAACCTAACCAAATTGCCCCTAATTTAGCTTTTGCTTACGCAGAAAAAAAAGTAGGATTTAAAACACGTAAAACATTTTTGGACGAGATGATTTATTACGGCAAACTGTACTATTTTGTTAGTAAAATGTTGCCAAATCAATTTGATAACGTAATTATTGGTTACAATAAAGATGATATAAATTGGGCTAAAACCAATGAAATTAATATTTGGGCGTATTTTATCGAGCATCAGTTATTTTATGATACTAGTCCTAAATTAGTGCTTAAATTTATTAACCCAGCACCATTTTCACGTTTTGGACTAGAGTTAGATACGGATTCACCAGGAAGAATAGGTCGCTATATAGGCTGGCAAATTGTTAATTCATATATGAAAAATAATTCGTCAAGCCTTAATGACTTGATGACTAAAAGTACAGAAGAAATTTTTAATAACGCAAAGTATAAACCAAAAAGTAATGAGTAAAACACATACATCAAAAATAGAATTAGTAGTAGAATTAGACGAAAATAGAATCCCCGAAAATTTATCTTGGTCGGCAGCAGATGGAGGTATAAGTAATGAAGAAGCAAAAGCCGTATTATTATCTGTTTGGGACCATGAGGCTAAAGAAGCTTTGCGTATTGATTTATGGACTAAAGATATGCCTGTTGATGAGATGAAAATATTTTTTCATCAAACATTAGTAGCAATGAGTGATACCTTTAACCGAGCTACTCAAGACGAAAAAATGACAGCAACAATGAAAGATTTTTGTGATTATTTTGCTGAAAAATTAGAGTTGAAAAAATAAACTACCATTCATTTATTCTGTTAGAGTCTAATTTAACAAAAATAAACAACAGTAATGTAAATGCCCATAAGCCCGAACCTCCGTAACTAAAAAAGGGTAATGGTATGCCTATGGTAGGGATAAGCCCCATTACCATACCAATGTTAATTGTAAAATGAAAAAACAGTATTGCAGCAACTGAGTAGCCGTATATTCTGGCAAATTGTGTTTTTTGAAGTTCGGCTAATATTACAATTCTAACAATAAGGCAAACGTAAATTATAACAACTAGGGCACTGCCTAAAAAACCCCACTCCTCACCAACCGTTGTAAAAATATAGTCGGTATGCTGTTCGGGTACAAATTTACCAGTAGTTCGAGTGCCTTTTCTAAACCCTTTGCCTGTAATTTGCCCTGAGCTTATTGCTTTTTCTGACTCGATTAAATTATAGGCAAAAGTCCGCTTCATTTTTTGAAGCTTATCAGGATTTTTTTCTAGCCTAAGCCATAAGCTAATTCGATTTTGTTGGTGTGTTTTTAAAACTGAATTATAAAAAAAAGTAGCGCCAAAGGTTAATATAAATGTAAACGCTACGATGGTGAGATATTTTAGTTGTTGGTATTTTTTTTTACGAATAAAAAAATAGTGTAAAATAACTATACAAATGGTAATAATAGTTATAGGCATAGCCGAAAATTTTAACGACAATACAGATAAAAGTAAAGCGCCAATAGCTATTAAAATATAATTTAGGGGTAAACCTTCTCTAATAAAAATAAATATAAAAGTAGTATAAACTAACGTGCTTCCTGTATCGTTTTGCATTATAATTAATATGGCAGGTAAACTAATTATAGCAATAGCACGGATTTGGTCTTTAAGTGTCGAGAAATTGGTTTGTAAATCACTTAAAAATTTAGCAAGTGCTAAGGCTGTACCAACTTTAGCAAATTCACTTGGTTGTATAGTCAAGCTGCCTAAGCCATACCAAGATGTTGCACCATTTACATTTTTACCAAACAAAAATAAGCCTAACAAAGCAATAATACTTATGAGGTAGATTATGCTCGAAAAACGTTCGTAAAACTTAGACTCTAACGATAAAACAATAACGATTATAAAAAATGAGCATAAAATAAAAAGCAACTGTTTTCCGTAAGGTTTACTAAAATCTAAATATGAATTGATGTCGCCAGATGCAGAAGCTGCGGTAATATTTACCCAGCCAAATCCTACCAGTAATAAAAAAAGCAGAATAATAATCCAATCAAACTTAAAGCCTTTGTTTTCGCGAGTCATGTTTTAATTTACTGTGGGTTTAGTGTAGTTTTCAATCACTTGCAGCGCTGCACCACCATTTATTTTAAAAGGTTTGCCCGAGTATGGTTTTTTATATTCATTTTCTAAACTATGCGTAAATATCCAATTTTCTAAATCTTTACGAGTAGTGTAGCCTTTTAAATATTTTTCGATCATTAAACTTGCAATTCGTCCAGCAAATCTAGAGCCCCAATACCCGTTTTCTATAAAAACAGCAATGGCAATTTTTGGGTTATCCTTTGGTGCAAAGGCTGTAAATATTGAGTGGTCGGTTAATTGCGTAGATTTTCCATTTATTTTCACCTTATTCTCAGCTGTTCCTGTTTTGCCACAAATGGCTATTCCAGGTATCCTAAGTGTTTGCGCCGTACCTCCATTATTAAAAACTTGGTACATGCCTTCAATTACTGGTTCAAAATGTTGTTTGTCAATACTGCTATGGTGCTTTGTAGTGAAGCGTTGGTTAATAGTTTTGTTTTCTATTGATTTGATAATGTGGGGCGTGTAATAATATCCTCTATTGGCAATTACAGCTGTCATGTTTGCTAATTGTATTGGGGTTGTAAGTACTTCGCCTTGACCAATCGCGTTTGATATTGTAGTGCTTGATCGCCATCTAAAATCTTTGTACCTCCTGTCGTAATAATCGCCATTAGGAACAAAACCTTTATTGCCTACGGATAAATCATTGTTTAAGTAATTTCCTAATCCAAAACTTTTAATATGATTGGCCCATCTATTAGTCGATTCACTTGGGTTTTCGTATTTATCAATAGTTTGTTTGTAAACATGAGCGAAATAGGAATTGCAAGATCTAGAAATACCATTAATTAAATTGCGTTTTCCTTGACCACAGTGACAGCCTAAAGGTTTTTTTCCACCGTAATTATACGCACCAACACAACGTATTGTTGATTTAGGATTAATAACTTCTTCTTGTAAACCAACAAGTGCTACTATGGTTTTAAAAGGCGAACCGGGCACGTATTGAGCCTGTAAGCTTCGATCATATAAAGGGTTAGCTAAAGTGTCTTTATGTAGTTTTAAATAGTTTGCATTACGTTTTCTGCCAACTAAGTCATTTGGGTTATAAGTTGGTGAGGAAACCATTGCTAAAATTTCACCAGTTTCTGGTTCAATAGCAATTATCCCTCCGCGCTTATGCATCATTAACAATTCACCGTAAGCTTGTAGGTCATGGTCTATTGTAATTTTTATGTCTTTCCCAGGAATGGCAAGTGTGTCATAAATGCCATTTTTAAAAGAGCCAATATTTCGGTTAAAGATATCTTTTTGGATGTATTTCACTCCTTTTTTACCTCTTAATACCTCTTCGTATGATTTTTCAATTCCGGCTCTGCCTATTAAATCGCCTTTTCGGTAATAAGGCTTTTTTTTGATATCTCCATAATTCACTTCGCCTATATTACCTAATACGTTTGCACCGATGTAAGTTTGGTATTCACGCAGTGATCTTTTTCTAATATAAAAACCTTTAAATTTTCGCATTTTCTCAGCCAATACGCCATAATTTTCTTTAGAAATTTGAGAAACAAAGACTTGTGGGATTTTTGGGGAATATCGATATGTTTTTTTATATGTAGAAATGAACTTTTGTTTGGTTATGTTTAAAAGTTTGCAAAATAGTGTTGTGTCTAACGGTTTAACTTCATTAGGTACAATCATTACGTCGTATGAAGGTTGGTTTGCAACTAGTAATTTATTGTTTCTGTCAAAAACAAACCCACGTTTTGGGTAGGTAAATTCCTTTCTAATAGCATTGTCATCAAAAATTGTACTTTTTTTTGTAGTGTATACTTGAAGGTAAAATAATCTTGAAATAAAGATTACCCCAATACATATTGTTATAAATACTAGGAATAATTTTTTCATTTCTTTTGATTAGTAAATAAAACATTTAAAATAACACTTATACTAATTGTAAAAATACTTGTATACAGTATTTTGGATACAATAATTTCAATTTTACTTGAGTTAAAAATCTCTAAAGTAAATAGTGTGGTGTGGTGTATAAGCGTTAGTATGGTAATAAATAAAATGCGTTTAATTAAATCAGTATCTCTAAACTTTAGTGAGTTATGGTCATATTGTGTTCTAAATGAAAACTTTAATAAAACTGGTCTAATATAGGCTATCAATACACAGGCGGTAGCGTGTATGCCACCAGAATCCATAAAAACGTCTAATAATAAGCCATAAATAAAGGCTAAGAAAATAAATAGAGTTCGGTTTGAATTTATTGGATAAATAGCCACAAAAAGTATGTAGGCTAATGGGTTGATATAGCCTAAAAAGTTGATATTGTTTAGTATTAAAACTTGTAGCAGTATTAGCCCAACAAATCGTAAAGGAATAGAAAGCGCTATGCTATTCATTATCAATTAGGTTAAGTGTATTAATTTCATTTGCATCTTTGTTTTTTATAATATAAACATGGTTTAGACTAGTCATGTCATTAAACAATTTTATGTTTAATATTTGATAATTTTCAGTGTCATCTAATTTGTAATTTACTATTTTCCCTATTGGAAGGCCTTTAGGGAAAATTGTAGATAAATTACCAGTAACAATTGTGTCACCTATAGCTAAGGGTGTTTGTTTTGGCATATCCGATAACTGAACAATATTTGGGTCTTCACCATTCCAATGTAACACGCCAAAATGGTTTGTTTTTTTGTGCATGGCATTTAGTTTGCTTTTTGAGTTTAAAATAGATAATACGCGTGAGTAACTATTTGATGTTTTATCAATGATACCAACAATGCCAAGGCTAGTGATAACGCCAGTGTCTTCTTCAATTCCTTGTTTGTTACCTACGTTTAAATTGAGGTAGTTATTGATGGTTGAATAGCTGTTTTTAATAACAAGTGCAGGTGTGAATTTGTAATTTAAAGAGGTGTCAATTACATTTAAAGGTGGTATTTGTTGGTTTTGGTTGTATAATACTGTTTTTAAAAAGTTGTTTTCTTCAAGTAATAAACTGTTTGTTGCTTTTAAATTAAAATATGTTGAGATAGTGTTAGAAAAATTGTATACACTACCACTAATGAAATTTGCTGAGTTTATAAACTTACTTTTATGATATGCATGTGATTGAATAGTTAAAATAATGCCAATAGAAAATAAAAAAATAAACAGTAAAAAATTTTTAAGTCTGATTACAAAATTTATAATCTGATGCATGCTGAAGTACTATTATTAATTATTTTTTATCAATACGTTTTTATACTTAGGTAAGTTTTTTAATACAATACCAGTACCTCTAACTACCGCACGCAATGGGTCTTCGGCAATATAAACAGGTAAATCTGTTTTTTGCGAAAGTCGTTTATCTAAACCCCTTAGCATTGAGCCACCACCAGCTAAGTAAATGCCAGTGTTGTAGATATCTGCAGCTAATTCAGGTGGTGTTTGTGATAAAGTTTCCATTACCGAATCTTCAATTCTAAGAATTGATTTATCTAAAGCTTTGGCAATTTCGCGGTACGAAATCTGTACTTGCTTTGGCTTTCCTGATAATAAATCTCTACCTTGAACATTCATTTCTTCAGGTGGTAAATCAAGATCTTCGGTCGCAGCACCAATTTGTATTTTTACTTTTTCAGCCGTTCTGTCACCAACAGATAAATTGTACTGTGTACGCATGTAATAAATAATGTCGTTGGTAAACACATCACCTGCAACTTTTACAGATTTGTCACATACAATACCGCCTAATGCAATTACGGCAATTTCTGTTGTTCCTCCTCCTATGTCAACAATCATATTACCTTTAGGTTGCATAATATCTACGCCAATACCTATCGCAGCAGCCATAGGCTCGTGTATCAAATAGACTTCTTTACCGTTTACACGTTCGCAGGATTCTTTAACGGCTCTCATTTCAACTTCTGTAATGCCAGAAGGGATGCAAACTACCATGCGTAGTGATGGAGAAAATAATTTCTTTTTTAATGCAGGTATGTTTTTGATAAACATGTTTATCATTTTTTCAGAAGCATCAAAATCAGCAATTACACCATCTTTAAGGGGTCTAATTGTTTTAATATTTTCATGAGTTTTTCCTTGCATCATATTAGCTTCGATGCCAACTGCAATTATTTTGCCAGAAATTCTGTCTCGTGCTACTATAGATGGGCTATCTACAACAACTTTATCGTTATGTATTATTAGTGTGTTTGCAGTACCTAAATCTATTGCTATTTCTTCAGTTAAGAAATCAAAAAATCCCATAATTGTATGTTGTTAGAGAAGGGTTCTTGAAATTATTTTAAATTTAACTGTAAAAGTAGTGAAATAAAAGGAATAAATGTTAAAAATAATTAGGTTTAAGGCAGCTTATAGTGTTTAGTGTTTAAAATGCCTAGTGCCAGTCATGCTCATTGCTACATTATTTTGGTTGCAATAGTCAATACTTAATAGGTCTTTTATTGACCCTCCTGGTTGAATTATTGCTGTTATTCCTGTATTATGTGCGATTTCTACGCAGTCGGGAAAAGGAAAAAATGCATCACTTGCCATAACAGCCCCATTTAAGTTAAAGTTAAATGATTTTGCTTTGTGTATGGCTTGGTTTAATGCGTCAACTCTACTGGTTTGACCAGTGCCACTGGCGCAAAGTTGTTTGTTTTTTACCAATACAATGGTGTTAGATTTAGTGTGTTTGCATATTTTTGAAGCAAAAATTAAATCATTCAACTCCTCATCCGAAGGTGTTTTTAAGGTAACGTTTTTTAAATTTTCTTTTTGATCAGTAATGTAGTCTTTGTCCTGAACCAAAATGCCGTTTAAACATGTTCGTATTGCTTTTTTTGGTAGTTCAATAGGTTTTAATACTAATAATATCCGGTTTTTTTTGCCTTTTAAAATTTCTAAAGCAACGTTAGAAAATGAAGGTGCAATAACAACTTCACAAAATAAGCTATGAATTTTTGTAGCTGTTTCTTTGTCAATTTCGGTGTTCGAAATTAGTATGCCGCCAAAAGCGGAAACTGGGTCGCCAGCCAATGCGTCATCATAAGCCTGGCTTATCGTTTTTCTTTGCGCTATTCCGCAGGCATTATTATGTTTTAAAATTGCAAAAGTAGGGGCGTCATCTTTAAATTCATTCATTAGGTTAACAGCAGCGTCAACATCTAGTAAATTGTTGTAGCTTAATTCTTTACCGTGTAGTTTGTTAAAAATGGTGTCAAAATCACCAAAAAACACACCTTTTTGATGTGGGTTTTCGCCATAACGTAATGGTTTTCCGTTAGTTTGGCTAATTTTTAAAGTGTTTTGATTGGCTGTTTTGTTAAAATAGTTAAAAATGGCGCTGTCATAATGCGATGATATGTTAAATGAATTTGTTGCAAATAATTGACGTTGTTCAATGCTTGTTGTGCCATTATTTTTTGTGAGAATGTCTAGAAAACTACTATAGTCATTAACCGATGATATGCAAACCACATCTTTATAGTTTTTGGCAGCCGCTCTAATTAATGAAATGCCTCCAATATCAATTTTTTCAATAATATCTTGAGCATCAGCTTTTGAAGCTACTGTTTTTTCAAAAGGATATAAGTCAACAATAACAACATCGAGTTGAGGGATGTCATAGGTTTTTAATTCATCTTGATCTTTTGGATTGTCATTTCTGTTTAAAATGCCGCCAAATATTTTGGGGTGTAATGTTTTAACACGACCACCTAATATCGAAGGGTATGAGGTAATAGTTTCGGCAGGAATAACTTTAATGCCTAAATCATTAATGAATTTTTGAGTACCTCCTGTAGAGTAAATTGTTACGCCTAGCGCATCGAGTTTTTTTACAATAGGTGCTAGCCCATCTTTATTGAAAACTGAAATTAATGCGGATTTTATAGGTTTTAATTTAGTCATTACATGTAGGTTTTTTATCGAAAAGCGCAAAAATACTTGATTTGATACTTATAATGGTCATGAAATAGCGCAGTATTGATAACTTAATCTAAAGTTAACATTGGTTATTTTTTAAATTAAAGTTTGGGCAGCAGGGCATCTACAACTTTTGGAAAATGAGTCATTTCGAGCTTATGGATTTTTGCAGCTATGGCTTTGGCGTCATCATTTGCGTTGATTTTGCATGAGGCTTGAAATATGATTTCGCCTTCGTCATAATTTTTTGTTACATGATGAATTGTAATTCCTGTTTCTTTTTCTTTATTTTTTAATACAGCATCATGTACATGTTTGCCATACATGCCTTTACCTCCATATTTTGGCAGTAACGCAGGGTGAATGTTTATAATTTTGTTTGGGTACGCCTCTATTATATGAATGGGAAATTTCCATAAAAAACCAGCTAGGATAATCAAATCGGTATTATTGGTTTTTAAAAAGTTTAAAACATCATTGGTTTTGTTAAAAGCTATAGTGTTAAAAGATAAGGCGCTTACGTTTAAATTTTTAGCTCTATTTAGTACACCAGCATTAGGGTTGTTTGTTAAAACTTGGGTAACTATAGCAGTTTTGGTGCTATTAAAATGTTTAATTAAGTTTTCGGCATTACTGCCATTGCCAGATGCAAAAATTACAATACGTTTCATTCAAAGGTATTTAACTACTCAGTAAAATTAATTTTTATTTATATTAAAAACGGTGCTTTGTGATGTTTTTTTTACCTTAATAACAATAAATTTTGAAAAAAATATAAAATTTTATAAAAACAAATATGCTGTTAGCCCTTTTAAACATTGAAGTTTTGTAAATAATAATGACATTTTTTTACTAAAGATGGGTTTTAAACTAAAGTTTTTTATTTTTGCCATCTAATTAAAATTTAAAATTAAACATTATGTCAGACATTGCATCAAGAGTAAAAGCGATTATCGTAGACAAATTAGGAGTAGATGAGAATGAAGTTGTTACTGAAGCTAGCTTCACCAATGACTTGGGTGCAGACTCATTAGATACCGTAGAATTAATTATGGAATTTGAAAAAGAATTTGATATTCAAATCCCAGACGATCAAGCTGAGAACATAGCAACAGTTGGTCAAGCTGTTTCTTACATAGAAGGCGCAAAATAATTTAAACAACTTTATGGAACTTAAACGAGTAGTAGTTACTGGCCTAGGTGCTTTAACGCCCATAGGTAATACTATTCCCGAGTATTGGGAAGGTCTTATCAATGGTAAAAGTGGTGCTGCACCTATTACATATTTTGATACAGAAAAGTTTAAAACAAAGTTTGCTTGCGAACTTAAAAACTTTAATGTGCAAGATTTTATTAATAGAAAAGATGCTCGTAAAATGGATAGGTTTACACAATATGCTATGGTTGCTTCTGATGAAGCTATAGCAGATTCTAAACTAAATCTAGATGAAGTTGATAAATTACGGGTAGGTGTAATTTGGGGTGCAGGTATTGGAGGCTTAGAAACTTTTCAAAATGAAGTTTTAAATTATGCCGAAGGTGACGGAAGCCCAAGATTTAATCCGTTTTTTATTCCAAAAATGATAGCAGATATTGCACCAGGTAATATTTCTATCAAAAATGGATTCATGGGGCCTAACTACACCACGGTTTCTGCTTGTGCATCATCTGCTAATGCTATGATTGATGCCTTAAATTATATACGTTTAGGGCATTGTGATGTTATAGTTACGGGAGGTAGTGAAGCAGCAGTTACCATTGCTGGTATGGGTGGTTTTAATGCCATGCATGCGCTTTCAACAAGAAATGATAATCCGCAATCAGCCTCAAGACCATTTGATGCAAATCGAGATGGTTTTGTATTAGGTGAAGGTGCAGGCGCTTTAATTCTTGAAGAATATGAGCATGCTAAAGCAAGAGGTGCTAAAATTTATGCTGAAGTTGTAGGTGGCGGTATGTCATCAGACGCGCATCATATGACAGCACCACATCCAGAAGGTATTGGGGTAGTAGCAGTAATGAAAAACTGTTTGGATAATGCAGGTTTAAAACCTGAAGATGTAGACGCTATAAATACACATGGCACATCAACCCCTTTAGGTGATGTTGCTGAACTTAAAGCGATATCTAAAGTGTTTGGCAATCATGCAAAAACAATTAATATTAATTCAACAAAATCTATGACAGGACACTTATTAGGTGCTGCAGGAGCTATAGAAGCAATTTCTTCTATTTTGTCAATGCAACACGGTATAGTGCCTCCTACTATTAATCATACTACAGTTGATGAAAATATTGACCCAGAATTAAACTTAACTCTAAATGTACCTCAAAAAAGAGACATTAAAGTTGCAATGAGTAATACATTCGGGTTTGGCGGGCACAACGCTTGTATTTTATTTAAAAAAATAGATTAAACCTTAATGAGTATCATTAAAAAAATATTTAATCCCCAACCTGTAAAGGATGGGGATTTTTTTGTTAAATTAGAAAAAATACTTTGCTATAAGCCTAAAAATAAAAAAATATACATCAAAGCATTTACGCACCGATCGGTTAATAAAATAGACCCTATTTCGGGTAATCCCATTAATTATGAACGTTTAGAGTTTGTTGGCGACGCTATGTTAGGTGCAGTAATAGCAAATTATTTGTTTTTAAAAGTGCCTCATGGTGATGAAGGCTACTTAACTAAAATGCGTTCAAAAATTGTAAGTCGAGAGCATTTAAATCAGCTTGGTGTAAATTTAGGACTTATAAACTTGTTTAAAAGTAATATTGCTATAAGTAACTTTGGACCAAATATTCATGGTAATTTATTTGAAGCTCTTATAGGAGCAATATACCTTGATAAAGGCTATAAATATTGTGAAAAATTTATAAAAAAAAAGGTTATTAAGCCATATATAAATATTGAGCAGTTAGAAGGGAAAATTATAAGCTATAAAAGTTTGCTGATTGAATGGTGTCAAAAAGAAAAAAAGACGTTTAAATTTAACGTTTATGAAGACACAGGAAATGATAAAATCAAGCACTTTGCTGTAAAATTATGTATTGACACAAAAATTGTCGCTAAAGCAAGGGCGACTTCCAAAAAAAAGGCCGAAGAGAAAGCTTCAAAACGAGCCTTTTTTGCACTTCAAAGCCAAATACTCACAACATCTTAAACTTTGGGTAACTATAACGATTTCGTTATTTTTTGTTGTTAAAAGATAGGAAAATACAGTGTATATAACTTATATTTACAATGAAAAATTACGCGGTTTATGGCTAATTTTAAATTGCAAATAGAAGATTTTGTTGATTATGAATTTCAAGTATTAGCTATTCATGCTAACTATAGTGATTTTCGTATGGCGTATTTTTTAAACAAGCAATTGAACTTAAAGTTAAAACGAAAACAAGAAGATGTTGCTATATATAATACAAATTCAAAATATTCGTTTTTTGAGTGGATTGATCAAAAACAGCATATTACTTGGGATTTAATTTCAAATAAAAGTAATACTGTTTTAAAAATAAATAAGGAAACTACATTATTTTCAAATTTACAAAATCAAAATACAATTATAAATTATTTGCTGCCCGAAGTTAAGCAAGCAAATTTTATATTAAAAATTAACCATGGTGGTGCTACTTTAAATTTGAGAGCAGTCACCGAGCAGATAAAAAAAATTCCGCAACTTATAACGGTGTATAAAATCCCCGTTGAAGATTTAAAAAGTAAAGAAAACTTAATATTTAGCTGATGCCTTTAAAAAGAAAGAAAACAAAAATTGTAGCAACACTTGGACCTGCAACTAGTACAAAAGAAGTGTTAAAGGGAATGATGGAACAAGGTGTTAACGTATTCCGTATAAATTTTTCGCACGCCGATTATGACGATGTTATTGCGCGTATAAAAATGATTAGAACGCTAAATAAAGAACTCGATTGTAATGTCTCTATACTTGCCGATTTACAAGGCCCTAAATTAAGGGTAGGGGTTATGAGTAGTGAAGTTGTTGTTGAAGCAGGCGATACAATTACATTTGTTACAGGTAAGGAGTTTAAAGGGACTAAATCTCGAATTTACATGAATTATGACAACTTTCCTAAAGATGTGAAAGCAGGTGAACGTATTTTATTAGATGACGGGAAACTTATTTTTAAAGTATTAAAATCAGATAAAAAAACTGAGGTTTTAGCAGAAGTTATTCAAGGTGGGCCTCTTAAATCTAAAAAAGGCGTTAATTTACCTAACACAAATATTTCTCAACCAGCTTTAACCGAAAAAGATGTTAAAGATGCAATTTTTGCTATTTCACAAAAAGTAGACTGGTTGGCGTTATCATTTGTTCGTCATGCCGACGACTTAAAATTATTACAAAAAATCATAGATAAACACAGTGATCATAACATCCCAATAGTAGCAAAAATTGAAAAACCAGAAGGTGTTGCTAATATTGATAAAATTGTAGCCCACTGTGGAGCTTTAATGGTTGCAAGAGGTGATTTAGGCGTAGAAGTACCTGCCGAAGAAGTGCCATTAATACAAAAAGAGTTAGTGCTTAAAGCTAAAAAAGCCCGAATTCCGGTTATTATCGCTACGCAAATGATGGAAACCATGATTTCAAGTTTAACACCTACACGTGCCGAAGTTAATGACGTAGCAAATTCAGTTATGGACGGTGCAGATGCTGTAATGTTATCTGGCGAAACTTCTGTAGGTAAATATCCTGTACAAGTTATACAGCAAATGGCAAATATAATTAGAAGCGTTGAAGACTCGCCATTAATTGAAGTGCCTCAATTGCCACCACATGTTAAAACTAATAGATATATTACAAAATCTATTTGCTATCATGCTGCAAAAATGTCAAATGAAATTGATGCAAAGGCCATTTCAACACTAACCAATAGTGGGTATACAGCGTTTCAAATATCGGCATGGCGCCCATCGGCAAGTATTTTAGTATTTACTTCTAATAAAAGAATTTTAACCCAACTTAATTTACTTTGGGGCGTTACCGCATTTTATTATGATAAATTTGTTAGTACTGATGAAACTATAGAAGATGTAAATAAAATAGCATGTAACCGTGGTTATTTAAAAGCGGGCGATATGTTAGTGAGTTTAGCAGCAATGCCTATACAACAAAAAGGTATGGTAAATACCTTGCGAGTAACTCAAATTGATGGTTGTAATGTGTAAAACAACTTAGAAATTAAATTTTAACTGTACACTAATTACTGGCTTGACTGCTTTTAAGGTTTTTTTTTCGGTATTAAGGTTTGACACCGAAATACCTAATAACCGAACGGAATTTTTTAGCTTTTCTTTATAAAGTAACGATTTTGAGGTTTCAAAAATCAAAGCCTCATTTTTTATAAAATAGGGAAGTGTTATGCTACGAGTTTGTAAGGTAAAATCACTATATTTAATTTTAAGTGTAATGGTTTTACCAGCAGTATTTACTTTGGTTAAACGCTTAGAAACTTCGAGCGAAATTTGCTCTAATTTATCAATTAAAAATACCTCACTAGATAAGTTATCTGTAAAAGTACGTTCTGCAGCTAATGATTTTCGAATGCGATTTGGTTTTACAGGGCTATGGTGTATCCCTCTTACAATATTGTAATAATACTCGCCAGATTTACTAAAATTGGACGTTAAAAAATTAAGTGATTTTGCTTTTAAATCCTTGCCAGTAAAAATACCAAGTTGATACATTTTTTTTGAAGTTACTTTGCCAATTCCGTAAAATTTACGAATATCTAAGGTTTCCAAAAATGAATATACCTCGTTAGGATTTACAGTTTTTTGACCATTAGGTTTATTAATATCACTAGCAATTTTTGCTACAAATTTATTTATTGAAATGCCTGCGGAAGCAGTTAAACCCGTTTTTTCAAATATTTTGGCTCTAATTTCGGTAGCAATTAATGAAGCGCTAGGATTTTTAAATTTATTGTCGGTTACGTCAAGGTAAGCTTCATCTAAAGATAAAGGTTCAACCAAGTCGGTGTAGCTATAAAAAATGGCTCGTATTTGTTTTGAAATTTCGGCATACCGTTCAAAACGCGGTTTGGTAAAAATTAACTCGGGGCAAAGTTGTTTGGCTAACATTCCGCTAATGGCACTACGAACTCCAAATTTTCTAGCCTCGTAACTTGCAGCACTAACCACACCTCGTTTGCCCTCACCACCTACAGCTATAGGCTTACCTCTTAATAATGGATTATCAAGCTGCTCTACAGATGCATAAAAGGCATCCATGTCAACATGAATAATTTTTCTTAAAGGTACATCTTCTAGCATTATAGGTGGTAAAGCTCAAAATTAAACATAAATCGCCTATATTTGTTTGCCATAAATTGTTTTTTTTTTGAATGTATTATGATTGAGATTGAACGTAAATTTTTAGTAAAAAGTACTGAGTTTAAGTCAAATTTTAATACAAAAACTAAAATTGTTCAGGGGTTTTTAAATTCTCACAAAAACCGAACTGTACGTGTACGTTTAAGAGGAAATTGTGGTTTTTTAACGGTTAAAGGAAAATCTTCAGCCAATGGCTTGTCGCGTTTTGAGTGGGAAACCAAAATTACGGTGACCGAAGCCGAAGCATTATTACAATTATGTGAAAACGGTGTTATTGAAAAATATCGATACGAAGTTATTGTGGGTAAACATACTTTTGAAGTTGATGAGTTTTTAGGTGACAATCAAGGATTAATAGTTGCCGAAGTTGAATTGACAACTGAAGATGAAATTTTTGAGTCACCAAATTGGCTAGGCGAGGAGGTAACAGGTGTCGTTAAATATTACAATTCGCAATTAAGTTTAAAACCTTATTTAAGTTGGGGTTAAGTTTATTTAATTTCAATATATCGTTTAATATCATTTCCAAATTCGTCGACAACAGTTATTAAATGCTTACCTTTTTTGGGTGTAATTCCAAACTCATGAATTTGCTTTGTCGTGCCCAAATATGTGGTGTTTAGATACCAAAATAAAGTCTTTTCGGGATTTGAGTATGCTACCTTTAGCACAAGTTCGTTAGTTTTACCATCAAAATCTTTAGGTAAAAATATAGTGGTGCCTATATCTGGATATATAAAATCTAAAGTGACATCATCAGTACCTACACAATCAGATCTAAAACTAGGTAAGGCTTTATAAAACGGATTTTTTTGTTGATAATAATAGGCCATTATTGGTGGTAACACAAACCAGGGTTTTGTTTTGATTTTAGTTAATGGCTCGCATGAGGTGTTAACTCTATTGGTTTGTTTAGCATCCAAATGTACTAATATGTGGTATGGGCAAGGCTTTGTTTTTAATCCGCTTAATTGAACATAATCATTTTTTATATTGGGGCAAATGGTTGAAGATCTGTAGCCGCTTTGCTCACAAATAGCAATTGATTGCATTTCATCAAAAGGTTTGTCAAACCAATCGCTATTTGGTAATAAATCAAACACATCAAATAAAATAGGTGCGGCAGTTTCAACACCAACCAGTCCTGGCCGACCTTCGCCATCTGCATTACCTACCCACACACCAACAACATAATTTTTGGTACTGCCAATAGCCCATGCGTCTCTAAATCCATAACTAGTACCTGTTTTCCAAGCAATTTGTTTTGATGCATTATAAAACGTCCAGTTTTCATTGCCTTGAGGACGATTTACTTCCTTTAGGGCATCATAAGTTAAATATATTGAGGCTGCATCAAATATGTTTTTTTCGGGTAATAATTTGCCAAAATTTATAGGTTCATTATGTAAAAGGGTAGGTTCTACAAATTCATTACTAAAATATTGACTCGAATGTTTTGCATAATGGTTTAAAGTCGATGATAATGCAGCATAGCTTTTACATAAATCCCATAAATTACTTTCTGCGCCGCCTAAAATAAGAGACAATCCATAGTGATTGGCATTATATTTAATATCTTTTAATTTAAGTTGTTTAAGATATTGGTGAAACCTGTCCAAGCCAAACTCTTGTAGTAGCCTAACAGACGGAATATTAAGTGATCGGGATAAAGCCTGCTTGACAGGCACCATGCCGTCATATTCGCGATTGTAATTTTTTGGAGTGTAATTAGCAAAGCTTGTGGGGATATCGGCAACTAATGTATTTGGTAGTAATTCGCCAGCATCTAATAAAGCGGCGTGTAAAAAAGGTTTTAAAATACTGCCTGTACTTCTAGGTTTGTCAATAATATTAACATCTTTTTGATGCGAATTATCGGTTGGCGAATTGCCAATATAACTTAGTACTTGGCGAGTTTTTACATCTAATACAAGAACAGCTATATTATAAATTTCATTTTGTTTAAGCTGTAAATAGTGGTTTTTTACAATTTGATTAGCTTGTATTTGTAGTGTTTTATTTATGGTTGTTTTAACACGTTTGCCAAAGTTTGTTTGCGCTATTTTTTGAAGTAAATGTGGGGCAATTTGCGGTAAAGGAAATGGTTTTTGTGGTAAATTTTCGGCTATAGATAAGGTGTAGGTTAAACTGTCAATATTACCACGGTTAAGCAGTTTACGTAAAAGGCGATTGCGTTTAAAAAGTAGTTTTTTTTGGTTTTTACCGGGGTAAATTAAACTAGGTGCATTTGGTAATACTGCCAATGTAGCGTTTTCGGCCCATGATAAATCATTAGCACTTCGGTTAAAATAACGCCAAGCAGCGGCATCTAAACCTACAGTGTTTCCGCCAAAAGGCGCATTACTTGTATAGTAGGCTAAAATTTTTTCTTTCGAAAATTTTAATTCTAATCGAGTGGCTAGGATGAGTTCTTTAAGTTTTTCAAAATAATTACGTGCCCTACCTTTTCTAGATAACCTAATAGTTTGTTGGGTTAGCGTACTACCACCACGTTTTATGCTACCCGAACTTAAATTTTGTTTAAATGCTTTTATAATCGAAATAGGATTAATGCCAGGGTGATTGTAAAAATACTCATCTTCAAACAGCAATAAACATTGTTTAAACTTTTTTGGAATACTATCATTGTGAGGAAACCGCCATTGCCCATCTGCGGCAATAGATGCGCCTAATAGTTCACCTTTGTTACTTTCAATAACTGTTGCCGTAGGTGCATTAAATAGTTGGTTAGGCAAGCAAAAATAATAAGCAATAATTATGATTAAACTTATAGTGGTTTTAAGTTTATTAGCGCTAATAAATTTATATACAGTTAGCGCAACGTTAGTAAAACGTAGTTTGCTTTTTTGTGTACTTAAATTCATAGGCTAGTTTAACTTTATAAATCTTTAAAGGTGTTACATAGCATCAGTTAATCATATAACGTTTGTTATGTAACACCAATTAGATGTTATTTTTCAATATTTACCCACTGTCCTTTTGTATGCACAAAGTACGTGTTGTCATACATAGCCTCTGCTTGTGTGCCAGGCAAATAATAATAGCCTAAATATGCAGCATTTAGTTGTACGCTAAATGTTTTTGATTTGTTTTTATCTAAATCAAAATAAAAATTAACACGATCATCCCTAATGTCGGTATAATCGGCAGTAGCGTTAACGCCATTACCAAAAGCTGTAAATCGAGTGTTTACAATTTCCCATCCCGAAGGGAATATTTGTGTTAGCGCCACATCATTAATACGTTCTTTTTTAAGGTTTGTAACTGTTATTGACGCCACAAAATCTTGTCCTTGCTGTAGTGTTGATATATCAATAGGTTTACCTTTAGAATTTTTATAAATTACACTAACATTTAAACCTCTTTTTTCGGTAAGTTCGCTGCCTAGCGGAAGTTTCCCTGATGTAATAATCCTTGCATAAACAGTGTTATTAGTGCTGTTAACACTAATTGTATTGGTGTTTTCGTGAATGTTTAACTCACGGTTTGCAATTGCCTTTTGCGAATTAAGGGTTTGAGGCTTTTTATGATTTAAACGGTAAGTTAGGTTAATGGCTTTGCCTCCATTTTTTTGAACCATTTTAGACATTGCAAGTAAGCTGTAGGCAGTAGTTTGTGTACTCATCCATTGTTTTGATGATAAGCGTTTTGCAATATACTCTGCAGTTTCTCTAGTTTTTAAATCGTCAATTAATATCATGGTTTCTAATGCCATTGCTCGATTTCTGTCTACTGATCCGTAGGTATAATAATCATAAGTATTTGAAGTAAAATCAATGTTTGATTTTGAAGCCATATTTTTGGCAGCCTCTTTATGACCCGCTAAAGCATAAGCCGCGGCAAGTCGCCATTTGGCATCGTTAGAAATTTTACTATAGGCTTTTAAACGATTCATTGAAGCTAAATCAGGCTGGCCAGCTAAAGCTAGTGTGTATAAACGATACGATTGCGCTACATCATTATTGTTGTATCGATAACCAGGGCGCCAATCTCTAGCAGCTTCTTTTTGGTAGTTTAGCCAATTACTCATAAAAGTTAAAGGTAAAATAAAACCTTTTTTTTCAGCTTCAATCATAAAATGACCTGCATAGCTAGTACCCCAATCATTTGCTGAGTTTCCGCCAGGCCAATATGATAGCCCGCCACTATTGGTTTGAAATTGGTTTAAACGCTCAATACCTTTTTTGATATTGTTAGTCATGTTTTGTTTGGTCGTGCTATCAAGATCAAAAATATCGCTTAAAAATAATTGAGGAAATACACTAGATGTGGTTTGCTCGACACAACCATGCGGATATTGAATAAGATATTTTAATCGGCCATTAAAATTCATGGTTGGCAATGTTGAAAACTCTACCATTGCCGAGTTGGAGTTGCTAACGCCAAAGGTTGAAAAATCTATGGTTTTTTCTATACCTTTTTCAATCACCAAATCGGTTACTTTAGTAGTTATTGGGTTGGGGTTAAAAACATCTAGCTCTACTTTGTAGCTTGATGATTCACCATTACTTTTTGCAATCACTTCAACCGTATTAATGCCATTAGCTTTACTTACATCCAAATTAAAGTAAGCCATTTTTTCATCAGGTTTTGAAAAATTTAGCTGTTTTGTTTTGTCACCAATAATAGTAATTCCTTTACTTAATTTTAAAGTTAAGTTTACGTTTTTAACTTTTTGTGACATTGCAAATACGGTTACAGGTAGCGTTACTTTTTCGCCAGGACTCAGTTTTCGTGGCAATGTAGCTAATACCATCAAAGGTTCTTTAACCGTTGTTGTTTGGTCGGTGCTTCCGTAGGCATTTGTAGTTAAATCACCAGCAACTACCATGGTACGTATTGCGCCTATATATTTAGGTAGTTTTATAGTATGCGATTTGGTTTCGCCAGCGTTTAAACTAAATGGACCTAAGTATTTTACAACAGGTTTAAAGCGGTTTGCTTTTTTGTTTTTTGCCGCACTTGCGGATGCATCACCACCAATTTCAAATACTTGATCTACATTACCTGTATAAGCACCAATTACCTCGTCGTAAATATCCCAAGTTTTAACGCCTAATGCCTCACGTGTGTAAAATTCGTTCCAAGCATTAGGGGTTTTAAATCGTGTTAAATCTAATAAACCTTCATCAACAAGTGCAACGGTGTAGGTCATTGCTTTTTTGTTTTGTTCGCTTACCGAAAAGGTGACATCTTTTTCGGGTCTTAAAACTTTAGGTATATTTAATACAGGATTAAGTTTTGTGTTTTGATTTTCGACCATAATTGGTATTACACCATATAAGCGTATTGGTAAATCGTTTTCGGTAGCGGCATGTGGTTGTAGTAATGAAATGCTAACAAACACATTTGGCGTCATTTGTTTTGTGATTGGTATGTCGGCAACTGTTTCGCCTTTTTGAGTTTTTACCCACATAGTTTCAATTACTTCTGTGCCATTTTCAATACTAATTAATGCATGGCCTTCAGTGCCTGAAGGAAATGTGATTTTTGCTGTTTCTCCTACATTATAGGTGTCCTTGTCGGAAGAAAAGACAAGCATTTTAGCGGCTTCTTTATTTTCAGTTGTGCTTTTTCGACTCCACCAGTTACTGTAAAAATATGTTGTTGTTCCGGTGGCATGCCCGCTAACGGGATCTGTGATTTTAATTAAATAACGGCCACTTTCTTCCTCCGGAATGTTAATGTTAAAGCTTGTTTTTCCGTTACTATCAGTGCTTATGGTTTTGGTTAAAAATGCTTTTCGATAACTGCTAGATTGATATGAGGCTAAATCATCATCACCCGAGTTCCACCACCAGCGCCATTTTATTTGATATACTTTAACGTTTAGATTTTTCCGTTTTATGGGCTTCCCTTGGGCATTTACAACAACAACATCAAATTCATGATTTTTATCGGTATCATAGGAGTTGTAAGCCTTTGTTTTTGGTGAGCGCAATCCAACAAATGAGGTGTATGGCGCAAAAGGTTTGTTAAAAGCGTCGATTGAAAAATCGCCACCGTTTTCAAAGGCGCGTGTTAAAAATGAAACGTTTAACAAGCCTGGGGCATTTTTGCCAATGTTTAGTGTTTTTGTAATATATGCTGACCCTTCGGCATTGGTTTCGCCTTCAAAAATAGTTAGATCTTCTGTTTTAAATTTGCGTGTTGGGTCGGTAAAGCTATATTTTGGGTAGTTTTTAAACCCATTAGAGTTGGTTGTTATTTTAGCTTTAACTTCAGTTTTGATGTGTTTTGCAGCAGCACCATGCAGCCAGTTTACTTGTAATTTACTGTTTAAGGGCGTATTATTACTTAATACATTTTGTTCAAAATCAAGTTTAATTTTTAATCTATTAGGTTTTATGGTTTCTACTTTTAGGGCTTTATGAAAAGTCGCCCCACCTACAGTTATTGTGGCATTCCAGCGCCCTGTTTTGTCTTCGGGTTTGGTTGGAATATTGAAATTATAAAAATTATTAAGCCCATTTTTTGAAACATTTTGGTAAACCAACTTTCCATTGGCATCAGTTAGTTCTAGTTTTACAGGGTGGTTACTTGGCAGTTTGTTGGCATTATCATTAAGTATAAATGTTAGGTGAATAGTGTCGCCAGGTCGCCATACCCCACGATCGCCATAAATGTAGCCTTTTAAGCCGCGTTGTAATGTTTTTCCTGACACATTAAATTTACTTAATGATAATGCATTGCCATCATTTAACTTTATATAAGTGATGTTATCCTCTTTAGTTGCTATGGCAAATGCAGCATGGCTATCGGCATCAATAATTGCCAAACCTTCGTTGTTTGTAGTTGTACTAGTTATAAGTTGTTGCTGGTAATTAAATATATCGATTGTTACATTAGCCTGCGGTATTGTTGTTAAAATATCATTTACTGCAAAATAATATGAGTTGTTATGGCCACGTTTAGCAATTACTCCTAGGTTTGAGGCAATTAAGTTACTTGATACAATTTTGTTTTCATTATAATACGCCTCATTACAAGGGTTATTTCGCTCATACCAATCATAGGTGTAGTTTTTGTAGTTGTAAACCACATTATCCCAGTAGGCTTGTTCACGCAATTCATTATCGGTAATTGAGCTACCATCGGGTAGGCTGTTTTCATCATCATAATAATAGTCATCATCATAATAATCATCTGCATCATTGTCATTTTGTGATGTAGTATTAGCATTACAATTATAAAGCGCATAATTTATATTATAGCTAAGCTCAACACGGTAAATAGCCCCTTTGTCGGCATTAAAATAGTTAGATAAATCTATACTATATGCTTTCCATCTTCCAGTGTTTTCGGTCTCATCTTTTATAAGTGGTATTGTTTTTTTTGCAATGCGTCGGCCAACACGTTTAATTTGATTGGCGTTATTGCTATTAATGGTGTTATCTTGTAAAAATTGAAGAACATTATCTTCAAAAACTTTAATAATTCGTACATCAACGGCTTTTAAATTAACCGCTTCAAAGTTGAATTTTAAGTTTTGGGAATTTGGTAAAATACCAGAGTTAGTAATTAGGCGTATGTTTGGTTTTAGCTGTTCGAAAGCAATATTTTGCGAAAATGAGTTTTGAAGTTTAAAGTTACTGGTGTTTTTAATACCTTCAAAAACATTTAGAGTTGCGCTGCCAACAATACGCGTTTTAGGATATACTTTTAAAATGTTACCGTCAACAACAAAACGTGGTTGTTTGGTGTTGCCTAAGGTAATTAAGCCAGCAAAATTTTGTTGTTTTTTTAAGGGGTCCGAAAAATTTATAGAAAGGTGTTGCTCTGGCGATTGTTTAACCTCTACATTTATAACTGTAAAATTATTTACGCCAGGTATGGTGATTGATTTGTCGCCTTTATTATTAGCGCCTATGTTTTGCCCGTTCCAATTAATATTAATTTTAGAGTCACTATTATAACGTTTAATACTATCAATTTTAAAACTAAATACTTTAGCTTTTTGGTAGGATTCGTCCCATTTAATTACTAAAGGTTTGTTTTTTTGAGAGGCATTAATAAGTGTTTTTGCTTTGTCAAGTGTGCTAACATCAGCAAGTTTTATAGTACCGTCAAGATGTTGCCAATTTGTATCGTAAGATTGTAAGTTGTTGGTTTGTATATTAAGGTTTTGTTTAAAGGTTTTAAATTTAAACGTATAAGATTTAAATTCGGAAGGTAAGTTTTTAAATAGATTTTTTAGTTTTAGCGTAACCGTATACTCGGTATCTGATTTTAAATCTTCTGAAGGAAAAAATGAGAGTTGACGTTTATTTACACTAATAAGTTTGCCGTCTATTTTTGGCGAAATATCTAGAAGCGATGCATCTGATAGTGCTTCGTTAGCAATCCAGCTGTCTACTTCTTTGTTTAAAACAACAACTATAGGCTGAATAATTGATACCCTGCCAGAGGTGGCATGACTTATATAGGTTTTAAATTTATAAAGATTGTCTGGGGTTGTTTTATTTTTGCAGGATGTAACAAAGGCTAGAATAGTAAGTATGTAAAGTGCTTTTTTAAAATACATAATGTTGGTTTTATACAAGAACTAAATTAAACATTGTATTTGGTAATTTAACCTTTGAAAAGTGTATTTTATAGTTGTTGTTTTAAATTGTATTTTTATGTGAGCAATCACAAGCTAGCATTACCGACATCATTTTAGTAAGCAGTTGTGAATTGATTTTAAATTGTATTTTTATGTGAGCAATCACAAGGACGAAAATGCAAAATCAGGAGAGGATTTAGTTGTGAATTGATTTTAAATTGTATTTTTATGTGAGCA
>CALDUQ010000010.1 GCA_937924845.1 uncultured Flavobacteriaceae bacterium
ATTTTGGAGCCAACAGAGGTGCTGGAATACCAAACTTTCCTCCAATGGCAAGTTTTAAAAAGTTTCCTTTTATAACACCACCCATCAAACTCCAAAACCAATTCGCAGAAAAAATAGCTTTAATAGAGCAACAAAAAGCACTAGCCAAACAAGAGCTACAAGAAGCAGAAGATTTGTTTAATTGCTTGTTGCAAAAGGCATTTAAAGGGGAGTTGGTGTAAAAGTTTCTTATTGAGATGAAACAGAACACAATAATCTCATTAATAATAAATTAATAAAAGAATATATATAAATTTAACAAAATAGGGTCGAGTGGCCGAGAAGAACGTTTAGCACAATTATCATCATTTGAGATATACGTCAAATGAGTACTAAATACCAATGTCAAAAGAAAGTGGATTTATTTCTGCTACAATTGATAAAACGGCAAGCATTGCGCTTGTTAAGTTGTTTAGTTTAATGTTGTTCATAAGTTGATATGTTACTTTAAAGACCTCTACGGCAATATAAGCAATTATTATACCTGAAAAGTGTAGTGGTATTATAGCCATTATTGGTGAAACTACCGACAGAGCATTGTTCAATCATAAGCCTGCTACTAGCGAATCTCGACCCTTATTTTTATAATGAATAAAAAAGAAGAACATCCTTGGATTAAATTTAAAAAATATCCACATATAGGTTTTCCATTAGAGCATAAAGACATCTCTAAATTGGAAGGCTATATTATGGATGAAAATAAAATTGCCAAACACAGTTTTCTTCCTTTTTTACACCGTACTATTTTTCAAAGAAAATTCAGAGCTAATACAAAAGGTTTACTTAATAAAAGTAAAAAACGCACAAGAATTAAGGTTAAACCAAAAGCAAGAGAAATATATTTTGCTAGTCATTTTGATGCTCAAATTTATTCCTACTACAGCTACTTACTTTCAAATAAATATAATGAGTTACTTAAAACAAAAAGTTTTAACAACGCAGTAGTAGCTTATAGAAAAGTTGAAATAGAAGGGAAAAAAAATAAACACAAGTGCAATGTAGATTTTGCATTAGAAACCTTTCAGTTTATAAAAGATAATAAAGACAAAGAATTGACTGTAATTGTTGCAGACATTACTAGGTTCTTTGATGAGTTAGACCATAAAATCCTAAAACAGAAATGGACGCAAGTTTGGAATAATGACACCAGCTTGCCTAAAGATCATTACAATGTTTTTAAGTCTCTTGTTAATATGCGATATGTTAATGAAGATTTGTTATTCAGAAATTATAAAAATCAAATTTGGGTAAAAACAAGAACAGAAAATGATCCTAAAACTACTGTTTTCAAACAAAAATCAATTAAGCACAAACGATTTTTAAAAGATAATAATGCTATCGCTTACTGTAAAAGGAAAGATTTTTATCAAAACAGCCTTCATCTAATCACAAAATCAACTAGAACAAAGGGTATTCCTCAAGGCACAGCTTTAAGTGCAACATTAGCCAATATTTATATGTTAGACTTCGATCAAGAGGTACAGGATTTTATAGATAGTAAAGATGTTAAAGGATATTACCAACGGTATAGTGACGATTTAATTATAGTTGTGCCTCGAAAGCAGCAAGAAGAAGCTATAAAAAGGCTACGTGCTTTAGTTGATAATAAAGTAAATCTAGAAATACATCCGGACAAAACAAAAGTGTATCATTTTCAACAAAAAGATGGGAAATATGCAGGCTATGAAGTTGATGAAGAAACAGGTGAAGAAAAAAATAAAACCTTAGAATATTTAGGGTTTGAATATGATGGACAACGCGCACTGATAAAAACAGCAGGTTATTCAAAGTTTAACCGTTCAATGAAAAGAGCTTTTAAGAGAGCTTCATCATTAGCCATAAATGCAGAAAGTACAGATGATAAAATCCACAAGAGTACATTATTTAAGCGGTTCACTTATAAAGGTTCTAAAAGGAGAATGATACGCAACGGTAAAACTAAAACCTATCGTTATGATTGGGGTAACTACTTAAGCTATGTTAAAAAAGCAAATGCAGCTTTCAGGGAGTTTAATAATGGTGACCAAATCAAAAAGCAATCAAGAAAAAGTTGGGGAAGGTTTAATCAGTTGATGGTAAAAGCAATTAAAAAAACTGAAGATTGTAAAAAACAAAAAAATAAATACTTGTAATGATAGAAAAACATAAAAGTAAGATCACCCAACTTAATCCCTTACAAGAGTCGGCATACATCTATAATCCCAAGCGATGGGAAAAACTAGATAGCTATGCACAACAACTGGTAAAACACTTTGAAAAAAAGCCTATTACCAGGCAAGATATAATTACTGCTTTTGCCCAATATTACAATAATAAAGCCAGCATGCTTTACCCTTTTACACTTGCAATGTTATGGGGTTTTGGTGATACAGGTTATGGCACTTATCGTACTAACGCTTACCTAAGTAAACCAGAAAGCATTAATCAAATTACAGCAGCTTTAGCTGCTGTCAAAAACAACAACATTAAGCAAGCCTATGGCTTACTACAACATATAAAAGGGCTTAATATTAGTTATATTTCAAAGCTATTGTATTTTGCCTCTAGGGCTTGTAACCATACCACATACTGCTTAATTTTTGACATTAGAGTTGCCCGAGCATTAGTGAGTCTAGCAACACAACCGATTATAGCAAGTTTTATTGAGGTTACACCATCAAGTAAGTATAGTGATTATGAGCAGTACAATACATTATTGCATCAATGGGCTAAAACACTAGCTGTCCCTGCAGAAAATATAGAGTGTTTTTTATTTGATTATAACCCAAATAAATAACTAAGTTATAGAAATATATATTTATAGAATTCTATTAAATTAGCAAGATGAATAGTAATTTTCAATTTCTAGAAAAAGAGTTTACCATACTTTATAACAGGGCGGTAAAAGCAGAGCATTTTGTAATTACAGATCCTCGTACCTCTTTAGTATATAGTCGAATGTCGCTAGAGGCAGGTTTACAATGGATGTATGCTAATGATAATAAGCTAGAAACCCCACACGACACTTCATTACATAGCCTATTGGTACAACCCGAGCTTAAAGCGCAGTTTAATCATATGCTATATGGAGAGCTATTTATCATAAAAAAAGTAGGTAACCTTGCTACGCACAATCAAACTGTAAATGATGTAGATGCGCATAATGCCATAGATGCACTATTCTATTTTTGTAAGTGGTTTATAAAATCATACAGTCAAGAGCATATAGGCGATATAGGCATTTTTAATTATGATTTAATTCCTAAAAAAGGTGAGAGTGCGCTTTCGCGAAAGCAAATACAACAATTACAAAAGCAACTAGATAATGAGCTTAATAATTACCAAGCTCAGTTAAAAGAAAAGGAAGAGCAACGACAACAGCTTGCCCAAGAAAACGAGCTGTTTAAAAAACAAATAGAAGCGTTAAATGCGCAAATAGAAGTAAATAAAGTTGCCGCAAACATACAAGATAACCAACATCACCCTCGCAATGAAGCCGAAACCCGTAAATATATAATTGATATATCATTACGTGAAGCTGGCTGGGATTTACTAGGCGTAAATGATAAGGAGTATAAAGTACAGTACATGCCCAAATCAACAAATAAGTCTGAAACTGGTTCTGTAGATTATGTACTTTGGGGCGATGATGGCTTACCATTAGCTTTAGTAGAGGCTAAAAAGACTTTAGAAAGTGCCAGTAAAGGTGAAAACCAGGCACAATTGTATGCAGACTGCTTAGAAAAAATGCATGGTTGCCGCCCTGTGATGTACTACAGTAATGGGTATGAAACTTTTTTGTGGGATGACCAGTTTTACAAACAATCTAGACCCGTACATGGGTTTTATACAAAAGCAGAGTTGCAAACAGCAATGTTTAGGCGTACCCATCGAAAAGATATTCGTGCCGAAGCCATAGATACCGAAATATCAGGGCGTTCATATCAAATGCGTGCTATAAAAAGTATTGCAGAGCATTTTGCAGGCACCGATAAAAGTGATAATAAATTAATAGGCACTAACCGAGGTGCGTTATTGGTACTCGCAACAGGAACAGGTAAAACCAGAACTTCTATTGCGTTTTCAAAACTAATGCTAGAATGTAACTGGGCAAAACGTATTTTATTTTTGGCAGATCGTACCAGTCTTGTCGTGCAAGCAAAAAGCAATTTTGTAAAACATTTGCCAGAGCACACTAGTGTAAATCTATTAGAAGAAAAAGACAATCCCGATGCACGTTTTGCGTTTTCTACCTATCAAACCATGATGAATTTAATAGATGGCAACCGCAATGAAGAAGCACGTTTTTATGGTGTAGGGCATTTTGATTTAATAATCATTGACGAAGCCCACCGCTCTATTTACAAAAAATACCAAGCTATTTTTGATTATTTTGATGCGTTTTTTTTAGGGTTAACCGCAACACCAAAAGATAATATCGATAAAAATACGTATCATATTTTTGGCCTAGCAGACCAGTCACCAACAGATGCCTATCCTTTTCATGAAGCCGTAGCAAATGGTCACTTAACGCCTTATAACACCATAGAGGTTCCTACCAAATTTTTAACACAAGGCATTAAATACGACGAGCTTTCGGAAGCAGAAAAAGAAGAGTTTGAAGAAGAAATTCTTGATGGTGAAGAAGCTTCTGGTAACGAATGGATATCATCATCGGAGTTAAATACTTGGCTGTTTAATAAACCTACCGCCATTAAAACATTAAAGTATGTACTTGATAACGGCATAAAAAAGCGTGGTGGCGATGAGTTAGGAAAAACAATCATTTTTGCTAAAAATAAAAAACATGCACAGTTTCTTAAAGACACTTTTTTAGAATTAGATAAAGAGCTTTTTGGAAACGATTATGTAAAAGTAATCACCCATGGCGAACCAAAAGCTCAAGAATTTATTAATCGTTTTTGTGACGAAGAAAAAGAACGTTTGCCTCAAATAGCTATATCTGTAGATATGATGGACACAGGTATTGATGCGCCTAGCTGTGTTAATTTGGTGTTTTATAAACCTGTTAAATCTTACGCTAAGTTTTGGCAAATGATAGGGCGTGGTTCTCGTTTACGTCCTAATCTTTTTGGCCCAGGTGAGGATAAAACGCATTTTTTAATTTTTGATCTTTGCGGAAATTTTGAGTTTTTTAAAGAAAACCCAAAAGGTATAGAGACCAAAACTCAAAAGAGTTTAACCGAATTAGTATTTGGTTTACGTTTACGCCTGGCAGAATATTTAAAGAGTAATCAGTTTAAAAATGATGAGACTTTACAAAGTTTTAGAACTGAATTATTAGATGGCTTACATAGCGAAATTGCTTTGCTAGATTTAAAACGCTTTGATGTAAAAATGAAATTAAAAGTAGTTAATGAATTTGGTAACGATAATAGAGAAATCTGGAATCATTTGTCAAAACGTGATGTTAAACGAATAGAAGATGAATTGGCACCACTGGTAAAACCTCAAAAAGGAGATACCGACCTAGCTAGATATTACGATAAATTACTCTTTAATCTAATAATTAAAAGACTAGAAACACCTAATACAGAGGAGTATATTAACCATTTAGTGATCCCAATTACAAAAGTAGTAGCTACCTCTAAAAAGCTATTAAAAAAGACTTCAATACCTGCGGTTAAATCTAAAGAAGAATTAATAAAACAACCTATAGAAGAAGATTTTTGGAAAGTAGAAGGCGTCGTACATCTAGAAAAACTTAGAAAGGGTGTTAGAGAGTTGGTTAAGTTTATAGATCCTATTGATCAACGCTATGTCACCACAGATTTTAACGATTATATCATAGAAAATGAAATTAAACGTGGTGATATGACAAATGAAGAAGGTGAGGTATATACGCCTTCGCCGTTTCAAAATAATGTTTTTCGTCTAGAGCAATTAATACGTGAAAATAAAGACCATATCACTATAACAAGAATTAGAAAAGGAGAAACCATTACTAAGGCAGAGCTTCAAATATTGGAAGAAATGCTGTTTAAAGGAGGAATAGATAAGAATGTAATCGAAAATGAGTTAGGTACAAAGTTCAGTTTAGTGAAATTTGTCATTTCATTAATGGGTTTAAATCCTGAAAAAGTAGAAGCCGCTTTTGCAAAGTTTATTAATGATTATAAACTCAATGCCATACAGATAGAATTTTTAGATACGATTAAAAAATTCTTAACTACAAATGGTCGTATTGAACCTAGCAAGTTGTATGATGCTCCGTTTAAGAATTATCATAGCCTAGGAATTGATGGCATATTTACAGAACAACAAGCTGATAGAATTTTTGAAATTGTAGAGACTTTTAATGAGGCAAATTAGCGTGTGTTACCTGTAAATGTATTTGTAGTTTTATATAAAGCTATATTTATATAAAACTAGCCCCTAGGATCTGTGGCAATACTCATTTTTTTAGATTTTATAACAGTCATGCTACAAAAGCCATACCGATTGGTAATCTTGCCATAGCAAGCATAAACGCCCATACCATTTATGGGATATGTATGTACCACGTTTGAAAAATGGACTGCATCAAAATAATGCCCATCTTCATCAATAAAGGTGCTTAATCGCATGAGTTTATTTTGAGACGTTTTGTTAAAACGGGTGGTAACCAGCACACCGTAAATTAAAACAGTTTTAGCTGAGTAGTAACTCATTTCACTTGCTTTAATACTTGGTAAAAATGGCTCTGTAACTAGCTTAAAATAATTATGAATAGAAAAACCAAGCAACTCAATTTCATCATAAAAACGCTCTACCCAATGATTGTTTAATTTTGGGATGCTGTAACTTTTATGTTTAATTTTAAACAGTTGCGCTTGCTTTGATTTTTGTTTGTTGGCATTTAATTTAAAATTGGCATGCCATAACAATTCGGTTTTTGATTGTTTGGTAAATCGAAACGCATCTATACGGATTAAAATGCTTAGCTGATCGATTGAAATAACAACACGATTTACAAAATCCTCTAAAGATTTATAAAGCCCATGTAATTGCCTTTCGGATAAAATACGCTGAATGACTAAATGCTCTAAACTGTTTAAATACCCAAAGCCTAAATAAATATGTTTTTGTTTAACCGTGTTAGCATGGTCGCTAGTATTAATACAAGGTAATTTAATGGTGGCGCCACACATTTTGGCTTCGTGTATATAATGCTCGGTACTATAAAATCCGCCACCATTGTTTAAAACAGCAACCATAAACTCAATGGGGTAATAACATTTTAAAAACAAACTCTGGTAGCTTTCAACAGCGTAAGATGCCGAGTGTCCTTTAGCAAAGGCATAGCCAGCAAAGCTTTTAATTTGATTCCAAACATCAAAAATTAAATCGTCATCAAAGCCTTTGTTTCTGCAATTGCTAATAAATTTATGTTCTACATCTTTAAATTCAGCCAAAGATCTGTATTTGCCACTCATGCCTCGTCGCAATACATCGGCTTCACCGAGCGTTAAATCTGCAAATTGATTAGCAACTTTCATAACGTCTTCTTGATACACCATAACGCCATAAGTTTCGGGCATGATATTTAATAAAATAGGATGTGCTTCATTTCGTTTTTCAGGAAAACGATGGCGTTTAATAAACTCGTCTTTCATGCCAGATC
>CALDUQ010000011.1 GCA_937924845.1 uncultured Flavobacteriaceae bacterium
ATGCTTTACGCCCAAGGCTACCCCTCCAAAGGCATTAAATTGATTAACATGTATTTTTGCTCTAAGTCCATATTGCTTTGCTGCAGATAAAATGGCATCGGTTTGCTTCAAATTAAAATAACCCTTTTCGCAAAACACATCTACGTAATCGGCCAAACTTTCATTAGCTACTGCTGGCAACATTATATTTATTATATCATCAACATAAGCGTTTGGGTTATTTTTAAATTCCTTCGGAAAAGCATGAGCACCCAAAAAAGTTGCTTTTATTGCCAACGGAAAATTTAATTTTAAACGTTTGATTACACGCAACATTTTTAATTCCGCTTTAAGCGTTAATCCATAACCCGACTTAATCTCGACAGCACCTGTACCTAATTTAATTATATTTTTTAATCTAATTGCGCTTTGCTTGTAAAGCTCGTCTTCTGATAAATCTTGTAACGCTTTCGCGGAATTTAATATACCTCCACCCTTATTAGCTATTTCCTCGTAGCTCAAGCCTTTTATTCTATCTACAAACTCACCCTCTCTATTACCTGCATAAACAATATGTGTATGCGAATCGCACCAAGATGGCAAAATCATTTGCCCTGTAGCATCAATACAATTATCTACACTATGAGTTGGGCAATTTTGCATTAGCCCAAAGGCTTTAATTTTTTCATCTTCAATTAGCAAATAAGCATTTTTAAGCGTTGGTAATTGGCGCATTGCTTTTCCCGAAACATAACGTAGGGACGTTTCACGTACCTGAATGAGTTCTTTTATATTTTTAAATAGTGTTTGCATTAAAATAAGTTTTCAAGTAAATGGTCATCTACTTTATGAGCTAAAGTCACTTTTAAACTAGGCGTACGCTCCATTTCGCGTTTTATTGCAAATATGGCTTCATCGTTTCGTGCCCAACTACGTCTAGCAATACCGTTATTTACATCATAAAACAGCATGCTTTTTAGTTTAATTTCAGCAGCTTCACTTCCGTCAAGCAACATTCCAAAACCACCATTCACAACTTCTCCCCAGCCTACACCGCCACCATTATGAATAGACACCCATGTAGCGCCTCTAAAACTATCACCAATTACATTATGAATTGCCATATCGGCCGTATATTTACTACCGTCATATATATTTGACGTTTCACGATATGGCGAATCTGTACCACTTACATCATGATGATCACGACCTAAAATTACAGAACCTATATCGTTACGCTTAACCGCAGTATTAAATGCTTCGGCAATTTTTGCACGCCCTTCGGCATCGGCATACAAAATACGAGCTTGAGATCCTACCACCATTTTATTTGATTTTGCATCTTTTATCCACGTAATATTGTCCTGCATTTGCTGCTTAATTTCGGTAGGAGCTGTTTTCATAATATCTTGTAAAACTTGCATGGCGATTTCGTCAGTTTTATCTAAATCTTCTGGTAAACCAGAAGCACATACCCAACGAAACGGCCCAAAACCATAATCAAAGCACATAGGCCCCAAAATATCTTGAACGTATGACGGATATTTAAAATCAATTTCATTGGTATGCATAACATCGGCGCCTGCTCGCGAACTTTCTAACAAAAACGCATTACCATAATCAAAAAAGTATGTACCGCGATCATTATGTTTGTTAATAGCAGCAGCATGCCTACGTAATGACTCTTGCACTTTGGTTTTAAAAAGCTCTGGATTTTCACTTATTAAAGCATTTGCCTCGTTATAACCGATTCCGACTGGGTAATAACCACCCGTCCAAGGTATGTGTAGCGATGTTTGATCGGAACCTATATGAATAAAAATATCTTCCTCATAAAAGCGTTCCCATACCTCAACAACATTTCCAATAAATGCAATTGAAACCACTTCTTTATGTTTTTGTGCGTGTTTGGCTCTTATCACCAAATCGTTAATATTATCAATTAGCACATCTACCCAGCCTTGTTCATGCCTTTTTTTAGCTGCTTTTGCATTAACTTCGGCACAAATTGTAATGCAACCTGCTATGTTTCCTGCTTTAGGTTGTGCGCCACTCATACCGCCAAGCCCTGCTGTTAAAAATATTTTTCCGTTTGGGTTTTCACCCGAATTTAAAATCTTCCGAAAGGCATTCATAACGGTTATCGTTGTACCATGCACAATACCCTGTGGCCCAATATACATAAATGATCCTGCTGTCATTTGCCCATATTGCGTTACTCCTAACGCATTGTATTTTTCCCAATCATTAGGTTTAGAGTAATTAGGAATCATCATACCGTTTGTTACAACAACTCTTGGCGCGTCTATTGATGAAGGGAATAACCCCATGGGATGCCCCGAATACATATGCAAGGTTTGATTAGCTTTCATGGTTGCTAAATACTGCATAGTTACTAGGTATTGCGCCCAGTTTTGAAACACGGCGCCATTACCGCCATAGGTAATCAACTCTTCGGGATGTTGCGCCACTTCAGGGTCTAAATTATTTTGAATCATCAACATTATTGCAGCTGCTTGCGACGTTACATGCGGATAATCATTGATTGATCTTGCATAAATTTTATATTTTGGTTTAAATCGATACATGTAAATTCGTCCAAAATCTTTTAACTCTTGCGCAAACTCTTGTGCTAAAATATCGTGCCATTCTGTTTTAAAATAACGCAAAGCATTTCTAATCGCTAATTTTTTTTCATCAGCCGATAAAATTTCTTTACGTTTAGGCGCCCGATTAACATCAATATTATAATTATATTTTGCAGGTAATTTGGCAGGAATACCATCAAGTATTTGTTGCTTAAAAGTCATTTTTTTTAATTTAATTTACAATAATATCACGCGATTTAACTAAGTTAACCATCGCGTCAATATCGGGTTTTAACAACCTATCATCTTCTAGCTTTTTTACATGTTTTCTAATAATATCAAAATTGGCTTCAATAATATTGGAAAATGTATTAGGCCGCCTAAACTCCATCGCTTGCGCTGCATACATTAGCTCTATGGCTAAAATATACTCAAGATTATTTAATATTTGATTAAATTTTCGTCCTGATATACTACCCATAGACACGTGATCTTCTTGACCTAATGATGTTGGAATACTATCTGCTGACGGCGGAAAGCATAATGATTTATTTTCGGTCACTAATGCAGCGGTGGTATATTGCGGAATCATATAACCTGAGTTTAAACCACCACTTTCGGTAAGTAATCTTGGCAAACCGTATTTACCCTCGAGCAATAAATATGAGCGCCTGTCGGAAATATTACCCAATTCGGACGCTGCAATCGATGCATAATCTAAAGCCATAGCTAGTGGTTGCCCGTGAAAATTTCCGCCAGAAATTGCTTCAGTTTCACTTAAAATAATTGGGTTATCTGTTACTGAATTCATTTCAATTTCAGCCAATTCATTCAAATGCAAATATGCATTTCTTGACGCTCCATGCACCTGCGGAATACAACGCATTGAATAAGGGTCTTGCACCCGCACACAATTTTCATGAGATGCAATATTTTGAGAACCTTTAAACAAAAAACGCATATGTTTTGCTACATGTACTGTACCTTCAAAAAGACGTATGGCGTGCAGTTCCTCTTTAAACGGCGACTCACTTCCTTGGTAACCTTCTAGACTCATTGCTCCAGACACATTTGCTAAATCTAGTAAATAATTCATTTTATCTAAACCTATAATAGCATGGGCTAATATAAATTGTGTGCCATTTATTAATGCTAATCCTTCTTTAGCCTTTAGTATTATTGGTTGTAAACCATGCTTATCTAATACATCCCTAGATGTCATAATTTTATTATCAAAATAACACTCACCATAACCTAAAAGCGGCAAAAATAAATGAGAAAGCGGTGCTAAATCTCCCGATGCACCTACAGAACCTTGACATGGCACTACTGGCAAAATATTGTTTTCAATAAAAAATAAAATACGCTCAATAACACTTAATCTTATGCCAGAATAGCCTTGACATAATGCATGTACTTTGCAAATCATCATCAATTTTGACAATTGTTTTGATATGGGTTTCCCAACTCCAACGGCATGTGTAATTAATAAATTTTCTTGTAATTTACTGGTTTCGTTTGGCGTGATTTGCACGTCACATAAAGGGCCAAAACCTGTATTTACACCATAAACGGCCTTTGTTGAATTAGCAATTGTTTCAACTTTTTTTCTGCATGTTGTAACTTTTTCTATTGCTGTATTACAAACTACACCTTTTAGGTTGTTTTTTGCTATGGCAATAGCTTTTTCTACAGTAAGCGTATCAACTCCGTATTTAAACATTTTAACAAATTTGTATTGACACAAATTTATTTAAATTAGTTTAGATTATTGCATGTGTTTGAAAACTTAAAAATGATTTAACTTTAGCTAATGGTTTTTAAATTTTTACACTGTCTTTTTTTATTAAAAAGATTAGGTATGGCATTATAGTCTAAAAAGTATTGTAACCTAATTGAAAATGTATGATTTATTGGTTGATCAAGTAGATTATCAAAACTTTCGGTATATGAATTAAGAGCCGAATTGTTAAAATCATTAAAACTATTTCTATATAAAACAGTTAAAAAACTACCTGTTTCAAACTGCCATGAATAACTCAAGTCAAAATTCCATGTACTAAAATTAATATCTGGATTGTCATCAATATTAAATTTTGTAAAACCATAAGTGTTAGTTACATTTCCGTTATCTAATAAACTAAATAATTTATGGTCATACAAAACTGTTGCCCAATAATTTCTTAACGTCAATGCTAAAGTATGATTAGGATTAAAATTATAATTTGTATTAAAGTTATGCTCTATCTCTATTCGCTTTCTATCTCCAAAAATCACATTATCGGTAGTTTGCGTAACATAGCCCCGTTCAGCAACGTAATACTCCCTATCAAATGAATATGATATCATTAACTTATCATTTACTCTAAATTGAGGCCCTATACCAAACCAGTAATTTACATACTCATGACGTCCTTCTTGTATTAAAAAATCTACACCACTATTTAAGCTTAAAGCAAAACGTTTATTATCATTAGTACTAAACCAAACGTTAGTATTAAATTCATTTTCTGTAGTAAAAAAACTACCCGATCTTCTTGGCTCAAAATAATCATATTGTCGTCCTGGTGCAAATCTAACATTTGCACCAAAATTATTTAACTGCTTTGTATTACCATTAAAAAAACCTCCAAAATTAAATCTTGTATACGTATTAGGGTTTGCTAATCGATTATAATTTACAAATGTACTTACAAAGTAATTATTCCAAATTCCTTTGGGTTCAAATGTGCGATAGCTAGCATCGATGCCAAAATTATTATAGTTGTTTCGAAACTGAAGTCCTAAATCATTAGGATTATATTTAGTATCTGCATATCGATGATCAAAACTATATCTAAAATTTCCGTGTGTTTTTCGTATTCTGAAAAACGTACTTAATCCTGTTTCATTTTTTGTGTTTAGATTTAGGTGACTTACTTTCACATCAGATCTAATATTATATGTATTGCGTTTATTTGAAATATTTGCAAATAAAGCTGATACATTTGCGTCTCTAAAATCACCTTCACGCCATACATTTGTATTTGTCACCCCTATTGATGAATTACCATTAAACTGCTTATCAACAACCAAAACATTATAATTAGTAAAGGGTTCAATAATCGCTCTACGATTTTTATTTGTAACACTATTTTTTACGGTAGCATATGTTTTTTCTGTTATAGAGTTAAAAAATCCAATTCCCAGCCCTTTATGCGTTCTACCTGATACTTTTACTGCATTTAAAACCTTTACCGTTTCTGGCCTATCAATAAGCGTTTCGTTTTCCAAAAGCTCAATATCCCCAGATGGTGCTCCTCCTACTCGCCTTGAAAAAAACAAACCACCTTTATTAAATAAATCTACACCTTCAGTAAAAAATTGTCTTTGCTCTGAAAATGTTTGTTCAAAAGGTCCTAAATTTAAAGACACATTATCAAATCCAGCTTGGGAAAAATCTGGAATTAAAGTAGCGTCTAATGTAAAATTCTCGGTTAGACCATATTTTAAATCTAATCCACCCGAGATTTCATTAGCACTTTCTCCATCAAAACTATTATAAACAGAGGTTAGATATGGATAAAAAATTAATCGTGTAGGAGGCTTTATATTTTCTAAACCCACTAATTCACCATGATACAAACCTATATTACCTTTTGTAACATCTATAGGATTCCATGAATACTGTGTTTCATTTCTTCTAAAACGTCGATGAAATTGCACTCCCCATGTATTTAATTTACTAGTATCAAATCTTAAGCTTCTATATGGTACTTTCATCTCAACAACCCATCCTTTTTCATCTATTTTAACAGCACTATTCCACACGGAATTCCATGAGAAATCTTCACCAGATGTTGGTGTAGAAATGGCATCTGCTTGAACTCCCGAAGCAAAAACAAAAAACTGAGTATCATTTTGCGCATCATTATTTGGATTTAAAACGAGTGTAAAAAAATCAGAATTCCCAAAATTATCACGACTAGATAATTGCTTTGCAATTAGTTTTGGGTCATCATAAAGCCTAGCGCTTAAATAAATACCCGAATCATCATATGCCATTTTTACTTCAGTTGCTATGGACAATGAATCTTTTTCACCTTGATTGGGTCTAAATTGAACAAAATTTGTAGCTGTATTTGCTTTAGCCCATACATCGTCATTTAAAACGCCATCAATTTTTGGAGCAACATATGTTCTTGTTATTTCTAATTGTTTTTTATTTTGAGAAAAAACTGTAATTGATAAAGATAATATCACAAAAAGTTTAAAATTCATTACATATTAAGTTTTTAGTTACTTTTATATAGACCTCACAAAAAGAATTTTGTTACAGTATTTTTAATAAAATACATTTTTTTTTATAAAAAACAAAAAAAAGACCGCTTTAAAGCAGTCTTTTTTTTAATTACATAATTTAAAACTTAATTAGCTACAACTATAAATTCACTACGTCGATTTAATTGATGTTCGGCTTTAGAACATTTAACATTATCAGCACAACGATTTGTTAACTGCGTTTCGCCATAACCTTGACCTGTTATTCTAGAGCTTTCAATACCATTTTTAATAATGTATTTCATGGTCGAATTTGCTCTTCGCATTGACAATGCCTGATTGTATATATGCGTATTACGACTATCAGTATGTGATCTTACATCAATTTTTAGTTTTGGATACAATTGCATTAAAACTATTATTTTTTGTAATTCAATTTCAGCATCTAATCGGATAAATGATTTATCTAAATCAAAATAAATAGGATTTAATTTTAAAAATTTTGCTAAATCATCACCAATTTTAGGTCCCTCAATCACATTTTTAGCTATACTATCTGCTAGTGTATTTTCTATACTTTTTAGTACTAATGGCACATTTACAGGATCACCTTCGGCAACTGTAATCCTTTTTTCATCAGGGTCATAATCTTGATAATTTCCTTTAAATGTATAACTGTTATTACAAGACAAATCAAAAGTAAAAGCTCCATGCTCATCAGCTAGTGTTTTATTAATTTGCCTACCCTTACTATCATAAACCACTACTATTGAATTTGGTAACACATTTTTAGACTTAGCCTCTGTCACAATACCTGTAACCGTTTGTAAACACGCTTTTTCTAAAACGGTAAATGCATAAATATCATCTTCTCCTTTACCACCATCCCTATTTGACGCCAAATATCCTTCACCATCTTCATTTACAATAAATGTAACATCATCTTTAGGGCTATTAATAGGTTCGCCCAAATTGTATATACTTTCAATATTGTCTGCTTGATTTAGTTTTACTTCAAAAATATCTAATCCACCAAGTCCTAAATGACCATCTGAAGCAAAATACAAAACATTGTCATAGCTTATAAACGGGAAAGTTTCTCTAGCTTCAGTATTTATCGCATCACCTAAGCTCTCAACTTCTCCAAATCCATCACCTTGAATTGCTACTTTATATAAATCTGAAGCTCCTTTAGAACCAGGCATATCACTTGAAAAATACAACTCTGTTTCATCTGGGTTTAATGCTGGGTGTGCTACCGAATATTGATCACTATTAAATGGTAATTCTTCTACATTCCATTTATCACTTTTATCCTTACGTTTAGCTCTATATATTTTAAGTAAATTAACCCCTTTGTTATCTCTTTTTAAAACTTTATTGGTAAAGTTGTTTCTGGTAAAATAAATAGTATTACCATCTTTTGTACTGATTGAGGTTGATTCATGATAATCTGTATTAATAGATTCTGGCATCAGCACAGGTTTTTCCTCGGTTATAGTGTTGAGTCTATAAATCTCTAAAAACGCTTGATTATTCCATGTATGAATATTTTTTACTTTTTTAGATTTTTTCCTATTAGAAGAAAACAAAATATCATCACCATAAAATGATGGTGCAAAATCATACAATTTTGAATTAAACTCTAAATTTCTTATTTCAAATTGCCCTGATCTATTTTCAATATCATTAAGATAATTTTTTTCGTTTACAAATAACTCGCCTCTATAATCATCTTCATCAATTGTATTTAGTGACTCCATTGCTTTATCGGAAGACGCATAATTTTTAATACTTTTTAAAGATATTGCATATTTATGCTTTCTATCAGCATTCATCTCTTCGCTATTAGTTTTCTTTAATTTACCGTACCAATATGCCGAGTTTTTATAATCTGCAATACTAAAATAACTATCAGCCATTCTGGCTAAAACTAATGGGGTTGGCTCGTTATCACTAATACTATTCAAGTATTTTTTTATTGCGTTTACATATTCTAAATTTTCAAATGCTTTATCTGCTTTTGATATTTTTTTTGATGTTTGATTTTTTTTATCATCAACATTAACCGCTTTACTTTCTTCTTGGCAAATACCTGTAAAACCAATAAGCAAGGTAATGTTTACGACTAGTATTTTTAATATTTTTCTCATTATAATACTGTTTTTTGTTTGAAATTAAAAGAATCTAGGATGCGCAATTTTTCGTTTCTTATTAAATAATTCATAACGCAAAAGAAACTCTAATGAACCTGTATTGAACTGAACCAACTCGGTTGTTTCTCTATCATATGCTACTCCTAAAAGCAGTTGATTAGTAACCTGAAAACCTGCCATTCCTGTTAAAGCAGCACTCCATCTATATGATGCACCCAAAATAAACTTGTTATAAAATAATACTGATGCATTAACATCTAATTGTAAAGGTGCACCTAAAACCCATTTAAATAAAAATGATGGTTTTAATGTTATATCTGGAGTTACATCATATAAATACCCAGCCATTGCGTAAAAATTAATTCGTTCTTTAGCTAACTCTGATGAATTAACTTCGCCCAAACCAGATATTGTTGATCTATCAAAGTGCTCGGTTTCTAATATATTAGGCACACTTAGTCCAGCATACCATTTTGAGGTATAATAAAATGCGCCTGCTCCTACCTGTGGCGCAAATTTATTATCAATATTTTCAACAAACAACATATCGTTTGATCCAAAATTATTAAGCGAGGTGAAATCAATATTAAGCAACTGTCCACCTCCCTTAATGCCAAAAGCTAAATTTCGATCTCTAGAAAAAGGAATTGTAT
>CALDUQ010000012.1 GCA_937924845.1 uncultured Flavobacteriaceae bacterium
CTAATACTAACACACCTAAAAATCCACCATAAATAGCTTTGGAGTTAAAAGCGCCATCAATAATTAATGAAAACGCGGTACCTAAATCTGTAATATTTGCACCTATAACAATAACACACATTAAAATATAAAGACCTGCCATAGACGGTACAACCTTATCGGTCACTTTAGCAATACCTTTTAAACCACCTACAATAACAAAACCAACTAACACCGCAATACCAATACCTATAAATGTTTTTGCAATACCATCAACACCTAAAACGCTTGATAATTGTGCTGTTGCTTGATTAGCTTGAAACATTGATCCTGCAGCAAAAGCAGCCAACATAATTATAAAGGCATATACTACAGATAATACCTTACCAATTTTTTTAAAACCACGTTTTTCAAAACCTGTTTTAAGGTATTGCATTGGCCCTCCTGATATTGTTCCGTCTTTTTCTAAAACTCTATACTTAACACCTAACGTACATTCTACAAACTTAGTCGACATCCCTAATAATCCTGCTAAAATTAACCAAAATGTTGCTCCAGGCCCTCCTGTTGCAATTGCAACTGCAACCCCAGCAATATTACCTAAACCTACAGTACCAGAAACCGCTGTTGCTAATGCTTGAAAATGTGTCACCTCACCTACTGCAGTAGGGTCGTCATACTTACCTCTAACAAGTTTTAGAGAGTGTTTTATACCTCTAAAATTAATAAACCTAAAACGTATTGTAAAAAATATAGCTCCCAAAATTAACCATATAACCATAAAAGGTACTTTAATGGTTTTATCTGTGCCATTCGGATTTTTTAAAACATTGCCTTGATCATCTTTAACTCTATTATCATACAAACCTAAAGCATGAAAAGGATCAAAGAAAAAATATTTATCCATAAAAGAAACTACAGGCGCAAATGCTGAACTCAGAGATTCTGGTACAGAGTTTGTAGGCACTTCAAAACTTAACGTTTTTTCATTATTATTAGCATCAACAACTCGTACTGTATATGATTTTCCTTCGGTTGCTTTTTCTATTCTATTGGTAGTAATCCCTACACTTTTTTCTGACCAAAAATACTTATATGGTGCTATCCCGCCATTTACCGCGATTGAAATCACAGCTGTATTAATTTCGTCAGAATCATCGGTAATATTATGGGAGACTTGAAGCTCTTGAGCATTTAAAAATGTAATAAAAAAAGTGCTTATTAATAAGGCATACTTAATCATAATAATAATAATTCGTTAGTTAGTTGAGCAATATGCTAAAAAAAAACGAGTAACTAAAATAAATACACAATAAATATAGAGAATATCACTTTATTTTTCAATTTGGATACATTGAAATTATAAATCGAATACAGAACTACGACGGGTATAAACCAAATCTTTAATTTTAATCCAAAAGGCCATAAATAAATACAATGCAAATCCAAAACCAACCGTAACAAAAGTTAAATACATAAAACTTATGCGTACTACTCTTGCCCGTATGCCTATTCGATCGGCAATCCTTTGGCAAACATAATAGCCATGCTTTTGAAAAAAAAGTAAAAGATTATAAAAAAAATTCATACCGCAATGTACTTAATTATTACTTAATAGCGAATTACCTATTGCGCACTGCAAACACTTGTTTAATTCACAATAATTAGTTTTTAAATGTAGTAATGCTTGCGATTGCAAAGCAGATTTTGACACGTCTTTTTTAAGGCTATTATATTTATTTATAATGCTATTTTTTTCAGATTTAATATCTGAAATCAAATTTATTAAATCTTCATCTATAGCCTTACCTATATGCTTTGAATAACAATATTTAAGTGGGATAATAGCATTTATCAACAACAAATCTATAAATGATTTTGTGGTGATTTTTACTCTAGACTTAGATTTAGACTCAAAGCTATAATGCGTTTCCCAATACTTTGAGGTTTTAACACTAAAAATTTTATAAAAATCTGCTATTGAGTTTATAGCCATTAACTTTGAAAATAAATTCAACTCATTAGCATATAAACTTACCAATTGCGACAATCGTATTGTTGGAAAATTTGGAGGTCGCAACCTAAAAAATTTTAATGGTAGCACGCCTTCATTACAAATATTGTATTTACATTTAAGGTAATTATACGCATTACTCAAACTTAAAAAATACGGATCTTGGCAATCTTTATGTAATAGTTTTGATTGCCCAAAAATGAGCGCTTCCATTTGGAGTGGATTTGATTGTAATTTTCTAAATATTGCAAAATCAAACGAACTCGCTATACTTGAAAACGCATCTCCATTTACCTTCAAACCAAAGCTTTTAGCTAATATTTTAAACAAAACCGCTTCCCAATTATAGTTTGTTTTTTGCAATAAGTTTTGAATGGTTATTGCTTTTTGTTCAAGCCTATCAAAATATAAGCGTTCAATCCAATTATTAAAAACAAAAGTATCTACATCTGCAAAATTTTTTTCGCAGTTAATCCAGCGTAATGAGCTTGATTTTAAAAGTTGCTTATAGTTTGATAATAAATGATTTGAAGTATAATATTTAAGCTCTAAAGTTGGTATTATTGTATTATCATTTCGGTATATTACTGCGTCATCTTCCCAAACTACGTGCAAAATCACGTTGTCATAAGCTGTATCTACCTCATGTTGATGCACATACCAATCAGAGGATTTGACATGAATTTCAACATTTCCTGCCCATTCTTGATCGCCTATAACTAGCTTAGCATTAAAAAAATCTGGTCCCGAATCATTATTGTGTAATCCTACTGAATGGATTGATACCGCTTGTTGCTGCGTTGTTTTTAATCGTAAAGCTTCAAACTTTTTATGCTTCCATAAGTAATGTAAAAACGCTTCTTGCATTTTTAAATATACTCACAACTTTTATAAAAAGCAATTTTTTATATAACTACTCAATATAGCCTTGTGCTCTCATCCAATCGTCATTAAACATTTTACCTACATAGCGGCTACCATGATCATGAAATAAAACCACAACAACATCATCTTTTGTAAAATTATCTTTTAACTGCAATAATCCTTTTATTGCCGCTCCGGCGGAATTACCTAAAAACATACCTTCCTCTTTTGCTAGTTTTTGCGTATAAACAGCAGCATCTTTATCGGTTACTTTTGTAAAGCCATCAATGATATCAAAATCAACATTTTTTGGCAATATATCTTCACCAATACCTTCGGTAACGTAAGGATAAATTTCATTTTCATCAAAAACACCTGTTTCATGATATTTTTTAAACACTGAGCCATAGGTATCAATCCCCCAAATTTTCACATCTGGATTTTGTTCTTTTAAATATTTACCAACACCCGATATGGTACCGCCTGTACCAACACCTACTACAAAATGTGTAATTTTACCCTCAGTTTGTTTCCATATTTCTGGCCCAGTACTTTCATAATGTGCTTTTGCATTACTAGGGTTATCATATTGATTTACATACCAGCTATTTGGTGTTTCTTCAGATAATCGTTTTGATGTAGAGTAATACGAGCTCGGATCATCTGGTTCTACTTCTGTAGGACAAACAACAACTTCACTGCCAACAGCTCGCAAAATATCCATCTTTTCTTTACTTTGTTTATCGCTAATTACACAAATCATCTTATACCCTTTAACTATTGCTGCCAAAGCCAACCCCATACCTGTATTACCCGACGTGCCCTCTATAATAGTACCGCCTGGTTTTAAACGGCCATCTGCCTCTGCATCTTCTATCATTTTTAACGCCATACGGTCCTTAACCGAATTACCTGGGTTAAAAGTTTCGTATTTTGATAATACCAAACATGGCAAATCTTTAGTTAAATTATTAATTTTTACCAAAGGTGTGTTACCTATAGTTCCTAATATATTTTCAGCATAATCCATAATAAACAAATTTAAAGCTGCAAATTTAATTCAAAAATTGAGCTTTCGAGCTAAGCAAACGATAATTTATTTAAGGTGGCAGTTTTTAAATAAAGTTAATCAAATCGAATTGCCTTTACAGGAGACATTTTTGTGATGACGTATGATGGTATTAAAAGCATTATTAAACACATTACAAACGTACCTAAATTAAGTAGCAAAATAAAATCTAAACTTAAATATACCTGTACTTCCGACACATAATACGTGTCAGGATTTAAAGGAATTAGTTTAAAATATTTTTGAATAAAAAGCACCGACAAACCTATTATATTTCCCCAAAACAATCCTAAACCAATAAGGTAAGATGCATTATACAAAAACACTTTTCTAAGCATCCAATTGCTACCACCAAGAGCTTTTATTATACCTATCATTGGTGTACGTTCTAATATTAAAACAAGTAATGCTGTTATCATATTAATGCCTGCTACAATAATCATGATAATAATAATACCGTAGATATTTTGATCAAAAATTTTAATAAACTCAAAAATATTTCTGTAGCGTTGCAATACACTTTCGGTTTTTAAATTTGAAGGGGTATTAATATATATTAAATTTGATTTAGCTTCTATATCATTATGGTTTTTAAAAAATATTTCAATTTCACCAACTTCATTAGATTTCCATTTATTTATACGTTGTAAATGCTTAATGTCGCCAATTAAATATACTTTATCTAAATCTTGAAACCCTGAGTTATACAAACCTACAACCGATAATTTTACTTGCCGTGGTAACGGATTTTTTTTATTAGCACGCAAAAACAGCATTTCAAACTGGTCACCAACTTTTAAATTTAATCGGGCTGCAATTTTAGTCGAAATTAAAACCTCATTACTGGTTTTATCCGAATATAAAGGCAATCGCCCTTCAGTTAAAAAATCTTTAAAAAAAGTCCAATTATAATCTGTACCAACACCTTTATAAAGTATCCCATCAAAATCAGTTTCGGTACGTACAATTCCAAATTTTGAAGCTACACCTTGTTGGTAAGCAATGGCATCTATGTGTTTATAATCATCAGAAAAATTTTGATTAACATCTATAGGAAACTGAGATTCATTAGACGCATTGTTGTCAAAATTAGCAAGTGTAGCATGCCCATTAAAGGCAATAACCTTATCTCTAATTTTATTTTGAAGTCCTTTTCCTGTAGAAATCGCAATAAGCATAACAATTACACCAATAGCAATTGCTAAAATCCCAATTTTTATAATTGGTCCTGATACACTACTTTTATACGCTTTTGTAGCTATTAATCGTTTGGCTATAAAATATTCTAAATTCAATATTTATCTATGGTTTTAAAACATCTCAAAAATACAGTTTTATTCATTAAATTATTTACCCTTTTAAGTATTTCAATAAGCTGCAAAAATGGAGTTTCACAACAACAAATTACAAAAACTACGCCATTACAAAAACAACCAATTACTGGAGCTAATCAAACCGAAAAATACATTAACATATTACAAGGAAAGCGCATTGGCATTGTTGCTAACCAAACATCTGTGATTTTTAAAAACAATACTAAAAATTACACTCATATTGTTGATTCACTTTTAAGCAAACATATTAATATTACAAAGGTATTTTCGCCCGAGCATGGTTTTAGAGGTACTGCGGATGCTGGCGAGGCCATAAAAAATGGTATTGATATTAAAACAAAGTTACCAATCATATCATTATACGGTAATAACAAAAAACCAACTGCAAGCCAATTACAAAACATTGATTTGATGGTTTTTGACATACAAGATGTTGGAGCTCGTTTTTACACTTATATTTCGACCCTACATTATGTTATGGAGGCATGCGCCGAACTAAATATTCCTGTTTTAATATTAGATCGCCCAAATCCAAACGGACATTACATTGACGGGCCAATTTTAGAAAAAACCCATAAAAGCTTTGTAGGCATGCACCCCATACCTGTAGTACACGGCATGACCATTGGCGAATACGCTAAAATGATAAATGGCGAAAACTGGTTGAAAAACCAAATAAAAGCAGCCTTAACTGTGATACCTGTGCTACATTATAACAAAAAAAACAGTTACAAACTCCCTATAAAACCTAGCCCAAACTTACCAAACGACAAGTCAATTAACCTTTATCCTAGCCTTTGCTTTTTTGAAGGCACAATAATTAGTGTAGGTAGAGGTACAAACAAACAGTTTCAAGTTATTGGCGCGCCAAATATCAATTTAAAAACAGCAACCTATACATTTACTCCACACCCCAATTTGGGTGCTAAACACCCAAAACATAACCAAAAAACCTGCTATGGCTTAGATTTATCACAACACAAAACTTTAAACAACATCAATTTAAAATGGTTAATTTCATTTTACAACAATTATAAAACATCAAAGCAGCAAAAGCCTTTTTTTAATGCATTTTTCACAAAACTAGCGGGTACAAAAAAACTACAAGAGCAAATTGAAAATGGGTTAACTGATGTTGAAATTAAAAAAAGTTGGAAACAAGGCTTGGACGCTTATAAAAAAACAAGAAAACCCTACTTAATTTACAAGTAAATTAAGTAGGGTTTTCTTGTTTAGATTTATGAAATCTTAATTGCAGTTTTTTAACTCCAAAATATGATAACCTTTTTTTGTTATTGACGCTATCATTTCATCTGTCGCATTTTCTATATGACATATTCGACACTCCTTAGATGCAATTGGTTTTGTTTTAAACGGTTTTGTTTTTAAATAATCATTACCAAAATCAAAAATAGTTTGCTCGTCATTAACTCCTGTCGGAACCAAAATATCAAAGTTCATTATTTTTCCGTTTTCACGTTTCACATAAGTATCCCAAACCTCTACTTCCATAGTAATTATTGTTTTATTTTACAAAAAGCAATTTGTGACAACACATAAAAAACACTAACGTTTAAACCCTAATTTACGTGTTGTTTTAGTTTTAAAAAACTGTTGCATTTGAGTTTTATACGATTCTATTATTGTTTCAAATAATAAATCTAAAAACGGAATGTATGATTGCGAATCACCTTTTATAATTTCAAATTCTTTTGGGTTATGTCCCGATTTTATAAAAAATTTACCATCACTATCCTTTCTAAACATTAAGTGTGACAAAATCAGCTCCTCTCGTGGCGATTCAAGGGTTTGACAAACGGTTATGCCAATACCAAAATGCCAATAATGGTCGGCTTCGAGCCTAATAGCATGTATTAATGAGGGATGCACTAAACTAAATCCTTTTTGCGAATCAATACGGTATAATGAGAATTGCTTATCTGGCACTTCATAATACGCCTTTAACTCTTTTACAATCTCAATTGCCATAACATGGCAAGCTGTTTTATATTTTTCAAAATTATCTTGTGCACCACTATACGCTGTACATAACTGATGAAATTTAGATGTATTCATGTTTTAAAATATCTTTTTCTTTAATTAACTCTAACACTTTTAGGCACTAATTTGGTATAATCGCCATTATTTCTAATCACATCTCTTACTATTGATGACGAAATATATGATGTTTTAGCAGCGGTTAACAAAAACACCGTTTCAATAGGCGCTAAATCTCGATTGGTATGCGCTATGGCTTTTTCGAACTCAAAATCGGCAGGGTTGCGCAAACCTCTAAGTATAAATTCAACATCGTTTTTTTGGCAAAAATCTACAGTTAATCCTTTATAAGTAACCACTTTAACTTTAGGTTCATTTTCAAAACAAGCTTCTATAAACGCTTTTCGTTGAGCTAAAGAAAACATATATTTTTTTGAAGAGTTTACGCCTATGGCAACAATAATTTCATCAAAAAGTTTCACGCCACGTTCAATAATATCTAAATGTCCTAATGTTATCGGATCAAATGATCCTGGAAAAATGGCACGCTTCATGGCTAAAATCATTAATTTGTTAAACGACTAAATTACTACTTTTATTATAACTTTTTTACTTATCAAGCGCTTGTTCTATTGCGCTTTCAAATAAATTTTTTAATGTGATACCAGCAACAGCTGCTTGCTGTGGCAAAATACTTTCTTTGGTTAACCCAGGAATTGTATTTATCTCTAAAAAATACGGTTCGCTATTTTTAAAAATAAATTCACTCCTACTAAAGCCTTTAAGTTTTAGCACTTCATAAATTTGTTTTGCTTTCGCAGAAACCTTCTCAGCTAACGCATCACTAATTCTTGCAGGTGTTATTTCTTGTGATTTTCCTAGGTATTTGGCTTCATAATCAAAAAAATCATTTTCGCTTACAATTTCTGTGATTGGCAACACCAACGTTTCGCCTTGATATGTTATAACGCCTACCGAAACCTCTACCCCATCCAAATACGCCTCTATAATAATTTCATCATCTTCTTTAAAAGCAATTTCTATAGCCTGTTTTAAATCCTCTTGTTTATGCACCTTAGTCACTCCAAAACTACTGCCAGCTTTATTAGCTTTAACAAAACAAGGCAATCCAACGGCGTTTATTATGGCATGCTCATCTATAACATCACCAAAATTTACATAATAAGATGCTGCCGATTTAATACCATAAGGTTTTAATGTACTTAAACAATCACGCTTATTAAATGTTAATGCGGCTTGATACATATCACATGCTGTTTGCGGAATATTTAGCAACTTAAAGTATGCTTGCATATACCCATCTTCACCTGGTGAACCATGTATAGCGTTAAAAACACAATCAAAGCTAATTTTTTCACCATTAACCATTACAGTAAAGTCGTTTTTATCTATATCAAATTCAGCTTCTGCTGCATCAACATAAACCCATTTATCTTTAAAAACATGAATGCGATACGCGTTATAATT
>CALDUQ010000013.1 GCA_937924845.1 uncultured Flavobacteriaceae bacterium
CTACAATTGCTAAACGCTCATGAGCCATTACAGCTTTTTCATTACTAAAAATTCCACTCCAATCTGGACCACGATGACGTATTTTTTTAGACATCTCCAATACTTGAGTTCGCAACTCAGTACTTTCCTGCTTAACATCAAAGGCACATACTATTCCACACATAATTTTATTTTTTAAACTGACACAAAAATCAGTTGATAGTATTAATAATACAACAAATAAATTGTTTTTAGATACATATTAATACAAATAACGTTAAAATTTATAGAAAATGAAATCATTTAACGCTAAAAAACTATAGTTTTATTACTTAATGTAATTACAACAACTTTATAGAGACTATAAATAACTAACTTTATTTATTTAAATAACATATACCAATGAAAAAACTAATTACAATTTGCCTTATTGCTTGCATGTACTCATGCAAACAAGAGGTTAAACAGGACACAAAACCTGAGAAAACGGAAATTGAAAACGAAATTAAATTTCCAAACCTAGACAAAAGCCCAATGGATGTTGCTGCATTTCCTAAAGATTATAAAGATGCCAATAAAATAGTAAAAGTAAGGTATAGCAGACCTCAACTTAAAGGACGCTCAATTGACTCTTTAGCACCTCAAGGAAAAGTATGGCGTACTGGTGCTAATGAAGCTACTGAAATTACATTTTACCAAGACATGATGTTAGGTAAGACTAAAATCAATAAAGGCACATATAGCATAGCTACAATTCCTGGTGAAAAAACTTGGACGTTTATTATTAATAAAGACCTTAATACATGGGGTACGTATTTTTACAATATAGATAATGACGTTGCACGTTTTAACGCTACCGTAAACAAAACCGACACCCAAATTGAAGCTTTTTCAATGACATTTGAAGCTACTGAAAACGGAACCAATTTACACCTTGGATGGGACACAACAACTATTGTTATACCTTTTACTAAATAAAACATATTATGAAAACAAATAAACTTACCCTACTCTTTGCGTTAACATTATTTTTATCAACACATACCTTTGCTCAAAATTTCTCGAAGTTAGATAAAAGCCCAATGGACATCGCTGCTTTTCCAACAAGCTATAAAGACGCTAATAAACTGATAAAAATTGCTTACAGCAGACCTCAACTTAAAGGCAGAACGTTAGACTCATTGCTTACTAAAGGAAAAGTATGGAGAACAGGCGCTAATGAAGCTGCTGAAATAACATTTTATCAAGACATGATGCTGGGTGAAACAAAAATAACGAAAGGCACATATAGCCTTGCTACAATCCCTGGTGACAATGAATGGACTATTATCATCAATAAAGATCTTAATACATGGGGTGCTTATTTTTACAATCAAGACCATGATATCGCACGTTTAAACGTACCTGTCAAAACAGGCTCTAAACCAATTGAAGCGTTTGCTATGGTTTTTACAAATGATGAAAACACTATTAACTTAAATATTGGATGGGACACACTACGTTTAGTAGTACCTTTTAAAAAGTAGCTCCTTCATACCATAAAAAAAAGCCTTGATTAGTCAAGGCTTTTTTTTATGGTATATTTAAATATTTATGAGTTTGAAGTGACACTTTCCATTTTGGGTTTTTCATCACATAATCAACAATCAATGGTATCATCTTATCCCTTTTACTCCACTCTGGTTGCAAATATAACACACAGGTACTGTCAACCCGTTTTGCTTGTTCTTCAGCAAACTTAAAATCGTCATTATTATAAACAATAATTTTTAACTCATTAGCAGATTCGCAAACCTGAGTAGTTGGCAATTTATTTTTTTTGGGCGAAAGACAAATCCAATCCCAATGCCCTGTTAATTTATATGCTCCTGAAGTTTCTATATGCGTTTTGCAATGATGTGCCTTTAGTTGACTAGTTAAAATAGACATATCCCACATAAGTGGCTCTCCACCTGTAATAACAATAGTATTACTATGTTTTATTGCATTGCTTACTATTTCATTAACATCTGTAGGCGGATGTAAGTTGGCATCCCAACTTTCTTTAACATCACACCAATGACAGCCTACATCACAGCCACCTATTCGTATAAAATAAGCCGCTGTACCTTTATAATAACCCTCGCCTTGAATTGTATAAAACTCTTCCATTAAAGGCAAAAACTCACCATTACTAACTTTTTTTAACATAGCCTTCTCCATAAGCACAAATATATGCTTTTGTTTTAATTAAAACACGACAATATAACACACCAATGCAGCTATTGCTATTTCATTTAAAGCCACAAACCTACCATTAAACGATATAGAAAAACAAGTCAACTTAATTTCAACAAAACAACTACTGCTTTAAAATACCTTTACACTCAGATATAATAAATTCAAAACGCCCCAAAATTGAATATTAAATGTATAGAGTTTTTAAACACATAACTATAATAGCTATTTTACTAAATACCCTATCACTATTTGCGCAGCATACCTTACAGTTTACGCAATATGAGTTTAACACCGTGGCTTTTAATCCTGCATATGCAGGTACAAGAGAAGATATTAATGCTACACTTTTAAACAGAAACCAATGGGTTAACGTAGATGGCGCACCTGTTACACAAACATTTACAGGCGACACAAATATACCTGGCAGCAATGTAGGCGTAGGATTATCTTTTATAAATGATAAAATTGGATTTGAAAACACTACATACGCCTATGCTGATATTTCATACACAGTGATGTTTAACAACTACCACAGACTTAGCCTTGGATTAAAAGCTGGAGCCACAAAATACAGCTTAGATAGTGAATTATTAATGGATAGTGACGCTATTAACGATTCATACATTGATAATATTAGCAATGAATGGCAGCCAAACTTTGGATTTGGCATTTATTACAGATCAGATAATTGGTTTTTAGCTTTATCATCTCCAAAGGTTATTAACAGCATTCCTACAACTAGTAAAGTACACACCAAAACCTCTAAATATATTAACTTATATATAACTGGCGGATATATTTTTAATTTAAGTAGAAGCTTAAAATTAAAAACCACTTCATTGGTAGCCTTAAGAACTGACAACACCAAAGATGTAGCTTACAACTTAACTGCTAGTTTTTTAATTAATGACAACCTAACCATAGGCGGATCATATCGCATTGGTGATGCTGTAGGCTTACTAACTACCGTAAACATTTTTGACAACCTAAAAGCTGGCTATGCTTACGAATACAACACGTCTAAGCTAGGAAATTCGTCAGTAGGCTCACATGAGGTGTTTTTAAACTACAAAGTATCTTTATTTAGACCAATGTCAAAATGCCAGTGCCCAAACAAGTTTTAGTTAATTAAACCTGCAACAATATCTGCAACACGTTTTATACTTTTAGTGTGCTCAATACTAGGCCCTGCAACCCAAACTGTTTTGTATGTAACTTTTTTAGCTGCATTTTCAGTCGCTTTCATCCCCAGTGAAAACCTAACCATTTTAACCCATTTTTTTATTGTTTTATTTTTATTTAAAACAGACTCTAGCCAAGTTTGCTTGGTTCCTGTTTTTTTTACGTAAGGGGTATTAATAACCGTACAAGGAGTACCCGAAATCCGTTCGGTAACTACAATATCTTTAGCCCCATAATCAACGCAAGCCTGCTTGTATTCATCGGTAACATCCGCCTCTAATGAGGCTATAAATGGACTACCTACCGAAACTCCTTCAGCTCCAAACGCCATCATTTTATCTAAATCTGACCTACAACCAACACCTCCCGCTGAAATTACCGGAATATTAATTTGAGAAACCAACGTTTGTATTAATTCGCCTGCTCCTATTTTACCACGATGCCCCCCAGCCTCATTATTAACTGCAATTACTGCATCTGCGCCTAAGTTTTCGACTTTTTTAGCGAAATGCAAATCAGTTACATCACAAATAACTTTAATACCGTATTTATGTGCCTGTTTAATGGTTTCTTCAGGACTACCAAGTGATGTTATAATAAAATCTACACCCTCCTCACAAAGCACTTTTAACTGTCCTTTATATTTTACATTAGATTTATTAACAATTAAATTGAAACCAAATGCACCGCCTGCAACCTTGTTTGCTTGTAATTCATGAATCGCAGCTTTAAGCTCATCTAAGGTTCTATAATTAAGAGCCGGGATACAGCCTGCAATACCGCATTTCATTGCTTCGATAACCATTTTGGTATTAGACACCAAAAACATTGGCGCTTGAATAATTGGATATTTAAGATTTAAAAGCTGTGTCAATTGCGTATTCATAGTATTATTAAATTTTTGAAGATACACAAATATACCAATTATTATGCATGCATAATATAAAGTGGTTGCATAAAAAAAGCTAATTCATTAAATACATGAATTAGCTTTTTAAATTTAGTCGGGGTGGCAGGATTCGAACCTGCGACCTCCGCGTCCCAAACGCGGCGCGATAACCGGGCTACGCTACACCCCGATAATAAATCGGGATGCAAATATAGCACTTATTTTTTAAGAAAAATTAATTTACTAAATTAATTTCAACTCTTCTGTTTAATTGTCTTCCTGCACTAGTTTTATTTGAAGCAACTGGTTTACTTTCTCCATAGCCAATAACACCTAACCTATTGGTATCGATACCATTTTCGACTAAGAAATCTCTAATTGAAGTTGCTCTAGATTTAGAAAGTCTTTGATTTGTAGTGTTACTACCGCTACTATCTGTATGTCCTTCTATAACAAAATTTGCCTTTGGATACTCTTTAATTAATGCTACAATATCATTTAAAACTTCAATTGACTCAGCTTTAATTGATGATCTTGCATGGTCAAACAGTATTGTTTTAGCATACGAGTTTAATGTTTTTTCAACATCTGGAGTAATATCCTTTTCAACTACCTCAGGACAACCATTGTTTGCCACTGTACCTGCTTCGTTAACACATTTATCATCTTTATCAAAAACACCATCATTATCAGCGTCTTCCCATGGGCAGCCGTTGTTTTCAATAGGACCTGCTACATCTACACAATTATCTACATTATCAAGCACACCATCATTATCTTTATCACCCCAAGGACAACCTTCATTTCCTGCCGCACCTGCTACATCTATACATGCATCGTCATTATCTTTTACACCATCATTATCTTTATCACCCCATGGGCAACCATTATTTCCTGCTGGCCCTGCTGTATCAGGACATTTATCTAACTTGTTAGGAACACCATCTGAATCTTTATCCTTTGGCTTTGATTTAAAAATTGGAACTTTTAAACCTGCATAAACATCAGCACCACTAGATTCTCCTCCTACTAAAGATAATACCGAACCAGATCCGATGTATAAAGGCCCAGCTCTTAAGCCAGCACCAACTTGAAATCCTGAATATTGCACAACACTTAATGGCAAGTAAAAGCTAAAAAACTTAGTTTCAAATCTTGGTGTTAATGACACAAGATTTGCGATTCGATTAGCGTTTGCTTTAGTTTTTGATGCTATTGAAACATCAGTATTTAAGTTTAAATAAAACTTATTATTAAAATTCCAATCTACATTAGCATGAATTGCCGTTGGTAATGTTGCATTATAACCTAAGCTTCTTTGAGGCGCTATATCAAAAAGTGCTAAAGCAGCATCTAAATCATCTTGATCATTTAAAGTATCTTCATTTACAGTAGCAGTAATATCATACAAATCCTCAATACCATCTCTGTATTTCATTGACCCTATATCTGTTACAGATAAACCTGCTTTTAATTTATATGAGGCGTCATCTAAGTTACTTTCAGGTCTCCACTCATAAGTCACACCTAAATCAAACCCAATTCCTGTTGCTGTTGGCAATTCATAATCATAATTGTCATCTTCAAAATCAGCAAATCTATTGTAAGTAATCTCACCTGTTGTGTTTAAAGAGCCTGTAGTAAAACCTCCAGGTAAAGGCGTTCCATCAGCATCATAATCAATAGTTACATTTCTACCTGATAATGAGCCACTACCTAAACCTTGTAAATATTTAACACTTACCCCACCTTTAAGATAATGATTTTCTTTATCAAAAATTTCTCTAGCATATGTTAGTCCTATTTCAATCCAGCCATTGGCTGAAGCACTAAAATCACCTTCGTTTAGCATGAAATCAGTATTAACATCGGTTAAATCTTCAAGATTTTCATAAGATTCTCCATTAAATTCATTAGCTCCAAAAAACGCTCTTGCTCTAGTAAATATAGCAATACTACTTTTGTCATTAAGATTAAACATAAATGATGGTCCTAACACATCTACATTAAAAAGCGCATTATTATCATCTGTAAATGTTGCTGTTGCATCAGTATCAAAATCAAAATCGTCATTTAATAACTCTAATGCTTTAAATTCATAAACATTGTTTGCAAAAAACGCACTAAAACCAACCAAATTAATATCGGTTCTAAATTTTGTTCCTGTAATATCCGCAGGGTTATTAATCACTGCATGTACCCCTTTGTTGTTATCCGTTAAAAACCCAATATAAGATTGTGCATAAATTGCACATCCTAAAAAAGTGAAAATTAACGAAATTGAAAACTTTTTCATTTGTTCTAAATTTTGTTTATTTAATTTATATAATAAAGACAAAAATAAGTTTTTTTTAACATTTTAAATCGTTATACATTAAAAATAAAATATATTAAATTATAAATTGTAAAACTGTTAATACTTAACTTTGTGTTTTCAATTTATATATTATGTTAATAATAGGTATTGCTGGAGGTACTGGCTGCGGAAAAACCACAGTTGTCAATCACATTTTAAAAGAATTACCTGAAGGTGAAGTTGGTATAATTTCGCAAGATTCATACTACAAAGACACATCGCACTTAAATTATGACGAACGTGTGAAAATCAATTTTGACCACCCACGTTCTATCGATTTTGAATTGCTAACAAATCACCTAAATGAGTTAAAGCAAGGGCAATCTATAAATCAACCTGTGTACTCATTTGTTAAGCATAACCGAACTGGTGACACTATTGTAACACACCCAAGAAAAGTTATGATTATTGAAGGCATTTTAATACTCACAAACCCCGAGTTACGAGATTTATTTGACATAAAAATATTTGTGCATACTGATAGTGACGAGCGCCTTATACGCCGTTTAAAACGAGATATTTCAGAACGTGGCAGAGACATTGAAGAGGTACTTAATCGCTACCAAAATACTTTAAAGCCAATGCACGAGCAGTTTATCGAACCAACCAAACAATATGCCGATATTATTATACCAAACAACAACTACAACACTGTTGCTGTTAATATTGTAAAAACAATTATCTCAGAAAATTTATAATTTTGGCTATGTCGTTTTTAAATACACGCCTTTTAAAACCATTTAAAAATGGCTTTTTAATTTTAGCAATTAGCTTTATTGTTTGGATGCTTTTTATGGATAGCAATTCATGGCTAATACATCAAGAGTTAAATGAATCTATAAACAAACTAGAAGCAGAAAAAGCATATTATAAAAATGAAATATTAAAAGACAAAAAAACTATAAAACATCTTAAAACTAAAGAAGGTATAGAAAAATTTGCTCGAGAAACATATTATATGAAAAAAGATAATGAAGATATTTTTTTAATAGAATATGACGAGCAATCAAAAACCAACACCAAAAATGACTGATTTTTTATTTGGAGAATTTGAAAAACAATCTAAAAAGGCTTGGAAACAAAAAATACAATCAGACCTTAAAGGCGAGGACTATAACGATGCGCTTATTTGGAAAAGCCTTGACGATATTAGCGTAAAACCGTTTTACCATCAAGACGACAAAACACCTAATTTAAACCCAAATACCAATGCATCCAAATGGTCTATTTGTGAGGAAATACATGTTACAAACGACATAATTGCCAATAAAAGCACAAAAGAAGCTTTAAAAAAAGGTGCAGATTGCATAAAATTTATTATCCCAAATAAAAATATTAAAATTGAAACATTAATTGCAACAATTGACACTACAGGAATTGTATTTTATTTTGAACTCCAATTTTTATCACCTACTTACGTTAATTACATTTACTCCGTATTTAAAAACCAGCCTAAAGCAACCTTATACATCAATACCGATATTATTGGCAACTTAGCAAAAACAGGCAACTGGTTTACAAATTTTGACAACGATCATGTTGATTTTAAAAACATCGTTCAACAAAACAATCATTTCTGTATAAATTTAGACCTTTACGAAAATGCTGGAGCAAGTATAGTACAACAGTTAGCCTACGGATTATCTCATGCAAACGAGTATCTTAATTACTTTAATACTTTGAAATATGATTTAAATCAAAAAAAAATAAATATAACGTTTAACGTAACCATAGGCTCAAACTATTTTTTTGAAATTGCAAAACTCCGTGCACTACGCATTTTATGGAAAAGCTTATCGCATGAGTACAAACTAAACGTTGCAATAAAAATTTTTGCCAAACCAACCAAACGTAATAAAACGATATACGATTACAACACAAACATGTTACGCACTGTAACAGAATGCATGAGTGCCATCATTGGCGGTGCAGATAGTATTTGCAACATTCCTTACAATAGCGTTTATCAAGACACCGAAACTTTTGGTGCTAGGATTGCACGAAATCAACTTTTAATTTTAAAGCACGAAAGCTACTTTAACAAAGTAAACAACCCTGCCGATGGCGCTTACTACATAGAAGCTCTAACTCATGATATCGCTAAAAAAGCTTTACTTTTATTTAAAAATATTGAATTAGGTGGCGGGTTTTTAAAACAACTTAAAGAAGGTACCATCCAAAGAAAAATAAAAGAAAGTGCAGCTAAGGCTCAAAATTTATTTAATACTAATAAGGACATCCTTATAGGAACAAATACATATATTGACCCTACCGAAAAAATGAAAAGCAACATACACAAACACCCTTTTGTAACTATAAAAAGCAGAAAAACATTAATTGAACCTGTTATTGAAAAACGTTTAGCTGAGATGGTTGAGCAAGAACGATTAAAAAATGAATAGAAAAAACATTCAAAATATCCAGCTCAAACCCAATACACCAAATTATTGCAGCAACGCTAACACGTATAAAACTGCCGAAGGTATTAACGTAAAAGCAAATTACTCGGCAGAAGATATCAAAACACTAAACCACTTAAATTTTACTGCCGGACACGCCCCTTATTTAAGAGGTCCATATGCAACCATGTATGTTCGAAAACCATGGACAATAAGGCAATATGCAGGTTTTTCTACAGCAGAAGATAGCAATGCATTTTACCGCAGAAATTTAGCCGCAGGCCAAAAAGGGCTATCTGTAGCATTTGATTTAGCAACTCATCGCGGTTATGACTCTGATCATGAACGCGTAGTTGGTGATGTAGGAAAAGCAGGCGTAGCAATAGATACCGTCGAAGATATGAAAATACTCTTTGACAAAATACCTCTAGATAAAATGTCTGTATCCATGACAATGAATGGTGCTGTACTCCCAATTTTAGCCTTTTATATTGTTGCTGCCGAAGAGCAAGGTGTGACCCCAGAGCAATTATCAGGAACCATCCAAAATGATATTTTAAAAGAATTTATGGTGCGTAACACCTATATTTACCCACCAACTCCTTCGATGAAAATAATCTCTGATATTTTTGAGTTTACAAGTAATTACATGCCAAAATTTAACAGTATTAGCATATCGGGTTACCATATGCAAGAAGCTGGTGCTACCTGTGATATTGAGCTAGCTTATACGCTTGCCGATGGTTTAGAGTACATTAGAAAAGGGCTAAATGCTGGTATGGATATAGATACCTTTGCACCACGACTTTCATTTTTTTGGGGTATTGGGATGAATCATTTCATGGAAATAGCAAAAATGCGCGCCGCCCGTATGCTTTGGGCTAAAATAGTTAAGCAATTTAATCCTAAAAATCCAAAATCTTTAGCATTACGCGCACACTGCCAAACCTCGGGATGGAGCTTAACCGAGCAAGATCCATTTAACAATATAGCTCGTACAACCATTGAGGCCGCAGCGGCCGTTTTTGGAGGCACACAAAGCCTACATACAAATGCACTTGACGAAGCCATTGCACTGCCTACAGATTTTTCGGCACGAATTGCCAGAAACACACAAATATACTTACAAGAAGAAACAAAAATCACAAAAACTGTTGACCCTTGGGGAGGCAGTTATTATGTCGAAACTTTAACTGATAAAATTGCTAAAAAAGCATGGACTCTAATTGAAGAAGTTGAAAATCTTGGCGGTATGACTAAAGCGATTGAAGCTGGAATTCCTAAACTTAGAATTGAAGAGGCCGCCGCAAAAAAACAAGCTCGAATTGACTCTAGCCAAGACCTTATCATTGGGGTAAACAAATACCAACTAGAAAAAGAAGACCCATTACACATACTTGAAGTAGACAATCAAATCGTTAGAAACGGACAGATTGAACGATTAAAACAAATAAAAGCTTCGCGAAATACAGCTAAGGTAAAACTTAGTTTAGACCACTTAACTAAAGCTGCAAAATTAAATCAAGGAAATTTACTAACTTTAGCCATAAATGCAGCTAGAGAAAGAGCAACTTTGGGAGAAATAAGTGACGCCCTAGAAGTTGTGTTTGGCAGGCATAAAACACAAATAAAATCATTCAGCGGCGTGTATAGCAAAGAAATTAAAAACGACCAATCATTCAACCAAGCAAAAGCATTAGTTGAAAAGTTTGCCATACAAGACGGTCGACAACCACGAATTATGATTGCCAAAATGGGGCAAGACGGCCATGATAGGGGTGCAAAAGTTGTTGCAACAAGCTACGCCGATATAGGTTTTGATGTTGATATAGGCCCACTATTTCAAACACCTAACGAAGCAGCAAAACAAGCCATTGAAAACGATGTTCACATACTTGGTGTCTCCTCATTAGCTGCAGGACATAAAACTTTAGTACCTCAAGTTATCGAAGCTCTAAAAACGTACGGACGTGATGATATAATGGTTATTGTTGGTGGTGTTATACCTAAACAAGATTATCAATATTTGTTTGACGCTGGCGCGGTTGCTATTTTTGGACCTGGCACTAAAATAAGTGATGCTGCAATTCAAATTCTAAATATCCTAATTGACTAAATTAGTTTAAAAAAAATACTTTTTAAATACAATAAAATTAGTTTCTATTAAGTTATAAATAGTTGTACTTTTACCTTGGTGTAAACAAATCAAATATGAGTAAAATTATCGCTATAGCAAACCAAAAAGGAGGTGTTGGAAAAACAACAACCTCTATTAATTTGGCTGATGCCCTAGGGATATTAGAAAAAAAGGTACTCCTCATAGATTTAGACCCTCAAGCAAATGCCACTTCGGGCGTTGGCGTAGAGTCTGACCACATAAAACTTAGCAGCCTTAATTTATTTGACAAAAAACCCTTAACTAAAAATTGCATTATAAGTTTAGAAAACTCATTATTTGATTTCATACCTGCCACAATTAGCCTAGCAGCTGCAGAAATGGCGCACACCTCATCAATTGATTTGTTTTCATTAAAAAAAGCACTTTATCAAATAGATGATTTATACGATTACATTTTGATAGATTGCTCACCATCATTTGGTTTAATTACACTTAATGCCCTTACTGCCGCAAACTCAGTAATTATACCCGTACAGTGTGAATTTTACGCTATGGAAGGCTTAAGTAAATTACTGCGATCAATTAAGAGTATTCGAAAATCATCAAATCCAAATATTGACATTGAAGGCCTCCTAATCACAATGTTTGACAGTAGGCTAAAAATATCAAACCAACTAAAGGATGAACTAACCAAACATTTTGGAACCATGGTATTTGAATCTGTTATTCACAGAAATGTAAAACTAAGTGAAGCGCCTAGCTATGGCATGAGCATATTGAAATACAATTTAAATAGTATAGGCGCCGAAAATTATTTAAATTTAGGGACTGAAATTGTAAACAAGAATGATATGGAAAATGAAGAGTCAGGTTTAGGAAAAGATTTAGCCAAAATTTTAGATCAAAACACAGAAGACGTAGATTACATATTAAATTTAAGTAAATTAAAAAATAATAAAAGTACACAACCAAAAGATGATAATGACTATAGTCATCTTATTGGATTGAAAAAAAATCAAATTAATGATGTGTTAGGATTTTCATATAATGACCCTCACTCAAACACCTGGATGTATAGAACCACAAAATCATTTAGTTTGATTAAAAAAAATTATTTATACCTTCATTTTGAAGACAATAAAATTAAAGATTACAAACTCACAACCTTTAAAATGAACACACCTTAAAGGTAGAAACAAAAAACAATTAGATTTTTTTTCAAAAATCCTTATCTTTCGACTTTCAAATCAACAAAACTAAGTCAACATAAATTTCAACATTAATGGGTAAAATTATTGCTATTGCAAACCAAAAAGGTGGTGTCGGCAAAACAACCACATCAGTAAATTTAGCAGCGTCATTAGGCGCCTTAGAAAAAAAAGTGTTACTTATAGATGCTGACCCACAAGCTAATGCAACTTCGGGACTAGGCGTAGATGTTGATAACATAGTATCAGGAACATACCAATTGCTTGAGCATACTGCAAAAGCAGAAGACACAATTGTTAGTACCAGTTCTCCAAATCTTGACATAATACCCGCTCATATCGATTTGGTCGCTATTGAAATTGAATTAGTTGATAAAAAAGAGCGTGAATACATGCTTAAAAAGGCTATTCACTTTTTAAAAAACTCATACGATTACATCCTAATAGATTGTGCGCCATCATTAGGCCTACTAACTTTAAACGCACTTACGGCTGCCGATTCGGTAATTATACCGATTCAATGCGAATATTTTGCTCTTGAAGGTTTAGGAAAACTATTAAACACGATCAAAAGTGTTCAAAAAATACATAATGCACAACTAGATATTGAAGGGCTTTTACTAACCATGTATGACGCCAGATTAAGACTATCAAATCAAGTTGTTGAAGAAGTAAAAAAACATTTTAGCGATATGGTATTTGATAGCATTATTCAAAGAAATGTTAGATTAAGTGAAGCGCCTAGCTATGGTGAAAGTATTATTGATTATGATGTATCAAGCAAAGGTGCTACTAACTATTTGAGCTTAGCGAAAGAAGTTATAACAAAAAATAAAGGCTAATATTTTATGGCAAAAGCAAAAAAACAAGCTCTAGGACGTGGGCTTTCAGCGCTTTTACAAGATCCAACAAATGACATAAAATCTGTTGAAGATAAAAATGCTGACAAGGTAGTAGGTAATATTGTAGAGCTTGATATAGATACGATTGAGGTAAACCCATTTCAACCTCGTACAGCTTTTAATGAAGATACGCTTCGCGAACTAGCCACATCAATACAGGAGCTAGGTGTTATACAACCAATTACAGTTCGTAAAATTGAATTTAATAAATTTCAACTTGTATCTGGTGAACGCAGGCTAAGAGCGTCAAAACTTATTGGCTTAAAAACCGTACCTGCTTACATTAGACTAGCTAATGACCAAGAGTCATTAGAAATGGCACTGGTTGAAAACATACAACGTCAAGATCTTGACCCTATTGAAATTGCACTTTCTTACCAACGCTTAATTGACGAAATTGCCTTAACACAAGAACAAATGAGTGAGCGTGTAGGGAAAAAGCGATCAACGATTTCAAATTATTTACGCTTACTAAAACTAGACCCAATCATTCAAACAGGTATGCGTGACGGATTTATTACAATGGGACATGGTAGAGCTATAATTAATATAAACGACCACAGTAAGCAACTTGATATTTACGAGCTAATATTATCTAAAAAATTATCGGTTAGAGCAACTGAAGATCTGGTTAGAGCACATCAAAAAGGCGAAACAACAAAGCCAAAACCAGCAAATCAAACCTCTGAACATGTAACCCAAAGTATCAAAGAAATATCTGAATATTTTGGACATAAAGTAGATGTTAAAATGGCTAAAAACGGTAAAGGAAAAATTACAATACCGTTTCATTCTGAAGAAGATTTTAATAGAATAAAAAAATTAGTAGGTGCAAAATAAACTATTTTCTTTCATTATAATTTTATTCTGCGCGATTAGCCTTAATGCACAAAAAGCAAAAAAAAGAGCTAAAAAAGCAAAAGACACAACTGTTGTTTTAGATAAAAATTTATCTCTAAAAAAGCAATCTGCCAGAACAATCGATGCCTTAGCACCATCAAAAGCCGCATTTTATTCGGCAGTAATTCCTGGACTAGGCCAAGCCTACAATAAAAAATACTGGAAAATACCTATCGTTTATGGCGGTCTAGCTGTTACAGGATTGATTTGGGACTTTAATAATAAAGAATACAATCGTTTTAGAAATGCCTTAAAAAGTAGGTTTGCAGGGCTTACAACCGACGAGTTTTACGGTACTGATGCCGAAGGCAATGCACTAAGCGAGCCCCGTGTATCTAATGACGGCTTAATTAGAGCACAACAAAATAGTCGAAGATCACGAGATTTAACAATGATAATTGGCGTTGCTTGGTATGTTTTAAATATTATTGACGCTAACGTTGATGCGCATTTAAAGCAGTTTAATGTTGATGACGATTTAGCTATTGAACCTAGTATAAATAGAAATCAATTTAATGGCGCTACTAGCTATGGCATTTCTATTGGTTATAAATTTTAAATTCAGTACATGAAAATTGCATTATTAGGTTACGGTAAAATGGGAAAAGCTATTGAAACTATTGCCATAAAACGCGGACATGACATTGTAGCAAAGGTTGGCAAAAATGACTGTAATTTTGACATTACCGCTGTTGATGTTGCCATAGATTTTAGTATACCATCAGCAGCTGTAACAAATATTTCTAAGTGCTTAAATAACAACATTCCTGTTATTTCTGGCACAACAGGTTGGCTTGATCATTATAAAGATATTACTGATTTATGTGCTAAAAAAAACGGTGCTTTTATCTATGCCTCTAATTTTAGTATTGGTGTAAATGTGTTTTTTGAACTTAACAAAACACTTGCTAAGTTAATGAAAACACTTAACGACTACAGTGTTGATATGGAAGAAATACATCATACAGAAAAACTTGATGCACCAAGCGGAACTGCAATAACTTTGGCCGAAGGCATCATAGAAAACTCACATTTAGAATCGTGGCACTTATCACCAGAAAGCACTAAAAACTCAATCCCGATTCAAGCAAAACGTATTAAAAATATACCTGGCACACACGTTGTAAATTACAATTCTGTCATTGACAGCATTACAATAAAACATATTGCTAACAATAGAGATGGCTTTGCTTTAGGTGCAGTAATAGCTGCAGAGTGGCTTATTGGGAAAACTGGTATTTACAGCATGAATGATGTGTTAAATATTGGTTAATATTAATTAAAGCAAAACCAACACTAAACAAATTATTACAAATTTGTAAAAAAAACAAGTTATGACATTAACACAGTGGCTCATCTTTTTTTTAAGTATTCAACTAGTTCACGGTCTAGGAACATGGAGATTATACATTAAAGCCGAAAAACAAGCTTGGCAGGCATTTATCCCAATATATAATGCTATAATTTTAATGAAAATTATAAATAGATCGCCTTGGTGGACGCTGTTATTATTTTTACCAATAATAAATTTAATAATGTTTCCTGTAATATGGGTTGAAACCACGCGAAGCTTTGGTAAAAATAGCTTTACAGATACAACTTTGGCTATTGTCACACTAGGCCTATATACTTATTACCTTAATTACATTGCTGAAGTAACATATATAAAAAACCGAAGTCTAAAACCTACTAGCGCATTTGGTGATTGGGTAAGTTCAATTTTATTTGCTATTGTAGCAGCTACTATTGTACACACTTATTTTATACAACCTTATGTAATCCCATCTTCCTCATTAGAGAAATCATTATTAGTTGGCGATTTTTTATTAGTGAGTAAATTTCATTATGGCGCAAGGGTACCTATGAGTACTATAGCCGCTCCGATGGTGCATGACACACTTCCCGTTTTAAATATAAAATCATACCTTTTTAATGATACTATCGAAAAGAAAAACACCTCTTGGAAAAACAAACTACAACTACCTTACTTGCGCATACCTGGTTTTCAAAGTATAAAACGTAATGATATAGTGGTGTTTAACCAACCTGCCGACACCTTAAAGGACATGAATGATTTCACTCCAGACAGAAATTATTATAAACCTATAGATAAAAAAACAAATTTAGTTAAGCGTTGTGTAGGTGTGCCTGGTGATTCGCTTGAAGTTAGAAATGGATACGTTTACATTAACGGTAAACAAACCGAATTACCCGACCGCGCAATTTTACAACATAGCTATGAAGTTATACTAAAACCAGGAAAAAGCTTTAGTAGTAAAATTATTGAAACCCTAAAAAACAAATATGATATTACCGATGGAATATATCAAAGCGGTAATAAAATTATTTTACCAGCAGCTACTCAAACTGCAGTAAATGCGTTTAAAAATCACCCAAGTGTAAAAGAAATTATTAAACATGAGGCTAATCAAGGCATGTTTGATTCGTCTACATTTCCGCATGACCCAGAGTACAGATGGAATACCGATTTTTTTGGGCCAATTTATATTCCGCAGGCAGGAAAAACAATTGACTTAAACCTAGATGTTTTGCCATTATACAAACGTATAATAACCGAATATGAAGGCAATACTTTAAATATAAAAGGTAAGCAAATATTTATAAATAACAAATTAGCTACCAATTATACCTTTAATAAGGATTATTATTGGATGATGGGTGATAACAGAAACAACTCAATTGATGCTAGACGTTGGGGCTATGTACCTTTTGATCATGTTGTTGGCAAGCCAATATTTATTTGGATGAGTATAAAAGGGATAAACGATGGGCTTGCAAATTGGAGAATACGCACCGATAGAGTGTTTACTACAGTTGGATATGATGGCAAGCGAACATCGTATTTTATACCATTTGCGATACTTTTGCTAGGTTGGTTTGGTTATAACAAATGGAAGAAAAAGAAAACAAGCTAATATATTTAACAATTTGAAAACTCTAATTCATCCCACTTATTTCCCTACTATAAATACGTTTACGCAAATAGTAAACGCGGCTGAATTAGTGTTTGAAATTTCGGATAATTATCAAAAACAAACATACAGAAACCGAACTTATATTTATGGTGCCAACGGAAAACTTGCGCTAAATATACCCGTAACACATACGCATAAAAAAAGAGAGTATTATAAGGACATCAAAATTGTTAACGATACCTATTGGCAATCACAACATTGGAAATCGCTACAAAGCGCTTACCGAACGTCTCCTTTTTTTGAATTTTATGAGGATGATATCGCACCTCTTTTTACTAAAAAAGCAACACATCTTTTAGATTTTAATATCGCTTGTATTGAATGTATCATGGCGTGTTTACAAATAGACAATGTTTATACATTTACAAATACTTATACGCCTACGCAATCACTTATTGAAACCAAAGATTTACGTCATATCGCTAAGGTAAAAACACCGCATGCATTTAAATTTAAGCCTTATACCCAGGTATTTGAAAATAAATATGGGTTTATTGAAAACTTAAGTATTCTTGATTTATTATTTAACGAAGGACCTAACGCAATTACTTATTTAAATGGCCTCGAGGCTATTTAAATTCTATATACATATTATCACGCATTGGAGTGTTTAAATTACTACTATACACTTCATCATAAAACACGTTGTTTTGAGCAACAGGAGCTGTATTTACTTGTGTTGTTAATGACCCAGTTTCTATAATGCGTAAAACACGAGCAAGTAAAGGCTCATCAGCACGACCAAGAACACCATAATTAGAAAGATTTTCGGCAAAAACAACATCTGGTATTAACCCATCTGTATATTCCGAAAAGCCATTAGCGTTTTCATTCCTACCTAGCAAAGGTTGTATTGCATATGTATGCTCAGTATTTGGGGTTTGATTACAACTAGAGTTTAAAATATAATTACAATCAGGAACATCTATAAGCGTAGTTGAAAATTCATTTTTACCTCGAGTAACGTCTCCAACATGAATAACATCTATATAAGGATCTAAACTATTTATAACCAATTCACTTGCAGATGCGCTGCTTTGTTGAGCGATAATAAATACTCTATTTAAGTTTAAACTATTAAGTGAAACTCCATTTATCAACTGATTTGTAAAGTATCTATTTAATTGTTCATCACTAAAACGCTCTTGCCATTTATCATTCCATCGGCTACGCAATAATAACTCACCGTTAAACTGCCCTGTAATCAAGCTTGCTAAATAAACTGCACTTTGCACACTACCACCAGGATTATACCTTAAATCTAACACTAAATCGGTAACACCATCGGCTGCAAGTTGCCCAAAAGCAGTATTTAGCTGAGTATCAAAATCACTAGTAAATCTATTATACATAAGATAACCAACACGATTACCGCTTACCTCTAAAGTATTAGTAATAAACACAGGATTTTCGGTTAAAGTCGATTTTGTTAAAGTAATCGTGTTACCCGTTTCTGAAATTACATTATTAGTAATAGTAGCAATATTTAATGTATAGGTATCAGACCCGTTAAGCAAATCATTAAAATTTGTATCGGTTAACTGCACCCCGTTTACGGTTGTAAAAACATCTCCTCTTTGAATATTTTGGGTTGATGCACTTGAATTGGGTAAAATGTAACGTACAATACCAAATAAATTTGACCCACCGTTAATACGTGCTAAACCAAACTCTAGACCATTGCTGGTTGAAACACCCGATTGGGCAGCAAAAAATGCATTATAATCTTCTATAAAAAAACTAAAACGATCTTCGTGAAATTGTAATCCAGAGAACAAATCTTGAGGTGAGGAAAATTGATTTAAGTACGATGAAAACTCACTATTTGTTGAAAAACGGTCGTCTTGCAAGTCATTAACATCATCTTGCCAAAAGTACCATAGGTTCATACCTCTCCAAATAAATTCGTGCGCTACAGGAACGCCGTCAATGGTTTGCGTAACCGAATCATCATCATTATTACAACTAAAACTTAAAATAAACAGGCTATAAAGCGGCAATAATTTAAAGAAACGCATACAATTTAATTTTACAATTACTTGTTAATAGTCGTAAAAATAACAAAAATCATTCATTATTACTACTACAAATAGTAAAACGCAAACAATGCCAATTATTTTTGTAACAAAACTAAAAATCAATCGTCATAAAGAAAACAAGCATCACTAGGTCAATTTTAAAACATGAACGCTTTAGAATTTTTAAATATTACGAACCCTTTTAAAAACAAACTATATCGTTTAGCCAAACGGATATTAGTTTCGAAAGAAGAAGCGGAAGATGCAACACAAGAGGTTTTAATTAAATTATGGAACAACAAAGCCAACATTGCTAATTATAAAAACGTCGAAGCGTTTTCAATGACAATGACAAAAAATTTTTGCTTAGACAAACTAAAATCCAAACATGCACAAAACATAAAAATGGTGCACACAAATTATGAGGATAAAAACAAACTGCTACAAAAACAAATTGAAATTGATGATAGCTTAAAATGGGTAGAAAAAATTATACAAACTTTACCTAAACAACAGCAATTAATAATACAGCTTAGAGATATTGAACAGTATGACTTTAAAGAAATTTCTGAAATTTTAAACATTAGTGAACCTACAATACGCGTTGCATTATCAAGAGCCAGAAAAACAGTAAGGGAAGCATTAACAAAAACACATGATTATGGTATTAGATAACATTGAAAAATTAGTTAACAAATACGAAAATGGTGAAACTAGTTTGAGTGAAGAGCAGGAATTACGACTGTATTTTTCTCAAAAAAAAACAGCACCTCACTTAAAAAGTTACAAAACACTTTTTAACTACTATCAAGCAAATCAAAATGAAGACTGCACAAAAAAAATAACACTTACAACTAAAAAAAACTATAAATGGCTTGCCATAGCTGCTATTTTTATACTAAGCCTTGGTATATATTTTAAATCTAATTTTACACCAAAAATTAATACTGTTGCAAAATTAACCGACAAAGAGCGTGCTACTTTTTATGAAGCAAAACATGTTTTAAGTTTAATTGGCACAAACCTAGACAAGGGGCTAATGCATTTTAAAACTGCACAATTAACCTCAACTAATTTTACCAAAGGTGCTAAAAACATAGTTTACGCTAAAAAATTTACACAAACCACAAATAAATTATTAAAACAATAAAATTAAATATTATGAAAAAATCAATCTTACTACTAGTTGTATTAGCAAGTTCAATCCTATCATATGGGCAAGGCTTATTTGATAAATACGAAGATATTGACGGTGTTACATCGGGTGTACTTAACCAAAAAATGTTTTCGATGCTAGCCAGCATTAACGTAAACCTAGATAACCCTGAAGACCAAGCTGTATTTGATGCCGTTAAAAAAATTAAAAATGTAAAATGGCTCGTAACAGACAAAAACTTAGTTTCTCAACAAATGCGTACCGATTTAAAAAAACATGTAACTAGTGCGCAACTAGAAGAGTTAATGCGCTTTAAAGATGGCGAACAAACTGTAAAATTTTATGTAAAAGAAGGTGAAAATGAAAACCACATTAAAGAGCTTTTAATGTTTGTTGACGGCTTAAAGGAATTAACTGACAAAGAAAACATTAAAATTAATGGCAAAAAACGAACTGTTGAAACCGTTGTTGTTTCAATACTTGGTGACATTGAATTAAAACAAATCTCTAAAGTGCTAAACAAAATGGATATTCCTGGTAGCGAACATCTAGAAAAAGCAAATGAAAACAAATAACATGAAACGCATTAACACGCTATACATTGCAATTGTATGCCTATGTTTTGCTAGTTGCAAACAAAAACCAACCTTACAATCTTATTTTGTAAATCATCAAGAAATGCAAAATTTTATGACGGTTGATATTCCTGCATCTATTTTAAAAATAAATACCGACAGCCTTGATGCTATTCAAAAAAAAGCATACAATTCTATCAATAAAATTAATGTTTTAACCTATTCACTTAAAGCTCAAAATATTGAAAATTTTAACAACGAAGTTAAAACTGTTAATACGATTTTAAAAAATGAAAAATATTTTGAGTTATTACGAGCAGGCAATAATATTGACGGAAAAATTTTAATAAAATATATTGGTAATGATACCGAAATTGATGAACTAATTATTTTTACAAGTGCTAAAAACAAAGGTTTTTTAATTGCTCGCGTACTAGGTAATAAAATGAAACCAAAAGAGATATTGAGTTTAAAATCAGTTATTTCAAAAATTGATATTAATAGCTCTGAATTAAATTTAATTAAAAATTTTTTCTACAATTAATTAAATTCATATTTAAAGTTTAAAATTGTATTAGTAAAAACCTTCCTGACCGAAGGTTTTTTTTATGACTAAGCATATTGTTTACACAAAACTAAACTATACGCCTTAACGAAACTTAAATTATATACCGTTCCATTTTGAACAATTACGCACCTATAACAATTTGAGGGATAATCAAAGTGATAAGCAGTGTTATAATCAAAATTTGGGTTATCTATTTTAAAAATAGCATCAACATCAATACGGTTTGGCGAAATTCGGCGAACACGATACTCATCATGTTTTTGCGTTTTATAAAGTTCAAACCACGCCCCCGACCCTATACCTCCTAGCCATTGTGCATGAGGCAAAACTAAATTATTATCAATTGGCGCCACAAGTGTTCCTTCCGTTGTAGGTGTATATTGTTTTAATGAATCTATAAAATAACTCACATTATACTTAATATTTGACCATTTTTTTGGCGGACTAAAAGATTTAACAACGCCATTAACATCGACTTCAAATAACTGGTCGATATCACTAGCTAAAATAACATTACCAATGGTGCTTGGCGTAAACTTATTTGACTTTATTAAATTGGTTTTTATATTATCATTGTGCACCGCTGCTATTATGGTATCAGTTACAAATCGGGCGCAATTAGTTGCTGTTTTTATAAACGCACCATAGCGTATTAACTGTTTATCTTGGAGTGTATTTATATAATTTTTAGCCAAATCATAATCTACACTATTGGTAATTGACGCAAACATATTGCCTTCGCCATGAGTTAAGCTCGGGTTGGTAGCCAAAAATTTTAGTATAGCTGTGCTATTTTTAAGCATTCCTGTTTTTGATATTTCCGCCTTTAGCGGAAAATTTAACTCAGCATCAGTACGCTTACTTCGCACCCTACCATAGGTTTGTGGTGTTATATAACGCCCAAAATCATAATAATCTAAAGCACCTGTTTTTTTATCAATCAACACCAAAGCAGCATGACCTGCGCGTATATAACCTTTTTTTCCTAAGCCAAAAAATCGTAATAGTGGCGAATACCACTCTTTAGCTAATCGCACTACTGTTTCTGGATAAGCAAGTGTTATGATAATGCCTGTACTATTATTCATTAGTAAAAGTTTTAGAAACCATTACGTCGTCATTAAATCTATATTGCTTCATAACAACGTTGGCATTTACTTTTTCGACTTGAGTTATACTTGTGGTTTTAACAAAACCGCGATCCATAACCACATCATAATCTTTACAACCACAACCGGCAGTTTTATGAAAATTAAACATGCTAGTGTTAGTTAATTCTGTTTCGTTTTTATAAGTATTAAACCAGTTTAAGCGTTCGTTTTTCATCATATCATCATATAATGTAGATGACGACCAAATTTTTGGTGCTAACGGCAATTGACTAAAGTGTTTTTTATTAAAATCCCATACCAATTCATAAAACTTTAAATCTGTATTCCAATCGGCAATAACAATAGTAAATGGTTCAATGTTATTTAAATCATATGCTTGTACTTTAGTTTCAATAGTATCGCAAGCCAGTAAATCTTTAACAACAACTCCCCTACTATGCCTATATTTAGAGTTAATTTTGTGTTTTACAAACCCACCGTTAAGCAAACAAATAAGTCTGTTTTTTTCACTAACCCCTATCCAAGTTCCTCCTCCTACTTCATCTTTAGGATAAAGCATTTTAACTTGTTTTTCATTATAAAAATCGGGAACTAACGCAATTCTATCGGGCGCCTCGTCTCGACTTGATGTTAAAACAAAATTATTTTGTCCTTGCGGTATGATTGAAACTGTACACATTAAAAAATAGTCTGGAATTAAAGAGCTAAATTACATAAAATATTACCCTACAGCATTTTTCTTTTTTGATATTAACAAAAGTCCTAAAAACATTAATAATCCATTAATTATTAAAATTTCAAATCCTATTTGATAACCAAACAACAAATTTTCGGAATATTTATTTAAAACAAACGATAGTATAGGCGCAATCACGGCAAGTATCCAAACAAATTTATCTAAAACTTTATAATTGGTATAAATTCCGAAGGCAAATAAACCTAATAAAGGCCCATAAGTGTATCCTGCTGCTTTAAACAATTCCCATATTACAGACACATCTGTAAATACCGAATCAAAAATGACAATAACTACAATTAAAATAACGCTAAATAAAACATGAACTTGCTTACGCAAACGCTTTTGTTGTATCTCGGTGCGTTTTTCTAAATCTAAAATATCAATGCAAAATGATGTTGTTAAAGATGTCAATGCCGAATCGGCACTTGAATATGCCGCTGCAATTAAACCCAATAAAAAAAATGCGGTTGTAATTACGCCAAGCTCTGGCAACATTGCTATGGTTGGAAATAAATTGTCTTTTGTTGCTGCTATGCCATTTACCTGTGCGTATTGTGTTAACAATAAGCCTAACACCAAAAACAATAGGTTTACAAACACGAGTACAACGCTAAAAACCACCATGTTTTTTTGAGCATCTTTTAAACTTCTGCAGGTTAAGTTTTTTTGCATCATATCTTGATCAAGTCCCGTCATAGTAATGGTAATAAACATACCTGCTAAAAAACTTTTTATAAAATATTGTGAATCATTTACCTCATCAAAAAAGAAAACTTTACTCATTTCGCTTTGCGAAACATGATCTATAAGGGCCGTTATGCTATTTAAATCTAATGCTGATGCTAAAAACATTATGGTAACACTAACTGATATTAACATAAACAAAGTTTGCAAAGTATCGGTAAAAATAATGGTTTTAATACCACCCTTAAATGTGTATAGCCAAATTAAAGCTATGGTAATAATTACAGTAACAGTAAACGGTAACCCCAGCTGATCAAAAATTAACAATTGTAATACTTTGGCAACCAAAAACAACCTAAATGCTGCCCCAACCACCCGCGATATTAAAAATGCAACAGCTCCTGTTTTGTAACTTACATTACCAAACCGATCACGAAGATAGCTGTATATTGAAGTTAAATTTAATTTATAATACAACGGTAGCAATACATATGCAATAACCAAGTAACCTGCTAAATACCCCAAAACAACTTGAAAGTAACCAAATTGTTTTGCTTCGACTGCTCCAGGCACCGAAATAAATGTAACGCCCGATAATGACGCACCTATCATACCAAAAGCAACCAAATACCAAGGCGCTGATTTATTGGCTTTAAAAAATGCCGTATTAGAATCTTCTTTACCTGTAAAGTATGAAATTAAAATAAGTACAAGAAAATATGATGCGATTAATATTAGAATTTGTAATGGTGACATAGGTAAATTTTATAGCGGCAAAATACAAAATAATACGATGTATAAAATTAGTAATATTGTGGCATAACTATTAATTTTGCGGCAATGGAATTTTCATCAAAACTTCTTCAAAATGCTGTTAGTGAGATATCTCAACTACCAGGCATTGGCAAACGCACCGCTTTACGATTAGTATTACACTTATTAAAGCAACCCGAATCGCAAACTTTTCACTTAACCGAAGCCCTTACAGCAATGCGAAACCAAATAAAGTTTTGCAAAAAATGCCATAATATTAGTGACATGGATTTGTGCGAAATTTGTAATAATGCTTTCAGAAATCAAGATATAATTTGTGTTGTCGAAGATATAAGGGACGTTATGGCTATTGAAAGCACAAGCTCTTTTAAAGGCTTGTACCATGTGCTTGGCGGCAAAATATCGCCAATGGATGGTATTGGACCGCATGATTTAACAATTAACTCATTGATTAACAAAGTAAAACAAGGCGAAATTAAAGAGTTAATTTTTGCATTAAGCTCAACTATGGAAGGTGATACCACTAATTTTTACATTTATAAACAAATACAAGATTATAATGTAAAAACCTCAACCATAGCAATAGGCATTTCGGTTGGAGACGAGCTAGAGTACGCCGATGAAATTACACTTGGACGAAGTATTTTAAACCGAATCCCTTTTGAACTTTCATTAAAAAATTAAAGACATTTAGTAACGTATCAAAATTTTAAATTAATCACAATAAAACGTTTCATTTTTGATTAATTTTGTAAAACAAATAAACAAAACAGCTTTTTAATAAAGATATGGCAAAATTCGAATTAAAACTACCTAAAATGGGCGAAAGTGTTGCAGAAGCAACTTTAACCTCATGGCTTAAAGATGTAGGCGACACTATTGAAATGGACGAAGCAGTATTTGAAATTGCAACCGACAAAGTGGATAGCGAAGTACCTAGTGAAGTTGATGGTATATTAGTTGAAAAATTATATGACGTTGATGATGTGGTTAAGGTAGGCGCTACCATTGCTATTATTGAAGTTGAAGGCGAAGACCAAAGCAATAAAGATAATGATGATGTATCCTCGACTCAAACCCCACAAATAACTCCCGAAGTAATCACGACTGAGGTAAATCAAATCGAAAAATCGGTCGAAACCGCAAAACAAGTTGTTGCACCTGTGCAGTCATCAACAGAACGATTTTACTCGCCATTAGTTAAAAATATTGCTAAGCAAGAGCAAATTTCTCAAGCAGAACTTGATGCTATTCCAGGTACTGGCATGGACGGGCGAGTTTCTAAAAACGATATTCTGTCGTATATAAATGACAAATCACAAGGCAACACAACAAACAATAGCATTGCCAAAACCGCTACAAAAGCTACACCTATAACACAACCTGTAATAGCTTCAAACGGTGAGGATGAAATTATTGAAATGTCTCGAATGGGCAAACTTATTTCAAAACACATGGTAGACTCCATTCAAACCTCGGCACACGTGCAATCGTTTATTGAGGCCGATGTTACCAATATTTGGAATTGGAGAAAAAAGGTTAAAGACTCATTTAAAGCCAGAGAAGGCGAAAATTTAACTTTTACTCCTATTTTTATGGAAGCTGTTGCTGCGGCTATTAGGCAATTTCCTATGATAAACATTGCGGTAGATGGTGATAAAATTATCAAAAAGAAAAACATCAATTTAGGTATGGCTGCCGCACTTGCTGATGGCAACTTAATTGTACCTGTTATAAAAAATGCCGACCAACTTAACCTTGTTGGCATGGCTAAGCAAGTTAATGATTTAGCAAGCAGAGCTAGAGACAACAAACTAAAACCAGACGATATCCAAGGTGGCACTTACACCGTTACCAACGTAGGTACTTTTGGTAGTATTATGGGCACACCAATCATAAACCAACCTCAAGTTGCAATTTTAGCTTTAGGGGCAATCCGTAAAGTACCTGCAGTTATTGAAACTCCCGATGGTGATTTTATTGGTATTCGCTACAAAATGTTTTTATCACACTCGTATGACCATCGTGTTGTAAACGGGGCGCTAGGCGGTCAATTTGTAAAAGCAGTAAAAGATTACCTTGAAGCTTGGGACATTAATAGAGATATTTAAAAAAACAACGCAGTTATGAATTTAAAACTAAGTAAACCAATTTGTTTTTTTGACCTAGAAACAACAGGCATAAATATCACAAAAGATAGAGTTGTAGAAATTTCTATTTTAAAAGTATTTCCAAACGGCACACAAGAAAGCAAAACTTGGCTGGTAAATCCAGAAATGGAAATCCCTAGCGAAGTAATTGCAATTCATGGTATAACTAACGAAAAAGTTGCCTCCGAGCCTACTTTTAAACAGTTAGCACATGAGATAAATAACATGATTAAAGACTCTGATTTAGGAGGTTTTAATTCAAATAGATTTGATATTCCGCTTTTGGCGGAAGAAATGTTACGTGCCGATATTGATTTTGACATGAAAAACAGAGTCTCGGTTGATGTGCAAACCATTTTTCATAAAAAAGAACAACGTACATTATCGGCTGCTTATAAATTTTATTGTAACCAAAACCTAGACAATGCCCATAGCGCTGAGGCCGACACCAATGCGACGTTTGAAATTTTAAAAGCTCAAGTAGATCGTTATGACGATTTAGAAAATAACACTAAATTTTTGGCCGATTTTAGCGCACATAAAAAGTTTGCTGATTTTGCAGGATTCATTAATTACAATAAAAATAATGAAGAGTGCTTTGCCTTCGGAAAACATAAAGGCAAACGAGTTACCGACGTGCTAGAAAAAGAACCTGGTTATTTTGGCTGGATTTTAAATGCCGATTTCCCGTTATACACAAAAAAAGTATTAACAGCTATTAAATTACGTGCCTTAAATAATAAGTTGACGTAGTTGTTAATATTTTTAAAAAATGTAATTTTAGTGCCAGAAACGGTTTGAATGAATTAAAAAATATTAGACTTTTAATTAAATCGGGGTTTTTACCTCAAGAGAAACGCAACTTAAAAGAAACCATATTTCTTGGATTAAAATTGTATCTAATCTTAACACTTCTAAAAGCACTTTGCTTTGGGATAACGCTTTTTTTAGATTATCATAACATTTTTGATATACCCAAACGCATAACTTTAGAAAAACTTAGCAATTATACCCCACTAACAAAAGTGTTAATGATTGTTATTATTGCGCCGATTATAGAAGAATACACCTATAGAATAGGATTATTATTTTCAAAAAGGAATATAACAATAACTATAATTGGAATATCCTACTTCACTTTAAAAAAACTATCTGAATTTGACCGACTATATTGCGTCCTAATTGCCCTAGGGATTGGCATCAGTATTTGTTTAATTTTAAATCACAAACGTGATGACTTATTTTTCGAAATTTGGAAAACAAATAGACGAAAAATATTTTACACCTTACTTTTATTATTTAGTTTTTTACATATAACTGATTATGAAATAACAAACAAATTATTAATTTACTCGCCAATAGTGATGCTACCGCATTTTGTAGCAGGATTTATTTATAGTTATGCAAGATTAAGTTCTGGAGTAATTTTAGCAATTTGCATACATTCATTTAACAATGGAATTTCACCTTTATTAGTAATAATTACAAACTAAAAAAACTACCATTAATATCGTAAGCAATTATCTACTTTAACTTTTTGATTCGCGAGTATTCTAACGGTTTTTTTATTTTTATTTGCTTACCTAGTACCGAAACAATGTGCATACTGAGATTCTCTAAAAAACACATCCATTTTTAATACCTTAGCCACAAAAAAATAAAGATGAAAACAATAGCCTTTGCCCTAACGTTAATTTTATTTACAAGTTGTGAAATTGTTCAAGAAACAAAATTTGAACCTAATGGTAGTGGAAATTACAGCTTAGGGTTTGATTTTTCTGAAATGATGAAAATGGGAAATAATGTTGAAAAAGACAGCAACACCAAACAATTAGACACTTTAATAAATTTTTCTGAATTTTTGGAATTAAAAAAAGATAGCATCTCTAAATTAAGTAAGGAAAAGCAGGATAAAATAAAACAGCTAGAGCGCTTTAGCTTGCATTTAAAAATTGATTCGATATCAAAAAAAAGTGTAATGAAAATTGATTATCAGTTTGACGATGTTTCTGAATTAAAATTATTCGGAGAAAAATTACAAGATCAAAAAATCAAAGAATTAAAATTATTTTCGGATAAGACTAAAAAAAACAAAAAGGGAAAAGGTAATGGCATACCAGATTTCAACAAATATTATGACTTAAATTTTAGTAAATCCTCTTTTTCTGTAAAGTTAAATTCATTAGGCGTATCAGAAACTTCTAAAAATAAAGATACTACCTTAACAAAAGATAATCCTATGGCTAATATGATTAGATTTAAATCAAGGTATATATTTCCTTATAAAATAAAAAGTGTTGCAAATGAAAATGTTCGAATTTTACCTAATTTCAAGGGTATTGAAATTACAGGAAACTTATTTGAAATTAATAATAACCCAAAATATTTTGACGTAACTGTTGAGTTTGAAGACGAATAAAAAATAAAATTAATTGCGTTATTATTAAAACAACAATAATCTACTAAACAGCACTGTTATTTAGTAGAAGAATTAACGTTACTGATTCAAAAAAAACAATAAAACGAAGTTATATCAACTTTCTATAATAAACGTAAACCACTTATAATGAAACTTATTTGCGTAGGGCGTAATTACACCGAACATATAAACGAGCTTAAAAACGAAAAACCAGAAAACCCAATATTGTTTTTAAAGCCCGACTCTGCAATTATCCCAAAAAAACAACCTTTTTTTATTCCAGATTTTTCGAACGATATACATCATGAGGTCGAAATATTAGTTAAAATCACTAAAGTAGGTAAATACATTGATCAAAAATTTGCCCATAAATATTATAATGACATTGGCTTAGGCATAGATTTTACAGCTCGTGATTTACAAAGTAAACTAAAAGCCAAAGGCCACCCGTGGGAAAAAGCAAAAGCATTTGACGGCTCAGCACTAATTGGTAAATGGCTACCAAAATCTGATTTTAATGATGTAAACAATATCAATTTTAGCCTACTTAAAAATGACACTGAAGTTCAAAACAGCAATTCAAAACTAATGCTTTGGAAAATTGACGAACTTATTGCCTACATCTCACAGTATTTTACCTTAAAAATTGGCGATATTATATTTACTGGTACACCCGCGGGTGTTGGTAAAGTAAATGCCAATGACACACTAACAGGCTACATCGAAAAAAACGAAATGTTTTCAATAAAAATAAAATAACTTATGGATAAACATTATAATTTAGAAAAAATAGAAGAATTAGCGGGCGACGACCAAGACTTTATCAAAGATATTGTCTCCACATTTTTAAACGAAACACCTAGCGATTTAAATAACTTAAAATTAGCCTTTTCTGAAAAAAATCACGTTTTAGTTTATCAATCCAGCCATAAAATAAAACCTAATCTTGATTTATTTGGTATTGATTTAATAAACCACGCCAAAGCCATCGAAAAATGGGGCTTAGAAAAAAAAGATACCCCTATAGATGATAAAATATCTCATTTTATTGAAATACTTGAACTAGCCATAAACCAACTTAAAAACGATTATAACTTATAATGCTTGCAGAAATAATAACCATAGGTGACGAAATTTTAATAGGGCAAATTGTAGATACTAACTCTGCATTTATAAGCAAAGCTTTAAACAAAATTGGCGTTTCAGTTTATCAAATAACGTCAATACAAGACGACAAAGCACACATTTTAAAAGCACTAAAAGAAGCCGAACAAAATGCAAACATTATTATAATTACAGGAGGACTTGGCCCAACAAAAGACGACATCACCAAAACTACCATAGCAAATTATTTTAACGACACACTCGTAGTAGATAAAGCTGCACTAGACAACATAACGCATTTATGGCAAAATGTTATAAAAAAGCCATTACAACAGGTTAATATTGACCAGGCTTTGATGCCATCAAAATCAGAAACCCTAATAAACACGGTTGGTAGCGCCTCTGGCATTTGGATAAACAACAACAATAAAACATTTGTTGCACTACCAGGTGTACCCTACGAAATGAAGGCATTAATTACCAATGCCGTCATACCAAAATTAGAAAAAACATATCAATTACCATACATCGAGCATCAAACCATAATCACATATGGCGTTGGCGAAAGTGTAATAGCAGAACAAATTAGCGAATTTGAAAACAATTTGCCGCATTTTATAAAACTTGCTTATTTACCAAGTTTAGGAAGTGTTCGCTTACGATTATCAGCAAAAGACACTGATAAGAACAAGGTTGTTACCACAATGCAACAACAAATCAATTTATTAAAACCGTTGTTAAAAAATATTGACCATCATTTTGATAATGAACCAAACCGAATTATGCAAATTGGAGCACTATTAAAAGCTAATAATTTAAAGCTCGCTGTCGCGGAAAGTTGTACAGGAGGTGAAATTTCTAAACAAATAACGGCAAATCCAGGTGTATCGGCATTTTACAATGGCGGCATAACTACATACGCAACACAATCAAAAATTGATGTTTTAGGCATCAGTACCGATATTATAAAAACATATGGCGTAGTAAGCACCAAAGTTGCCGAGGCGATGGCTAATGGCGTTAAAAAGCTATACAATAGCGCTTACGCTATTGCCACTACAGGAGTTGCTGGCCCATCAAAAGGCGACTCAAACACAGATGTTGGTACAGTTATAATAAGTATTGCCACACCTAATTATACAATTTCAAAACAATTTAACTTTGGAAAAAACAGATTTAGAGTTATACAAAAAGCAACATACAAGGCATTTGAGCTACTTGAAAAAGAAATTTTAAAAAATTGCTAAATTTAATTTGCTCAACCACAAAGAATTTGTAAATTTGCACCTCGTTTAAAAACAACACAATTTTTAAAGTTATAAAATCATGTCAAGAGTTTGTGAACTTACAGGAAAAAAAGCTATGGTTGGAAACAATGTTTCTCATGCATTAAATCGCACAAAGCGAAAATTTAATGCTAACCTTGTTAAGAAGCGTTTTTACCTTCCTGAAGAAGATAAGTGGGTAACTTTAAAAGTATCTACTTCAGCGTTAAAAACTATTAATAAAATAGGGATTACCGCAGCAATTAAAGAAGCTAAATCTAAAGGGTTTTTAAAATAACCCAATATAGTGTAATGATATTTTTCGTTGTATCGAAAATAAAACCAATTTACAATGGCAAAAAAAGGAAATAGAATACAAGTTATATTAGAGTGTACTGAACACAAAGAATCTGGAAAACCAGGTACTTCTAGGTATATAACAACTAAGAACAAAAAAAACACGCCAGATAGAATGCAGATTAAAAAATTTAATCCTATTCTTAAGCGTATGACTGTTCACAAGGAAATTAAATAATTTTAAGCACACTAAGTCATGGCAAAAAAATCCGTAGCAACTTTACAAACAGGATCTAAAAGATTAACAAAAGCTATAAAAATGGTAAAATCTCCAAAAACAGGAGCTTACATGTTTGTAGAATCTATAATGAATCCAGACCAAGTAAATGACTTTTTAGCTAAAAAATAAGTCCTTTACTATTACAATATTTTAAAGCAGCTTTCTAATTTTGAGAGCTGCTTTTTCTATATATAGTCAATTAAAAAACTACAACATTTTTTTTAAAACAACAAAAAGAAAATAAATTTGTTATAACTTTAATGACTTTCAAATTTTAAAAACACAACCTAATGAGTTTTTTTAAAAACGTATTTTCTTCTGATAAAAAAGAAACCCTAGATAAAGGTTTAGAAAAATCAAAATCTTCGTTTTTTACCAAGCTAAATAAAGCTGTTGCAGGCAAATCTAAAGTTGATGATGATGTATTAGATAGCCTTGAAGAAGTTTTAGTAACTAGCGATGTTGGTGTAAATACAACATTAAAAATAATTGACCGCATTGAAGCTCGTGTGGCCAAAGACAAATATCTTGGCACTAAAGAGCTAAATCAGATTTTAAGAGAAGAAATCGCAGGATTATTATCAGAAATTGATTCTGGAAATGAAACTGAGTTTGTAATTAAAAAATCTGATAAACCTCACGTTATAATGGTCGTTGGTGTAAATGGTGTTGGCAAAACCACTACCATAGGCAAACTTGCTTACCAATTAAAAAAACAAGGTTTAAATGTAGTTTTAGGTGCTGCCGATACTTTTAGAGCAGCTGCAATTGACCAATTACAAGTTTGGGCCGATCGTGTAAACATCCCAATCATTAAACAAGAAATGGGTAGCGATCCTGCCTCAGTTGCTTTTGATGCCTTAGAATCTGGCGTTGCTCAAAATGCCGATGTTATTATAATCGACACAGCAGGTCGTCTTCACAATAAAGTAAATTTAATGAACGAGCTTACAAAAGTAAAACGCGTGATGCAAAAAGTAATTGACGATGCTCCTCATGACGTTTTACTAGTTTTGGATGGTTCTACAGGTCAAAATGCATTTGAGCAAGCTAAACAATTTACGGCAGCTACCGAAGTTACCTCCCTAGCTGTTACAAAACTTGATGGAACTGCCAAAGGTGGTGTTGTAATTGGCATTAGCGATCAATTTCAAATTCCAGTAAAATATATTGGTGTTGGTGAAGGAATAGAAGATTTACAAGTTTTTAATAAATTTGAGTTTGTAGATTCTTTTTTTAAATAAAACCACCTTAGCTAACATTAAAAACAACTAGTAATTAAGAGAATACATTAAGATGCGTACCAAATCTGTAAAAAAAAATAAAATTAATGTGGTTACATTAGGCTGTAGTAAAAATGTTTACGATAGTGAAGTTTTAATGGGACAACTAAAAGCCAACAACAAAGATGTTGTGCATGAGCAAGAAGGTAATATTGTAGTTATTAATACCTGCGGATTTATAGATAATGCAAAAGAAGAAAGTGTAAACACCATACTCGATTACGCTCAAAAAAAAGAAGCTGGCATTGTTGACAAAGTATTTGTTACAGGTTGCTTGAGTGAACGCTACAAACCCGATTTACAAAAAGAAATCCCTAATGTAGATCAATATTTTGGAACCACCGAACTACCTGCTCTTTTAAAAGCATTAGGTGCCGACTATAAGCATGAACTTATAGGCGAACGTTTAACTACCACACCAAAAAATTATGCCTATTTAAAAATTGCAGAAGGGTGTGATAGGCCATGCAGTTTTTGTGCAATACCATTAATGCGAGGTAAACACAAATCTAAACCCATTGAAAACTTAGTTATCGAAGCTGAAAAATTAGCAGCAAAAGGTGTTAAAGAACTTATATTAATCGCTCAAGATTTAACTTATTATGGTTTAGATTTATATAAAAAACGAAATCTTGCCGAACTTTTAAAAAATCTTGTTAAGGTAGATGGCATTGAATGGATACGCTTACATTATGCATTTCCAACAGGATTTCCTATGGATGTGCTAGAAATAATGAAAGCTGAGCCTAAAATATGTAATTATTTAGATATACCGTTGCAACATATCTCAGACGCCATATTAAAAAGTATGCGACGAGGCACAACCATGGAAAAAACCAACAAATTATTAAAGTCATTTAGAGCAACCGTACCCGAAATGGCCATTAGAACAACCTTAATTGTAGGCTATCCTGGCGAAACAGAAGAAGATTTCAACACACTTAAACAATGGGTTACAGATATGCGATTTGAACGTTTAGGCTGTTTTACCTATTCGCACGAAGAAAACACACATGCTTTTAACTTAACAGATGATGTTCCGCAGGAAATAAAACAACAACGTGCCAATGAAATTATGGATATACAATCACAAATTTCATGGGAATTAAACCAGCAAAAAATAGGATCAATCGTTAAAATTGTTGTTGACCGCAAAGAAGGTGATTACTTTGTAGGTAGAACAGAGTTTGATTCGCCCGATGTTGACAACGAGGTGTTAATTAATGCAAAAGACGTGTATTTAAAAACAGGCGAATACACTACCGTAGAAATAATAGACGCTGCCGATTTTGATTTATATGCAAAAGTTGTAAATTAACATCCTTATATATTATAAAAACATTACTAAAATTCTAATCATATACTAAATACAATTATGGGAAAAGGTTTTTTTAAAGTACCTGAAGCGATTAATGAACCAATCAAAAGTTATGCACCTGGAACTCCAGAACGCAAAGCTGTTCTTGAAGCTTATAAAAAAATGTATAACAGCTCTATTGATGTGCCATTTTACATTAATGGCAAAGATGTTACCACAGGAAACACCAAACCAATGTCTCCGCCGCATGACCATAAACACATTGTAGGCCATTATCACCTCGCCGAAAAAACACATGTAGAACAAGCCATTACTACTGCTTTAGAAGCAAGAAAATCATGGTCACAATTACCTTGGGAACAACGTGCAGGTATTTTTTTAAAAGCAGCCGAGCTTATCGCTGGGCCGTATCGCGCAAAAATTAATGCCGCAACAATGATGGCACAATCAAAAACTGTACATCAAGCAGAAATCGACTCGGCATGTGAGTTTATTGATTTTTTACGCTTTAACGTTCAGTTTATGACTGAAATATATAAAGATCAACCTAAAAGCACTAGCGATGCTTGGAATCGTGTTGAATATAGACCTCTAGAAGGTTTTACTTATGCTGTCACCCCTTTTAATTTTACTGCTATCGCAGGAAACCTCCCATCATGTATGGCGTTAATGGGCAATGTTGTAGTTTGGAAACCTAGTGATAGTCAAATATTTTCAGCAAAAATCATCATGGATGTTTTTAAAGAAGCAGGTGTACCCGATGGGGTAATTAATGTTGTTTTTGGTGATCCAAAAATGATTACAGATACGGTTTTAGCAAGCCCAGATTTTTCGGGACTACATTTTACAGGCTCAACATTTATTTTTAAAGAATTATGGAAACAAATAGGCACTAACATTCATACCTATAAAACTTACCCACGTATTGTTGGCGAAACTGGTGGAAAAGATTTTATAATTGCTCACAAATCGGCAGTACCAAAACAAGTTGCTACCGCAATAAGCAGAGGTGCATTTGAGTTTCAAGGTCAAAAATGCAGTGCTGCATCAAGGGCTTATATACCTTCAAACATATGGGAAGAGGTGAAAAATTTTGTAATTGAAGACGTGAAATCATTTAAAATGGGATCGCCAGAAAATTTAGAAAATTTTATTACTGCCGTAATTCACGAAGGCTCATTTGATAAACTAGCTACTTATATTGATCAAGCTAAAACTGATAGTAATGCTGAAATTATTGTAGGCGGAAATTACGATAAAAGCAAAGGTTACTTTATAGAACCTACCGTTATAGTAACTACAGACCCTAAATATATTACCATGTGTGACGAACTTTTTGGCCCTGTAATTACAATATTTGTTTATGATGCTGAAAAATATACTGAAACGCTAAAATTAGTGAATAGCACTAGCGATTATGCATTAACTGGTGCGATTTTATCAACAAATCGTTATGCTATTGAAGAGGCTACAAAAGAGCTTCAGGATGCTGCTGGTAATTTTTATATAAATGATAAGCCAACAGGAGCAGTAGTTGGACAACAACCTTTTGGCGGTGCGCGTGCATCGGGTACTAACGACAAAGCTGGTAGTCCACAAAACTTATTACGTTGGGTTTCACCACGATTAATAAAAGAGACTTTTGTAACACCAACCGATTATCGTTACCCATTTTTAGGATAATACAATCATTATAAAAAAAAGCCCGACACAATTTTGTGTCGGGCTTTTTTTTATAATCTAAAAACAAATTTATTAGTAACGGTAATGTTCTGGTTTAAAAGGCCCTTCAACAGTTACACCAATGTATTTAGCTTGATCTTCTTTAAGTTCGGTAAGCTCAACACCTATTTTAGCCAAATGTAATTTAGCAACTTTTTCATCTAAGTGCTTTGGCAACATATAAACTTCATTTTTATAATTGTCGCTATTGTTCCATAACTCAATTTGAGCTAAAGTTTGGTTTGTAAACGAATTACTCATTACAAAACTAGGATGGCCTGTAGCACAGCCTAAATTAACCAAACGACCTTCTGCAAGCACAATAACATCGTTACCATTAATATTATATTTATCAACTTGTGGCTTTATCGTATCTTTAGTATTACCATATTTTTGGTTTAACCAAGCCATATCAATTTCATTATCAAAATGACCAATATTACAAACAATAGCCTTGTCCTTTAATGCTTCAAAATGCTCACCACGTACAATATCTTTATTACCGGTTGTAGTAATTACAACATCTGAATTACCAACTACAGTTTCAAGTTTTTTAACTTCAAACCCATCCATCGCAGCTTGTAAAGCACAAATTGGATCAATTTCGGTAACAGTTACAATACTACCAGCGCCTCTAAATGAAGCTGCGGTACCTTTACCTACATCACCATAACCACAAACTGTAACTCGCTTTCCTGCCAACATTAAGTCGGTTGCACGACGAATCGCATCTACAGCACTTTCTCGACAACCATATTTGTTGTCAAATTTAGATTTAGTTACAGAGTCATTAACATTAATAGCTGGCATAGTTAACGTTCCATTTTTTACACGCTCGTATAACCTATGAACCCCTGTTGTTGTTTCTTCCGATAGTCCTTTAATTCCAGGTGCTAATTCAGGGTATTTATCTAATACAATATTAGTTAAATCGCCACCGTCATCCAAAATCATATTTAACGGTTTTCGGTCTTCGCCGAAAAATAAAGTTTGCTCAATACACCAATCAAACTCTTCTTCGTTCATATCTTTCCAAGCGTAAACCGCAGTACCAGCATCAGCAATTGCAGCAGCAGCTTGATCTTGAGTAGAAAAAATATTACAAGAACTCCAAGTTACCTCAGCCCCTAATGCTTGTAGTGTTTCTATAAGCACAGCAGTTTGAATAGTCATGTGTAAACAACCAGCTATCCTTGCCCCTTTAAGCGGCTGAGATGCACCATATTCCTCACGAAGACTCATTAATCCAGGCATTTCAGCTTCAGCTAATTTTATCTCTTTTCGCCCCCATGCAGCAAGCGACATATCTTTTACCTTATTAGGCACATATGCAATGGTTTTTGTACTCATAATTGTATATTTGTTTAAATCAAAATCGTGTGCAAAGATAATCATTAACATTTATAAAATTAAATGCCGCTTTACAAAACACTTACGCCAAACGACCATACCACTGTTAAAATTTGGAAAATCACAGAATCTAAAGACGAATTGTTTAAAAACATAGAGTTACAGCCAAAACATTTGCAACGCGTTATGGGCATGAAAAGCGAACTGCATCAATGCGGGTTTTTAAGCGTAAGACACCTGTTAAAAAGCTTTGGCTATAGTGATTTAGATTTGAGCTATGACACTAATGGAAAACCGCATTTGGCCGACAAAAAACACATTTCAATTACACACTCTTTTAACTTTTCGGCAGTAATTATTAGCGAGAAACCTGTAGGTATTGACATTGAAAAACAAAGACCTAAAATATTAAAAATTGTACATAAATTTATTGATTTTGAAACAAGATTTATTGACACTACAAACCCTTTATCTATAAATAAATTAACCGTAATTTGGGGCGCTAAAGAAGCGCTATATAAAATATTTAATACTGTTGGGCTAAGCTTTAAACAACATATTTTAGTATTACCCTTTTTGTTAGAAAACGGTAATACAACGGCATGGATAAATTATTTTAACACAAAAACAAAATTTGAAATTGAATTTTTTGAAATTGAAAATTTTTACTGTGTATTTGCTTTTCCAAACTAAAATGACACTATAATGACCGAGATTATTGATTTTTTTATTTCACCTTACAAATCAGCTCCAGCTATAGATATACTATTAGAAATCATAGCAGCGGCCCTAGGAATCGCTAGTGTATTATATGCTAAAAAAGAAAATGTATTAGTTTTTCCGACAGGCATAATTAGCACATCAATTTACATTTACTTATTATCACAATGGAATTTATTTGGTGATTTAATAATTAACATTTATTATACACTTATGAGCTTATACGGTTGGTATGCTTGGATGTATTTAAAAAACAAAAACAACGAACAGTTAAACATATCTAAAACAACAGTAAAACAAAAATGGCTTGGTTTTTGTATATTTATCTTTGCTGCTGGTTTTGTTATAAGCCTTTATCGCTATTTTGAGGTTGTACCTAAACTTAACATAAAAGAAACTTTAGCGTTTATTTATGATAAATTAAGTTCTGGTGATTTAGATAATTTTAGAGAGGCCATACCTTTTTTAGATTCTTTAACAACGGCATCAGCATTTGTAGCTATGTGGTTAATGGCTATAAAGAAAATCGAACATTGGGTGTTTTGGATAATTACCAATATTTTTTCTATTCCGCTTTATTTTATAAAAGGATTTGGATTTACTGGAATACAATACACCGTTTTTTTAATTTTAGCCTATTTAGGATATAAAGCATGGAAAAATCACTTAAACAAAAAGAGTCTACTTGTATAAAAATTGTTCTTTTTGGACCCGAAAGTACCGGCAAAACCACTCTTTCAAGGCAATTAGCACGATATTACAATTCGGTTTGGGTGCCAGAATATGCCCGAGAATACTTACAAAATAAATGGAATAACGAAAAAAAAACATGCGAACCTCATGATTTATTACCTATTGCATACGGACAAATGAATCTTGAAAATGAACTAGCTAAAAAAGCAAATAAAATTTTAATTTGCGATACAGATTTACTAGAAACAAAAGTATATTCGGAGGTGTATTACACTGGGTCTTGTGACCCTTTACTTGAGGAATATGCTCTAAAAAATAAGTATAATTTATATTTTTTAACTTATATTGATATTCCTTGGGAAGCTGATGACCTAAGAGATAAGCCTAACGAACGTGAAAAAATGTTTAATGCCTTTAAAAACACTTTAGAAAAGTACAATAAACAGTACGTGTTATTAAAAGGCAATAAGCAAGAAAGGCTAAATACAGCAGTAAAACACATTAATAAACTATTGAACAACAAACATTGAAACTAAGCTCAAAAGACATATTACAACTGCAAGAGAAAAACATTTCATTAAATACCTTAAATCATCAAATTGACACTTTTAAAAACGGTGTTAATTATTTAAACATCAAAGAAGCGGCTTCCATTAACAATGGAATAATTTTACTAACGC
>CALDUQ010000014.1 GCA_937924845.1 uncultured Flavobacteriaceae bacterium
CCTTTTCCTATGAATTTAAAATTTACTTTACCCAATATACCTAGCCCAAAATAATCAAGACTACCTCCAAAATCTTCCTGAAACCCCACCAGAAATTCTAATTCCATGCTTATCAACATGGACTTTAGTTTCAATAAAAGGTGCACCTACCCCTGCGTTTATACTAGAAACTCTTGAATCAAATGGAATAGGCAAACCGGAAATAATATAAGCTTTAGATTCCCACTTTAAACCTCCTTTAAAATCCCCTTTAATTCCTTCTATATTAAAAGACCCTATATTACCTTTATATAAATTATTTTTACCGATATAATAATTATCAATTTCATTAGTAAAAACCCCATCCGCTAGTAAAGTGTATTTAGACTCCCTTTATTGTTGGGCCAGTAAAAGTTAAACCTACAGCACTCCTATCTTTAGATTTAACTAAACCAGCGTCTAAGTAAACATTAACAGAAGCATCTGTATAATTACCTTCAAATTTTTAATCCACCATACCCAAAATTCTTATAATCTAAGTTTGTTGCATATAAATCTCCATCCCCATTACCATTAGTATAATCAGTAGTTGCTCTTTTCCAATGCCACTTATCATCACTTCCTTTATAAATTTTACCTCCATTAAATGTTTTATGCAGCCAAGCTCTTACTCTTTCAAATAGTCATCCATCAGGATCTACTCCATTAATAGGTGTATTCCCCATCCCTAAATAAGGCGAAGCAAATGCATCTTTAGGATCCGTAGTCAACCATCTACCAATCCTACTATCTCAGAGTCGTAACTCAAAACTATTCACACCAGTTTCAGAGTCTTTCTCCTGTTCTTGATATTTGTAGCGGTAATCGCCTTCAAGATTTTGGTTAGGTATTGGCATCCCAAAAGGGTAGTACTAACTATTAAGCATTACAGGCATTACTAGCATAGTAACGTGTTCGCCTTCTTCAAGATCGCTTGTAGGGGTTAAAATACCTGCGCGGTTTGGTAAGCTCATTTCTAATTGTACCTCGTCGGAAGTTAAATTGTTTAGCATTTCGGTTAAAAAACGTGAGTTAAAGCCTATTTGCATATCATCGCCTTGAAAATCGCATGTTAAGCGTTCCTCAGCCTTGTTACTGTAATCAATATCTTCTGCCGAAATGTTTAATTCTGCTCCAGCTACTTTTAATCGTATTTGGTGTGTTGTTTTGTTTGAAAAAATAGAGACACGACGTACAGAGTTTAAAAACTGTGTGCGGTTTATGGTTAAAACATTTGGGTTTTCTTTTGGGATAACCGCTTCGTAGTTAGGGTATTTTCCGTCTATTAAACGGCAAGTTAATGTTGTGTTTTCAAACGTAAATTTTGCGTTAGACTCATTGTACTCAATAACTACTTCATCATGACCTGCAATAATGCCTTTTAATAGGTTTAAAGGTTTTTTGGGCATGATAAATTCAGCCGTTTGCGATGCAGAGACATCGTTACGTGTGTATTTTACTAGTTTATGAGCATCGGTAGCAACAAAAGTTAAATTTTCGGTAGAAAACTGAAAAAATACACCGCTCATTACTGGTCGTAAATCATCGTTTCCTGTGGCAAAAATAGTTTTGCTAATAGCAGTTTCTAGCACATCGCCAGTAATTGTAGTTGTACTAGGCTCATCTAAGGCTATTGTTTTAGGAAATTCGTTACCATCGGCATAAGCCAAAGCATATTTACCGTGGTTTGAGCTAATTTCTATAGTATTATTCTCGTCGGCAGTAAAGGTTAACGGTTGTTCTGGAAAAGTTTTTAGTGTATCTAATAATAACTTAGCAGGTATGGCAATATTACCATCAATATCGCTTTCAATTTCTATGGTTGACGACATAGTGGTTTCAAGATCACTAGCTGTAATGGTTAATTGGTTAGCGTTAACCTCAAATAAAAAATTATCTAAAATAGGTAAGGTGTTTGAGTTATTAATGACACCACCAAGTATTTGTAATTGTTTTAGTAAAAGTGAGCTAGACGCAATAAATTTCATCGGTATTGTTGCTAAGAATTAGTTAAAATATAAAAGATACAAATATATTACATCTATTGTAATTGGTAAAACAAACTTATTAACAGTATTGCTTTAGTTTTAACGCCTTTTAAAAATGGGATGTAATGTTTGTAAATATAGGTAAACTCTAATGTGGTTTAGCATAGCGTTTTTTTCTGTAGGTCTTAAAGCCAAAGGCAAAAATGCTTATGGTAATTAATGGTATTAGTATATTAATTAGTTGCCATTTTAGTTTTTCTTTAGTGATGCGCTCAGTGTTTAAATAAGCAATAGCAACATTTTTGGTGCGTATGTTAATAAGTCCATTGTCATCTAACAGGTAATTTACTGCGTTAAGCAAAAACTCTTTATTGCCGTGTAAAATACCTGTACGCCTATTAAAGCCTAGTTGTATAGGGTTACCTTTAGCGTCAATTTCATTTTTTATAATATTACCGTCGCTAACAATAATCATTTTTGTGGGGGGGCTAATAGGTTTTGATGTTTGTAGTTGTAATGGTTTTACACGTTTATCGTAAACCGAATTAAATTTACCTTCTAGCAATACTGCAAGGGGTATATTACCTTTGTTTTTAAAAGCACTGGGGTTTTGTTGTTTTGTGGCATTTTTAATTGATATTATTTTGGGTGTGCCAATAGTTTTTGATAATGGTGAGCTTTTTAATAATATAGTTTTAGTAATGTTGCTTTGTCCTGTTTTAATGGTGTCAATGCTATTAGCAAAATCAAATTTCACCAAATTTAAATTTTTGGTGATTGGGTGTTGGTTATTGCCGTTGGCAAGTGGTGAGTATGGCCAGTTTAATTCGATAAGTTGAGTGTTGTTGTCAACACCTGTGGCTAAGGTTATAGGGTCGGAGTATAAATCTTGCACAAGCAAAGGGTTAATTCGGGCACCGTATTTAAAGAAAAAATCGTTTAAATTTAAATCATTGTTTATAGCCAAAGCTTCAGCTTTATCGTTATAAAGGCTATCTTTTTCGATACTAACTTGGTCAATTAGCCAAAGGCTTTTGCCGCCTTGCATTGTGTATTGGTCAAGTATGTATTTTTCTTTTTCAGAAAACGCTTCTGTTGGTTTTGCAGAAATAATTAGGTCGTAATTTTCGAGTTGTTGAAGTGTTTTATTAGGAGTTTTTGCAACGCTATCTAGGGTAAAAGGAGCAATGAAATAATAATCTTTTAGTGTTTGTAAAAATTTACTTATGTATTTGTCTTTTAGTTGTTTATTGCCTTTTAAAATTGCTATTTTTTTCTGTTTAGGATAAATTAGCTTGCTAAAGGCATCAACAAATGCATATTCAAGGTGTTGTACTGAGTTTTGTATTAAAGCTTGTTGTGTGGCACCTGTTTTGTTTTTGATAAGAGGTATTTCAATAGTTGTATTATTGTAACTTGCTAGTGCCCATGGTATAATAGGTTCTTGCTGAGTTTTTCCGTTTTCTTGCACAGTTAGCATCATGGGGGTTAGGCCACGTTGGTTTAATAGCTGTAAATTTTGTTGTCGGGTTGATAAATCTTCAATGGGGTTAAAAAATTGAAATTTTATATGATAATTTTGATTTGAAAACTGATTAAGTAACTGTTTAATTTCGGTTTGTAAACGTCTAATGTGAGAAGGGAAATCATCGCCTTCTAGAAAAACATCTATAATTATGGGTTTTTTTATATCCTTAATAATCGTTTTAGTTGTTTGGCTAAGTGTAAATCGTTTGTCATTAGTGAGGTCAAGTTGATAGTAAAATTGTGACGCAATACCGTTGATGATTAAAAGACTAAAAATAAAACCTATAGTTTTTAATTTTAACGCTTTACTTATTGGCTTGTGTTGAATATTAATAGCGCTTAATATCATAAAGCATAAGGTAATGCTTACAAAGTATAATACATTACGGCTATTAATTATGCCTTGACTAATTTGATTAAATTGTTGTTGTATGCTTAAGTTTTCAATGCTAGAGCTTGCAGTGAAATTGGCAATACCTTGAAGCCCTATTTGTAAAAATAAGCAAATAGCTATACTTGAAATAAAGGCGAAAATTTGATTTTTGGTTAAAGCAGATGTAAAAAGCCCTATGCTGGTGTAGCAACTGGCTAATAAAAATAACCCAAAATATGAGCCTATTACGCTACCTGTTTCAATATTTCCTATTGGATTACCTAATTGATAAATTGTATATACGTATAATAAAGTAGGTAATAGTGCTATGCAAATGAGCAGCATAACACCCAAGTATTTGCCAAATACAATATTAACATTTGATAATGGTTTTGTAAGTAAAAGCTCTAGTGTGCCTTGTTTTTTTTCTTCGGCAAAACTTCGCATGGTAATGGCTGGTATTAAAAACAAAAATACCCAAGGTGATAGTTCAAAAAATGATGATAAATCAGCAAAACCGTTATCTAACACATTATGTTCACTTTTAAAAACAAATAGTAACAGTCCGTTTATTAGTAAAAACAAACCAATTATAAAATAACCAATGATTGAAGTGAAAAAGGCAGTAAATTCTTTTTTTAAAATAGCATACATATTTGTAATCGATGTGTTAGTTTGTTTTTATTTTAATGACGCTAATGTGTTAACAGTCCAAGCTTCGGGTTTATTGTTAAATAAACGTTTGGTGTGTGTCCAAATGTTTTTAAATACATCAGATTGTCTGTAATTATTTAAATCAGTTTCGCTTTGCCAATAGCTGTATGTAAAAAAGATATTTTTGTGATGTAAATCTTGATGCAATTTTAAGTGCGTACACCCTTTAAAGCCTATGATTTTATGTTTGTTGGTGTTAAATAAATTTACAAATGCGTCGCAATCATTATTATTAAAGCTCATTTTTACAATTCGAGTTATCATAAGTTTTCATTTATAAAGGTTATAAAAATTGAATCTCTCATATTTAAAGACATTAAGCTTGAAGCACCGCCATAACTTTTAGGGTTGCTTTTATAAATACATATTTCTAGGCAATTAGCTGAGTTAAAAATCGCAAAACCTTTGCCGTCATTATTTCGTAAATGGTTTTCGGTGTTGAAATTGATGATGTCGCTATATCTAGAATTAATTTTTTTAAAAATTGTGTTTCTAGCATTAATTTCAAAAGCTCTACCTTTTTGATTTGCATTAAAAATTGCTTTGGTGATATTGGTCACCACATTACCATAGTTGTCTATATAAATTACGCTTCCAAAAATTTTATCTTTAGTAATGGTAGGGGTTATGTTTGTTAGGTGTTTTATTGTTTTTAAAGGCGATCCAAGTAAATCTAGATTTCCTCCTCTAGCTATGTGGCAAGCTACTTTAACAAAAATATCTAAAGTAGCAAAACTGCTGTGTTTTTTGTCATGAATGTTAATTTCAATAATTTTAGAAGGTACAATTTCATTGCATAACATGCTTAAAATGCCATTATTAGCACAAATAAAATAATGATCATCAAGTTGCACTGCTATATGCTTATTTTCAATATGATATTCTGAGTCAATACCAATAATATGAATACTTCCTTTAGGAAAACAATGGTATGAGTTTTTAATAATATATGCCGCCTCAGCAATGTCAAATGGTGTGACATTGTGTGAGATGTCTACAATTTTAGCATCAATTAACTCGCTATAAATAGCACCTTTGGTAACGCCAACAGAATTGTCTTTAAGTCCAAAATCAGTAGTTAAAGTGATTATTGCCATTGGCGAAATTATTGATATTAAAAATTAATGGTAAGCTTAAAATTATGTAACTTTGAGTTAAAGCAAAATTAATAAAATCCGTTGGTCTAAATAGCCATTATTATAGAACAATTATAAATTTAAAACTAGATTAAAAATTGAACGAAATTGAAATTGAATTAGAGTCGGTAAATCCAAAAGATTTTTTTGGCACACAAAATAAAAACATAGCCTTAATAAAAAAGTATTTTCCAAAACTAAAAATAGTAGCCAGAGGTAGTGCAATTAAAGCCTACGGCGATGATGAGCTTTTGGTTGAGTTTGATAAGCGTATTACAATGTTATTAAAGCATTTTTCAAAATACAATAAACTAGATGAAAATGTTATTGAAGGTGTATTAACAAGTAATAGCGAAAACGCATACAAAATAGCCGATAGCAATAGTAAAGTTATTGTTCATGGTGTTGGTGGTAAGCAAATAAAAGCACAAACCCTAAATCAACGAAAACTTGTCGCAAGTATGTTAAAAAACGACATGGTTTTTGCTATTGGTCCTGCCGGAACAGGAAAAACCTATACAGGGGTTGCACTAGCTGTAAGGGCTTTAAAAAACAAAGCTGTAAAACGTATTATTTTAACACGACCAGCTGTTGAAGCAGGGGAGAATCTTGGGTTTTTACCAGGCGATTTAAACGAAAAATTAGATCCATATATGCAGCCCTTGTATGATGCTTTACGCGATATGATACCTTCGGAAAAACTAGAAAAATATATAGAAAACGGTACAATACAAATTGCACCATTGGCCTTTATGCGAGGTCGAACCCTTGATAACGCATTTGTAATATTAGACGAAGGGCAAAATACAACGCATAACCAAATGAAAATGTTTTTAACTCGAATGGGTAAAAATGCAAAGTTTTTAATTACTGGTGATCCAGGTCAAATAGATTTACCAAGACGAACAATATCGGGGCTTAAAGAAGCGTTGTTAATTTTGAAAGATGTCGACGGAGTTGGGATTACTTTTCTTGACGATAAAGATGTTATTAGACATAAATTAGTCAAAAAAATTATTTCGGCCTATAAAGATATTGAAAATCATGATTAATAGTAATTAGCCTCACTTAATTAAATATAAAATGTCTAAAAGAAAGAATGTTATTTTTTGTATTCACGGCAACTCAACATCATCAGTTGTTTATGATTGTATAATTAATAATGATATAATACAATATGATGTCGTAGCTCCCAATTTGCCAGGTCATGCTAATAATTTTGAAAAGGGACTTGATTATGAGTTTTCTTTTAAAGATTTTAAAGCCTTTTTGTATGATAAAATTATAGATTTAGATGCGAATATACTTTTAGTAGGAAATTCTTTTGGAGGACACCTAGCAATTGAGTTGTCAAATATGATTGGCGATAATATTAAAGGATTAGTAATATTGGGTACGCCACCAGTTACAAAGCCAGTTAACTTTTCGGTGTCATACATGCCTAATGATAACCTAAATATTTTTTTGACAGAATCACCTTCTGCCTCCGAAATTATAAGCACATTTAATAATCTTTTAATAAATAAAAAAAACGTGCCACTCATGGTCCAAGAGTTTAATGCAACACACCCAAAGGTTAGGAAATCGGTGGTCGATTCGTTGCATAATGGTGAGTTTGAAGATCAATATAAAATATTTACGAAACTAAACGCTCGAAAATATATTTTATCGGGTGATAAGGATAATATTGTTAATAGAAATTATTTAAATAAATGTAAAGATAACTCAATTAACTATTGTGAAATTGTAAAGGTTGATGATTACGTTCACTTTCCTAATGATATCCCAAATGATTTTCCAAAAATTATTGCTCGAATAGCTAAAGAAGTATTTGAAGGTAGTGAAGCATAGTAATTGTGTTTAAATTGATGAGTATAATTTTATCTTAAAGTACGAGTTGTTTTTATTGTAAAAATTTTATTAACTTACAACAAGAAAATTGTAGCTAATAGAGGTTTTACTTAAAAATGAATTTGCATACCGAAAAAGAGCATGTTAATCAAAATCAGCATTTTGCATTTAGAATGCGAAATTTGTATACACGCGATATAAGAAGTTTTCGGCAAGTTCAAGATTATCTTCCTGCCATTTATTTTAACGAGCGAAAATCTTTAAAATATAAATTTTTTAATGAAGCTTTACTGAGTAAAGCCAAAGAAATTGAAGATTTATATTTTTATGGAAGAACTTATTTAGATAAAGTTAGTGATCCTTATATACAGCGTATTGCTGATAAAAAAGTAAGTGAATTTAACAAGTTAAACTGCTATAATAGTACTTGTGAGTATGTTCAAGTATTATCTATTAATGGCACAATGACACCATTTTTTACAAATAAGGTTTTTGTTGAGGATGATTTATCTTTAAATACATTTGTGTCAATTCAAGATTTTGGTATTTTAAAAAAGTTATTTAAAGAAATTATCCCTTGGGGTAAAGAAAGTTATACTAATTGGTTGCGTTTTCAAACATTGACAAAACGTGAAAAACAAATTTTAGGGCTTTTGGCAAAAGGGCTGTCAAATAAAAATATTTCAGATCAATTATTTATAGCTGTTACCACTGTACAGGTTCACCGTAAATCTATTTATAGCAAATTAGAGGTTAATAGCGCCGCAAGGTTGGTTAATTTTGCAGCGCTATTGCATATATATTAATTTGTTATGTTTTTTGAGTTTCCTTCACCAAAGCCAATAATTTCATCGTAGCGCCCGCCTAAATTGCGATAGTAAACTAAAACTTTGTAATTGTTTTCAGTTTCATCAAAGTTGCCGCTTATAGCATTTTCATTAATTTTGCCATCACTATTTTTAATAACATATTTGTAATTGTAAAACCCTTGTTTTAAAATTAATTGACCTTGATAACTATTTGTTTTTTTATTAAAACTCATAAGGTTTTCATCAGTTAATGCATAATTATTAAAGCTGCCAAATATGTATAACTTTTGTGTGCTAGGTAATTCACTAAGTTTAAGTTTAAAGTGCACCATAGCATAATCGGCTTCGGTATCAATAGTATTAGTGTCTAATGCGGTAATTAAAAAGTTACCATTTATATCAGGATTATAGGTGTATGGGCTGTTGGCTCTAAATAAATCAGGATATAGGTAGTTATGATAAATCTCCTTTAAATCAATATATGCTATAGCAGAAGTTGCGCTTCTAATATTTTTGTTTTCAAAATTTAAATATTCATTACCACCCCAAAATGCTGAGGCATTATCTTGTTGGTAAATTAATTCGGTGCCAATGGTGTACTTTGGTTTTAAATGATGTATTGCGCTATTTAAATTGTTGTTTTGTATAATAACAGTTTTGATGGTTTCTTTTGGATTTATAATTGAAATTGCTAAAGGATTGATTTTAAAATCAACCATTTGTTTTTCATTTATGAATTTTACATCCCTTGAGCGTTTTATACTTACAGATACAGAGCTTTGGTTTTTGTAAACCATAAATTTTCGACTAAAAACTAAATCGCCATAATCATCAAATATTTTAATAAGGTAATTTCCGGTTACTTTTAATTTTGTTTGGCTATTAGGGATTTGAAGACTATAATGTGAATACGATTGATAGGTGTTAAATGAGTTGTCAAAATTTTGGATTCGTAAATTATCAAAACCATCCAAATACTCTTGTTTATTTAAGTTTGAAGGCTTCCAGTCAAAATTGTAATGTTCTATCGTATAATAAAAATCGCCTTCATCATCATTTAGTACATCAAATTGTAGTGTAAGCGGTGCATTAAGTTTTAGTATTGGTAGCTCACTTTGTTCGTTACCACTTTTAAAAATTATAGTTTTGATGTATGAAGGTGCATTTGTGATTTTAACTTGGGCAGTTGTTTTTAAATAATAAAAAAAGCACAAAGTAAGTATGAAAATTTTGGTTGACATTAGGTGTATATATTTTGGTATAAATATAAACAAAAACTAAGCCATTAATAATTGTACTGTTTAGAATGAGTATAAATAAAAATTCTAGCGATTTTAGAAAAAGAATATTGCTTTTAATTTGTAGATTTGTAACCAAATTTTAGACAATAACTTCAACACGACACATATGTCAAACGACATTCGAATTAAAAAAGGTTTAAATATAAACTTAGAAGGAAGTGCTGAAAAGACTACTGAAAATGCAGTTTTAAGCAATTTTTTCTCAATTAAACCAGAAGATTTTCACGGTGTAACCCCTAAAATGTTAGTAAAGGTTGGTGATAAAATTAAAGCAGGCGAACCTGTTTTTTATGATAAAACCAATGATAATATCAAATTTGTTTCGCCAGTATCTGGTGAAATAGTTGAAATTTTAAGAGGTGAAAAGCGTAAAATATTAGCAATTAAAATTCAGGCAGATAAATCTCAAGAGCATCAAAAACATGATGTAATTGATGTCAATGCATCTGATGCTGAAACAATCAAAAATTATCTGCAAAATGCAGGTTGTTGGCCATTTATAAAGCAACGTCCTTATGATGTTGTTGCTAATCCAGCAAATTCGCCAAAGGCAATATTTATTTCAGGATATGCCAGCGCACCTTTAGCTGCCGATTACGATTATGTTTTAGAAGGGAAAGAAGCTGAGTTACAAGCAGCTGTTTCTGCTTTAGCAAAACTTACTGTAGGTAAAGTACACGTATCGGTTGGTAAACACTCAAAATCACCTTTGGCTAATCTTTCGGAGGTTACAATTCATAAAGTATCTGGTCCACATCCTTCAGGTAATGTAGGTACTCAAATCAATAAAATTGACCCTGTTAATAAAGGTGAAACAGTTTGGACTGTTAACCCACAAGATTTGGTAATAATAGGAGAATTGTTGTTAACTGGAGTGTTTAATGCTGAGCGTATAGTTGCTTTAGTAGGTGCCTTAGTTGAAAAACCAAGATATTTTAAAACAAAGCTTGGTGCAGAGCTAGCAACAATGGTTTATGATAAAGGTGTTGAGAAAACAGCTAATGCACGATTTATTTCAGGAAATGTATTAACTGGTAAACAAGTTGCACCAGATGGTTATTTGGATTATTATAGTAATGTGATTTCTGTTATCCCAGAAGGGGATGATTACGAATTGTTTGGCTGGAATAAACCTGTGTTTAATAAAATATCAACTTCAAGAGCATTAACGTTTTCGTGGTTAACACCAAAAAAACAGTTTAATCTAAATA
>CALDUQ010000015.1 GCA_937924845.1 uncultured Flavobacteriaceae bacterium
AATGTTTTCATATTATTTTTATTAATGTACTTAGAGTGACAAACAACCTCAAAAAAATCATTTTTAACGTTGAAAAGCATATTTTACCGGCAAGATACCTTAAATTGTGTTGCTAAACAAGAAAAATACACCTCTAAACATCAGCACTAAACAAATACAATTAAATGCTAACTAGTCATTACAAAGCTCGAACATTTAGCGCCCAAAAAAACCAAGGTTTATTTGTAAATTGAAATCTCAGGGTTTCCCTTGGTAAAGCGTAAAATGAAAACAAAAAAAAGTATATCAATATATTAATTATAGTGATTACTTTTGTAACGACTTTTTAATAACTAATTTTTGCCATTGTGAACACAGCATTATCAATTTTAAACATTGCAAAAAATACCATAGCCCTTCAGGCTGATTCTGTAAAAAACTTATCACAATTACTAACCGACGATTTTCCAAATGCCATTCAACTAATATTAAAATCTAAAGGAAGAATAATTATAACTGGGATTGGTAAAAGCGCAATTATTGCTAACAAAATTGTTGCCACATTAAACTCAACAGGTACCCCTGCAGTTTTTATGCATGCCGCTGATGCCATTCACGGTGATTTAGGTCTCATTTTAAAAGATGACATTGTTATTTGCATATCAAAAAGTGGTAATACCCCAGAAATTAAAGTATTGATTCCGTTAATAAAAAAAGGTAAAAACAAAATAATTGCCATTACAGGAAACCCTGATTCATTTTTAGGACAAAAAGCAGATTTTGTATTAAACACATACACACTAAAAGAAGCATGTCCTAACAATTTAGCCCCAACAACTAGCACAACAGCCCAACTTGTTATGGGAGATGCCTTAGCCGTATGCTTGCTAGAACTTAGAGGATTTACTAGTAATGATTTTGCCAAATATCATCCTGGTGGCGCATTAGGTAAAAAACTATATTTAAGAGTTAATGACCTATCTTCATTACATCAAAAACCTGAAGTTGACTTAGATGATAATATAAAGGATATTATTGTCGAAATTTCTAACAAAAGGCTTGGTGTTACCGCGGTCACAAAAAACAATCAAGTTGTAGGCATAATAACTGATGGTGATTTACGCAGAATGTTAAATAAAACTGATGAATTTAAAAATTTAACTGCCAAAGACATTATGAGTAAAAACCCAAAGCAAATTAATGAAGACGCAATGGCAATAGACGCTAAAAAAATTATGGAAGACAACTCAATTTCGCAAATTTTAGTAAAAGACAGTAACAACAACTATACCGGCGTTATACATTTACATGATTTAATTAAAGAAGGGATTCTATAATGAGTAACAAAAAAAACATTAACGACATGTCGTTTTTAGACCATCTTGAAGATTTGAGATGGCATTTAATACGTATAACTATAGCAATTATTAGCTGCGCATCAATTGCTTTTATATTTAGTAAGGCCCTGTTTAAGCATGTTGTTTTTGCACCGTTAAACATGAAGTTTCCTACATACAATATACTTTGTAAATCAGCTAACTACATAGGTGTTGAAACCACTTTTTGCGCAGACAAACTCCCTGCAATTATCCAAAACAGAACTGTTGAAGGTCAATTTTCTGCCGATATTTGGACCTCAATTTATGCAGGACTAATTATTGCTTTCCCTTATATTTTATACCAACTTTGGAAATTTATAAGCCCTGGGTTAATTGAAAAAGAGCGCAAACATTCTAGAGGTTTTATCATTATATCATCATTACTTTTTTTTATAGGTGTGCTTTTTGGTTATTACATTATAACACCATTAACCGTAAACTTTTTAATAAATTATAGCATTTCTGAAATTGTAGACAATCAAATTGATATTAGCTCATTTATTGCATTAGTACGGTCATCGGTTTTAGCCTCAGGCATTATTTTTGAACTTCCTATAATCATTTACTTTTTAACCAAGATAGGTATTGTAACACCGCAAATTTTAATTAAATATCGTAAGTATGCACTCGTTTTAGTTTTAATTCTATCGGCAATCATTACACCTCCCGATTTAGCCAGTCAAATAATTGTTGCCATACCAATAATTATACTTTACCAGGTTAGTATATACATTTCTAAAGCAGTAATTAAAAAGGAGTCTAAAAAAGTTGTTAATTAAAATAGTTAACGCAATGATTTTAGTATTTTTAACACCGAAAACAATATTATGGTTTTAAAGGCAGATAATTTAATGAAGTCCTATAGTGGACGAAAAGTAGTAAAAGGCATTTCGGTTGAAGTAAATCAAGGTGAAATTGTAGGACTATTAGGGCCTAATGGCGCCGGAAAAACAACTTCATTTTATATGATTGTAGGGCTTATTAAACCTAATGGAGGTACTATACACCTAGATAACACCGAAATTACCAAATACCCAATGTACAAACGTGCACAAAACGGTATTGGCTATTTAGCACAAGAAGCTTCGGTTTTTAGAAAATTAAGCATTGAAGACAACATTCTTAGCGTGTTACAAATGACTAAATTATCTAAAAAAGAACAACTTCATAAAATGGAATCGCTAATAGAAGAATTTAGCTTAGGTCATATTCGTAAAAGCAGAGGTGATTTATTATCAGGAGGTGAACGCCGACGAACAGAAATTGCGCGTGCACTAGCAACCGACCCAAGTTTTATTTTATTAGACGAGCCTTTTGCAGGTGTTGACCCCGTTGCCGTTGAAGATATACAACGAATAATAGCACGATTAGCAAAAAAAAATATTGGTATTTTAATTACCGATCATAACGTACAAGAAACACTAGCAATTACCGATCGCACTTATTTAATGTTTGAAGGTAGTATTTTAAAAGCTGGCAAACCCGAAGAACTTGCCGAAGATAAAATGGTACGTAAAGTTTACTTAGGTCAAAATTTTGAATTACGTAAAAAGAAAATTGAATTTTAAAAAAAATATAAGCCTATAAAAAAAGCCTTCAAATTACAAAACTTGAAGGCTTTTTTAGTTTATAATAAACGCCTACTTAACCGTTCATCGATATTAAAAATTCCTCGTTATTACGAGTTTGTTTAAATCTATCATTAATAAACTCCATTGCCTCAACGGGGTTCATATCTGCCAAATATTTACGCATCACCCACATACGTTGTATAGTATTTGCGTCTAACAATAAATCATCACGACGAGTACTAGATGATGTTAAATCAATTGCAGGGAAAATTCTTCTGTTCGAAATCTTACGATCTAACTGCAGCTCCATATTACCAGTACCTTTAAATTCTTCAAAAATAACTTCATCCATTTTTGAACCTGTTTCGGTCAAAGCAGTTGCTATAATGGTTAAAGAACCACCATTTTCAATATTTCTGGCAGCACCAAAAAAGCGTTTTGGTTTGTGAAGTGCATTAGCATCAACCCCACCACTTAATATTTTACCTGATGCTGGCTGTACGGTATTATACGCCCTAGCTAAACGTGTTATTGAATCCATTAAAATAACAACATCATGCCCACACTCAACTAAGCGTTTAGCTTTTTCTAAAACTATATTTGCAATTTTTACGTGCTCATGTGCCTCTTTATCAAATGTTGACGCAATTACTTCACCACGTACGTTACGCTGCATATCGGTAACCTCCTCAGGGCGTTCATCAATAAGTAATATTAATTGATAAACCTCAGGATGATTAGCTGCAATAGCATTTGCTACATCCTTTAACAACATGGTTTTACCTGTTTTAGGCTGCGACACAATCATACCACGCTGACCTTTTCCTATGGGAGAAAACAAATCCATTATTCGTGTTGATATAGTACTTTGCCTATCGGCTATATTAAATTTTTCCTTCGGAAAAAGAGGTGTTAAATGTTCAAAAGCAACACGATCTCTAACAACCTTTGGATCTTGACCATTAATTGAAACTACCTTTATTAACGGAAAATACTTTTCACCGTCTTTTGGCGGTCTAACATGACCTAAAACAGTATCTCCTGTTTTTAAACCAAATAAACGAATTTGCGACTGCGATACATAAATATCATCGGGTGATGACAAATAATTATAATCTGATGATCTTAAAAAACCATAACCATCTTGCATAATATCTAAAACACCTTCACTCTCAATAATGGCATCAAACTCAAATTCGGGATCTTTATAGCGATTTCTAGTATCTCTATTACCGTTATTTTTATCGTTTTTTACTTGCCTGTTTTGGTTGTTTGGTTGCCTAGGCTCTCTTTTTTGTGTTGGTTTATTTTGATTTCTCGACGGCTTGTTTTGGTGCTTAGCAGCTTGTGGTTTATTTTCTTTAGCCTCGTTAGTTGCAACAACTTCTTCCGTAGGCACTTCGCTTTCAGCAACCACTTTATTAGGTTGTCGTTCTTTTTTTATACGCTCTGGCTTATCCTCTTTTACCTCAACCTTTTTTTCTTTTGCAACTGGATTGGGTTTTCGTTGTAACCGTTCTCGTTTTGGTTTTGGTTTTTGAGCTGGTTTGTTGGGCTTTAAATTTGTATCAGCTTCAACTTCAGGTTTAACCTGCTCGGGCTCTACAGCTTTGATTGCTTTAGGGTTTGCCGCCTGCTGATCTAATATTTTATAAACTAAATCTAGTTTTTTAAGCGAACGGTATTTAGTTATGGTTAACTTTTTTGCAATTTCTTGAAGTTCGGGAAGCTTCATTGCCTTTAATTGAGAAATTTCAAACATTATAAATTTGATGAATTTATGTTAAGTAAATGATATTATAATAAGACCTGTTTTAATAATATAGCAGTCAAGTATAATTATTGGGTTTATATAAAAAAGAAGGTGTTTAAAACAAATTAATTTATTTGTTTAACGTCACGCAATATATAACTTTATTTTTAATTTCATAATTTGATTTCATAAAGAAAATACTATTTTTGCATTATCTTAATAATTATGATACAAAGAATTCAATCTATATATTTACTAGTAAGTTCAGGAATATCTGGCGGACTAATATTTGTTTTTTATTTATGGACTATCAATAAGGCACCTTTCTATGCTATTGAAGATGGTTTGTATTTATCCTTATTTATAGCATCATCTGCTCTAGCTTTAATTTCAATTTTTTTGTTCAAAAACAGAAAATTACAATTTGTATTAGGGCGATTAAATATATTATTAAATTTTACGTTATTAGCTTTATTCATGTATCGTTTACTAAATACACCTGGAGAAACGCAAGTTTCAGAGAATGGTGTTGGGACGCTTCTTCCTGTCTTATCTATCGTATTTTTAGTTCTAGCCAATAGAGCTATTAAGAAGGATGAAAATCTTGTAAAATCTGTAGATCGATTGAGATAAACCTATTTATTGTAATATTAGTGCGTTAAAAATCCCAAGGTTAATACTTTGGGATTTTTTTGATTATAATTTTGTTACTTTTGAAATACAAAAGTTTTAAACATGGCTAACGAAATTGACATAAACAACCTTAAAGAGCAAAACTATAATCTTGCAGAAGAAAACAAAAAACTACAAGAACAACTAGACGCTGCTTTAAACTCGCAAAAAAAAAGCGGCGCACCCATTTTAAAATTAGGCTATAAAGGTTTAAAACTATGGGCGGGTGCAGATCTTAAAAAAAGTTTAACTTCGGTTTTTGAAGAATTTCCTAAGGTCACCAAACCCTCATTTGCATACCTTATTGCTAGTTTAATAAAACGATTAACACGTATTGGCGTGTTTACTATGTTATTTGCCGTTATACCACTTTTAATTTTATTTATACAAACATTTATTTTGTTTCAACAAAACAATAAGCTTGAGCAACAAGTGCATCTTGAAGAAGCAACACGTAGTAATAGTATGGTGTTTTTAATGGATAATGTTTTAAATCAAATTACTACAGATTTAAAAACTTCCGGAGGTAATAATAAAATAAAATCCTCAACCATTGCACGTGCTAATTCGCTTATTTATGGATTTAGGCCTTATCGCTTTTTAGAAAACGGCGACCTTATTGACAAACCATTAAGTCCTGAAAAAGGTCAATTTTTATTAGCTTTAATTTATAGCGGGATCGATAAAAAACAAATACAACAAATTTTTAAAACGTCATCTTTTAGTCATACTTACTTAAAAAACAGCAACTTATTTGGTCAAACTTTAGAAAACATTGAAATGCCAAGTTCAAACCTTGAAGGTGCTGATTTATCAACAGCAAATTTAAAAAATGCAGAACTTAAATATTCTAATTTTAGCAACGCATCTTTAAGAAATGCAGATTTAAGAGACGCTTCGTTTAGCAACGTTAATCTTACAGATACCGCGCTTACTGGCGCCAAAGTATCCGAAAGCAATTGGCTTGATAAATTAGATGATTGGAATGTTATTGGGCATGACTTTATTAAAAGCAACTACAAACTTGTTAAAAGCACAAAAGGATCGTTTTACACTATAAAATTAAAACAGTAAACTGGTTTACCTGGCAAATTCAATCACCTCAAGATTTTTAATTTCAGAGCCATCAATTACAAAGCGCAACATGGTTCTAACGTTATGAAAGCCGTGTTTACCAATAGCACCAGGATTCATGTGTAAAACATGTAATTGATGATCGCGCATCACTTTAAGTATGTGGGAATGCCCACTTATAAAAATATTTGGAGGATTTAATTTTATTGCAGCTTTAACACGGGCATTATAACGTTTTGGGTAACCACCAATATGCGTAATCCAAACCGAAACTTGCTCACACATAAACCTATTATCTTCAGGAAATTCAGCTCTTAAAGCTGCATTATCAATATTACCGTGTACGGCTTTTAATGGCTTTAACGCTTTAATAGCATCGGTTACCGCCATATCACCAATATCACCAGCATGCCAAACCTCATCAACCTGTTTTACGTGCTTTAATATATCATCACCAATATAACTGTGCGTATCCGAAAGGAGTAAAATTTTTGTCATTTATTATTAAATCAATTAATTGTAAATAAATATATCTTTGCAAGTAAGTACAAAAATATATAAAATTATAATGAGGTATTTTATAGAATTATCATACAATGGAAAAGCTTATCATGGCTGGCAAATCCAACCTAACGCGATAACCGTTCAAGAAGTACTTCAAAAAGCACTATCAACTTTATTAAGAACGCCTATAGAAATTATTGGTGCTGGCAGAACAGATACAGGTGTTCATGCTTCACAAATGTTTGCTCATTTTGATTACAACAAAAGTATTGATGAAGTTGTGTTGCCATTTAAATTAAATTCTTACTTACCAAAAGATATTGCAATACATTCTATTTTTAAAGTAAAAAACACAGCTCATACTAGGTTTGATGCCCTAAGCAGAACTTATATCTATAAAGTATCTACTTGCAAAAATGTATTTTCATACGCAAATAGCTATTACTTAAACCATGACATTGATTTGGAAAGAATGAATGCAGCTGCAAAAATTTTGTTTGAATATACTAATTTTCAATGTTTTTCAAAAAGTAATACCGATGTAAAAACCTACATATGTGAAATAATGGAAGCCCATTGGAAAAAAGTTGATAACGAAATTATATTTACAATTACAGCTAATCGCTTTTTAAGAAATATGGTTAGAGCAATTGTTGGCACTTTACTAGCTATTGGCAAAGGCACTAACACTATAGAAGATTTACATCGTATTATAAAATCTAGAAATAGGTGTGAAGCGGGAACCTCTGTACCGGGGTATGCATTATATTTGTGTAAAATTGAATACCCAAAAACAATAACAAACCATAATGACTAATAAAAAAGAAAAAGTTTTTGACTTAGTATTATTTAAGCGCTTGTTTAAATTTATTAAACCTTACACATCTATATTTTATATTGCTTTTATTACCGTTATAGGACTTTCAGTTTTTAGTGCAATTCGTCCTAAAATACTTCAATTAGCCATTGATGACAACATAAAAACTAAAAATCCCGAAGGTTTTATTACTTACATACTAGTTATTTTAAGTATTTTAATACTTGAAGTTATATGTAATTTTTTATTTATTTACTATGCCAATTGGCTTGGACAAACTGTAGTTAAGGATATTAGAGTAAAGCTTTTTAAACATATTTTAAATTTTAAAATGAAATATTATGACAACTCCTCGGTAGGTGTTTTAATTACTCGAGCTGTTACAGATATGGAGCGCATTGCCGATATTTTTAGTCAAGGATTGTTTATGATATTTAGTGATTTATTAAAAATGAGTATTGTAGCTTGTGTGATGCTATACATGAATTGGCGATTAAGCATTATCATTTTTTTGGCCCTTCCAATCGTTATTTTTGCAACAAAAATTTTTCAAAAGTATATGAAAAAAGCTTTTGAAGAGGTACGCGCCGAAGTTGCCAATTTAAACTCCTTTGTGCAGGAAAGAGTAACTGGCATGAAAATATTACAATTATTTACTCGCGAAAATATTGAGTACAAAAAGTTTAAAACCATTAACGCTCGTCATAAAAAAGGATGGTTAAAAACCGTAAAATATAACGCTGTATTTTTTCCAATTGCTGAGCTAACCTCATCAATCGCTTTAGGTCTTGTTGTTTGGTATGGCGGGTTTGATATTGCAAGCGAAAACAAAATAACAACATTGGGTAACTTAACTGCATTTATAATGTTTACGCCAATGATTTTTAGACCTCTGCACCAAATAGCCAACAAATTTAACACTCTTATTATGGGTATGGTTGCGGCTGATAGAGTATTTAAAGTATTAGATACTAAGTCTAACATTGACAACTCAGGCACCATTACTAACAAAAAAATTAAAGGTGACATCACATTCAAAAACGTTGAATTTTCATATACTAATAAAGAAAAGGTTTTAAAAGGCATTTCATTTAAGGCTAATGCTGGCGAAACTATTGCTATTGTAGGGTCAACAGGTGCCGGAAAATCCACAATTATCAATCTTTTAAATCGATTTTACGACATTAGCTCGGGCCAAATAGCTATTGACAACACCAATATTAAAGATTTAAAACTAAATGTTTTAAGAGACCAAATTGCTGTTGTATTACAAGACGTGTTTTTATTTGCAGATTCTATATTAAATAATATTACATTAAATAATCCTAACATCACAGAAAACACTGTTATTGAAGCTGCAAAAAAAATAGGTTTGCATGATTTTATATCAAACTTACCAAATGGTTATCAGTATAACGTTAAAGAAAGAGGCGCAATGCTATCATCTGGACAAAGGCAACTCATTTCGTTTTTAAGAGCATATGTTACCAATCCAAGTATTTTAGTGCTTGACGAAGCTACTTCGTCTGTCGATTCTCATTCTGAGCAACTAATACAAAAAGCAACCAATACAATAACAAAAGGAAGAACCTCAATAGTTATTGCGCATAGGCTTGACACCATAAAGAAAGCAGACAAAATTATAGTAATGGACTCGGGCACTATTGTTGAACAAGGCACACACCATGAGTTACTAAATATTAAAAATGGTTTTTACAAAAACCTTTATGAGGTTCAATTTGCAAATAACTAATTTACTTAAAATTAAGATTAAAAGTAATTTAGTTATTATCAATAATACGTCTTAATAGTTCAATTTGTTGGGTAGGTGCTGCACTTTTAAATATATAACTACCGGCTACAAATGCATTTGCACCAGCATCAACAAGCTGCTTTATATTATTATCGGTAACCCCACCATCAATTTCAATTAATGTGTTTAAATTTTGAGCATCAATCATCGCTCTAAGTTTTTTTATTCTATTATAGGTCACATCCTCAAATTTTTGCCCTCCAAAACCTGGATTAATTGACATTAAAAGCACCATGTGACATTCTGGAAGGATATCCTCCAAAACAGAAACTGGCGTGGTTATATTAAGTACTACAGCAGCTTTACAGCCAGCTTGCTTAATTTGAGTTAGTGTGCGATGTAAGTGCACTGTAGACTCGTAATGAACACTTATAATATCGGCACCAACATTAGCAAAATCTTCAATATATCGCTCTGGCTTGTCAATCATTAAATGAACATCTAAAGGTTTTTTAGCATGCTTTTTTATTGCCTCAATTACTGGCATGCCGTATGAAATGTTAGGTACAAAATGCCCATCCATAACATCTAAATGAAACCAATCAGCTTTACTTTGATTAACCATCTCTATATCTCTTTGCAAATTAGCAAAATCTGCGGCCAACATTGATGGTGCTATAATTTTATTATGCATTTTAAACGTTATATTTTGTGAATTTATTAAGCATGAATCTTACCTTATTCGGAATATTCATTTGTGCTTTTGAATTTTTATTAAGATACTCATTAAACTCTCTTAACAACCGTGGCGTATTAACAATATTAAAACCTGTTTTATAAGTTTTAAAATGATATGTATTGATTGGCTCGTCAAGTATTTTTATTATTGAATAATGCCTAGGATCGACCTCTATTTTTTTAAATAAGTCATTTATAGTTTGATCTTCACCTTCAATTATTTGTAAAAATTTACCTTGATGATAAATTAACACACCATAAACGTTATTCAATTCATTTTTAACTACACTTATATTAAACAAATCATTATAATCACTTAATGATAGATTTGTTTTACACGCACTTACATAACAAATTGTTTTTTTGTCCATAGCATAAGAGTGGAGACGTAAATATAGCCAAAAAAAATGAACCTCGGTAATCAGCCGAGGTTCTATCATCAATCAAAAAACGAACAGTTATGAAATAACTATTTGTAAAATTCAAATAAACTAAAATTATATTTTAACCTAAATATGTTTTTAGTATTTTACTTCTAGAGGTGTGTTTTAATCGTCGAATTGCTTTTTCTTTTATTTGTCTCACGCGTTCACGTGTTAAATCAAAAGTTTCGCCTATTTCCTCCAAAGTCATTGGGTGTTGGTCACCAAGCCCAAAATACAAACGAACCACATCAGCCTCACGAGGAGTTAGAGTTTCTAAAGCACGCTCGATTTCAGTTCTAAGCGACTCATGTAACAAATCTCTATCAGGGTTTGGAGACTCTCCACTTCTTAATACGTCATAAAGGTTAGAGTCTTCACCTTCTACTAAAGGAGCATCCATACTTACGTGTCGCCCTGAGTTTTTCATCGACTCCTTAACATCGCTAATGGTCATATCCAATTCTTTAGCGATTTCTTCGGGACTAGGAGGTCGTTCATGCGATTGCTCTAAAAATGCAAACGTTTTATTTATTTTGTTTATTGAACCAATTTTATTTAGTGGCAGTCTAACGATACGTGACTGCTCGGCTAATGCTTGTAAAATAGATTGACGAATCCACCAAACTGCGTATGAAATAAATTTAAAACCACGTGTTTCATCAAAACGTTGAGCGGCTTTAATAAGTCCTAAATTACCTTCGTTAATTAAATCTGGAAGTGTTAAACCTTGATTTTGATACTGTTTAGCAACAGAAACCACAAATCTTAAATTTGCTTTTGTTAATTTTTCTAATGCAATTTGATCGCCAGCTTTAATACGTTGTGCTAACTCTACCTCTTCATCGGCAGTAATTAAATCAACTTTTCCTATTTCTTGTAAATATTTATCTAGCGAAGCGGTTTCTCTATTAGTAACCTGCTTGGTAATTTTAAGTTGTCTCATTAAATAGCTTTAAATTAATAGTTCCTCTCAATTAATTATACGTAAGCAACTTATAAAATGTTACAAAAAAACTAAAAAAAACATTAATTCAACTCAGGGATTAATCCATTTTTGAGCTAAGTGACTTAAAAAACACGTATCCAAACCCAATGAATAACATTAAATGAAACGGGAAAAGTCCAAAATCGCCACCTTGGTCGCCAACAATAAAAGCGCTATACATTCCGAAGGCAAAATACAACATTAATATACCTTCAAAAATCACATTTATAGACAATTTCTTTTTAATATATACATTCCCTTTCCAGCTATCCTTTAAGGTACTTATATTAAATTTTGGTGTTCTTACAAATTCACTTTTTTTACCAATATGACCTTCTAAAACAGCTATTGTATTGTGCAAAGAAAAGCCCATTGCTATAGAAAAAAATGTAAAAAACAACCCTATATATTTTACGAAATTTTTTAGCCCACCGCCATAAATATTTTTATACATAACCCAGTAACATATAAAAAATATTAATGTACTAATAACGAAAAAACTCATTATAATAAAGTATGTTTTTAAATGTGCATATTCATTTTTAATGTACAGCATTGGTATACTTAATATAGCTACGACAAAAATGCTAAAAAACATTGAGCTATTTAGTAGGTGTAAAATGCCGTGTATTTTAGTTTTAAATGAAATGTTTTTTGAGCTAACTACTCGTTTTAACATTTTTCTAAAATTTTCGGCTCCGCCTTTATTCCACCTAAATTGTTGTGACCTTGCTGCACTAATAATCACAGGTAATTCTGCCGGAGTTTCTACATCCTCTAGGTATTTAAATTTCCAGTTTTTTAATTGTGCTCTATAGCTTAAGTCTAAATCTTCAGTTAAGGTATCACCCTCCCAGTTACCTGCATCGATAATGCACTCTTTTCGCCATACACCTGCAGTACCGTTAAAGTTTATAAAGTGATTTTTGCTGTTACGCCCTACTTGCTCTAAGGTAAAATGTGCATCAAGCGCAAATGCTTGTACTTTGGTTAACAATGAGTAATTACGATTTATATGTCCCCATCTTGTTTGCACCACACCTATTTCAGAATTTTTAAAATAGGGTATTGTACGCAATAACCAATCGGGCTTTGGTAAAAAATCAGCATCAAAAATTGCTACAAACTCGCCTTTTGCAATTTCTAGCCCTTCCTTTAGTGCACCTGCTTTAAAACCTTGTCGTTTTTCGCGTTGTATATGTTTTATATCTAATCCTGTTTTTTGTAGTTTGGCTACATGTGCCGCTGTAGTTTTAACAGAGTCATCGGTTGAGTCATCTAGTACCTGTATTTCAAGTTTATCTTTTGGGTACTCTAATTTAGCGATATTGTCTAACAATCGCTTCATAACGTACATTTCATTATAAACTGGCAGCTGTATTGTTACTTGCGGAATTTCAGCCGCATTATTAAAATCAAATAATTCATCATTTAATTTTTTGTTTTTTGACTTAACGTAATTAAACAACAAATTAAGCTGCGCTAATGCATACATAAATATTAATAGCAATGCAATTGAGTATATTACGATAGCAATTGTTTCTAAAATCATTTAAAACTATATTTAAAAATCCAACCTAATATTTTAATCCCGGCAAATATAGTGCCTTTTAATGTTCCTGACACTTTTGAAATGCCTATTCTTTTTTTATACTTTACTGGCACCTCAATGTAGCTTAGTTTTTGCTTTAATACCTTTAGCTGCATTTCAACCGTCCAACCATAAGTTTTATCTTGCATGTTTAAACCTACTAGTTTTTGATATTTAATAGCTCTAAAAGGCCCTAAATCGGTAAATTTTGCTTTAAATAGTAGTGTCATTAAGGTTGTTGCTAACCAATTACCAAATACTTGCTGTGGTGTCATTGATCCTGATTCTCTTAATGATTTTACTCGTGTACCAACAACAAAATCAATATTATCATTAATTATAGGTGCTACAATTTCGGTAAGTTGCTCTGGGTAATCACTATAATCACCATCCAAAAACACTATAATATCTGGCTTAGTTTTTAAACTATCAACATAATTTAAGCCCTTTAAACAAGCAAAACCATATCCTGCACGTTTTTCATGCAATACAGTTGCCCCTGCTTGCTCAGCGTTTTGAGCTGTTAAATCATTAGAATTATTATTAACAACTATAACCTCATTGACGATTTTAGGGATATCATTTATGACATGAGCAATCGAGTTAGCCTCATTAAAGGCGGGTATGATGACAATAATATTTTGCATTTAACCAAATTTAAACCTGCAAATTTAGTGCTATTTTTTTCGAAGTTACTGGCTTTTTGTTAAAATATTTAATGCCACTTAATGGTTTCCATGATTTTAGCAATATCTTTTTTGACATATGCTGCAGCTGGTAATATAGAATCGTAATTAGGTTTTGTGTAAAAATATAATGATCCTGTTAAAAAGTGATTAACACTATCGGTAACGTAAAACTGTGATTGAGAGGCTGCATCTCCACCAACTTGATAGTACATTCCGTAAACTTTTTGCTCATGATTTTCAAAAGCATCTTGACTAATTTCATTTGCTTTTATGGTATGTTTTTGAGTTAAGTTTTGAGCATCTCGCAAATATGCTGTTAAATTTGATTTTTTAATTTTTTTGTAGGTCAAAAAAACAGTGCTTTTTAATTTAGGATAATGCAACTCCATGCCAATTGTGCGCCCATTGTTAGAATATTTAATGGCATTTAATTTACTTAGTGCTACATTATTTTTAAAAGTAAATGGCAAATTTGCTTCTATTGGCTTATAAACTGCATCAGGATACTCCAAGCTTAAAAATGCTTTTGGCTTTGGCACTGCCACTTCATTACAACTTAGCAGCTGCAAACATGCAATTATTAATACGCAGCTAACTTGTTTCATTTAATTTTTACTTTTATGTCCTTAATTCGTTTTTTACTCAAGGCCTCGATTTTAAAAGTAAAATTATTAAATGTAATTTTACTTCCAATTTTTGGAAAACCTTTATACTGCTCTAAAATAAAACCAGCAATAGTTTCTGATTCGCCTTTAGCATCTTCAAAAACTTGAGTATCTTCTAGCTTTATTATACGATAAAAATCTTGTAATGTTGTTTTTCCTTCAAATATATAATTTGCATCATCAAGTTTTGTATAAATCAAATCATCATCATCAAACTCATCGCCTATATCCCCTACAATCTCTTCAATAATATTATCTAATGATATTAATCCTGATGTGCCTCCGTACTCATCAACAACAATTGATAGGTGTATTTTTTTTTCTTGAAACTCAACCATTAAGTCATCAAGCTTCTTGTTTTCAGGAACATATAAAGGCTCTCTTAACAACTCTAACCAATTAAATTGTTTTTTTTCAATATGAGGTAACAAATCTTTTATATAAAGTATACCTATAATATTATCCATACTATCGGTAAAAACAGGGATTCTTGAAAACCCTTTTTTTATTATCTCCGGAATTATATTTACATATTTTGACGTCGAATCTAGAGCAAACACATCAATTCTAGGTCGCATCACTTGTTTCACATCTATGTTACCAAATGACACAATACCTTTTAATATTTTATGCTCATCATTAGTTGTATCATCATTGGTTGTTAACTCTAACGCTTGTGATAATTGATCGACACTTAAATTAGTTTTTTGTTTTCCTAATTTATTATGAATTCCTGTTGTTATGGCTTGCATTGGCAGGCTTAAAGGCGCAAAAACTTTATCTAAAACATTAAGTGGATATACTACTAGTTTTACAAATTTAATAGAGTTTCGACTGGCATATATTTTTGGTAAAATCTCACCAAACAATAATATAATAAAAGTTGCAACAATTACTTTTATAAAAAACACCATGTTTATTTGAAACCATCCAAAATTAATCTCACTATCAACGTCACTAAATATCACATCACCAATAGCATCAAACAAAATTACAACTGCAATATTTATAAAGTTATTAGCGACCAAAATAGTTGCTAATAGCTTTTTAGGTTTATCAAGCAATTTTTCAACCATAAAAAATGGCTTATTACCTTGATCAATTTGAGTTTCGATATCATTTTTTGTTAACGAAAAAAAAGCAACCTCAGCCCCCGAAATTAATGCAGAACTTATTAAAAGTAACAACAAACCTATACTACCATAAATTACAAACGAGGTAGTAGCGTATAACAATGGCAAAATTATATGAATAGAAATAACGTTAAAAACTTGAAAACACATTAAAATGGCAAATCATCATTTTGAACAGCTTCTGCTTTTTTCACTTCCGCTTGTGGCGGCATGACGTCGGCATCTTTTTTTGTAGTCAAAAATTTAAAATCAGAACATAATATTTCAGTAGAGTAACGCTCAACGCCTTTGTCGTCTTGCCATTTACGCGTTTTAATACGTCCTTCAATATAAACCCTATCGCCTTTGCTTAAATATTTTTCGCAAAGCTCGGCTCCTTTGTTTCTAACAACAATATTATGCCACTCGGTATTTGTAACCCGCTCATTAGTTTGTTTGTTTACGTAACTTTCGTTAGTAGCTAAAGGAAATCTGCCAATAGCACCACCACCTTCAAAAAAGTGCATTTTAACCTCATCGCCCAAGTTACCTATTAGCATTACTTTATTTAATGAACCTGCCATAATTATATTTTTAAATCAAAATTAACCAATATAACTGTATAAAAAAATCTAATTTAATAATTTAAACACGATTAACTAAAGTTATACGCATCTATAAAATTACTTATTAATTGCGGCACTGCAAGCGTTTTTAAGTGTTTAACAAAAACACTATTAGGTAATGGCGCATTTAAATGTACTATCCAAAAATTGGTATGTAAATGTTGATGCGACAATTTGTGTACAATAGCTTTTTCATTAAACAAATATAAACTTGAATAGTTATCACCCAATAACGCTTTAAATTGGGCGTTTACTATTAACTCATCTTCAGCTATAGCTGAAGTTGTTTCAATTAAAGGGAATTGATATAAGTTTTTCCATATACCACTTCCCAAACGCTGTTCGACAGCAACCATTTGGTTGTCGGATATGCATACTAAATAGTTAAAATACCTGTGCTTTATTTTAATTTTTTTAAGTTTAACTGGTAATGTTCCAATTTTGTTTAACTGAAATGCATCACAATTAACCTTTAAACTACATGCCACGCAATTAGGAGATTTAGGCTTGCATTGCTTGGCGCCAAATTCCATAATGGCTTGATTATAATCACCAGGGTTACTATGTATTAAATACTGCTGCGCTAAATGTTTAAATTGCTTGATGCCCTGACTGCTATTTATTGGCGTATCTATACCAAAATACCTTGCCAAAACCCTATACACATTACCATCTACCACAGCACATGGCTCATCATAGCATATTGAGGCTATTGCACTAGCTGTATAATCACCGATGCCCTTTAGTTTAACTAACTCTTTATAACTTTTAGGAAATTCGCCTTTAAGCGATTTTACAATATATTTTGCTGTGTAATGCAAATTTCTAGCTCTTGAATAATACCCTAAACCTTGCCATAGTTTTAACACGTCATCTTCTTCAGCTTTAGCTAAATCATAAATAGTAGGATAGTGCGTTACAAACGAATTATAATAAGGCAATCCTTGTACAACTTGTGTTTGCTGTAATATAATTTCTGAAAGCCAAATATTATATGGATTTTTAGTACTTCGCCAAGGCAAATTTCTTTTATTAACTTGATACCAATTTAAAATAAGGTTATTAAATTTCATTTACTAATATTAGTTTCAAGGCAAAAGTAATACCCAAAATTGTCATTAAAAAAAGATTGCTAGCTTATATACAAAAAGTTAAGTTTTATGGCGTCTCAAATATTTTAATATTTATACTTGATTATTTGAAATTAAAATATATATATTTGCACCCGCAA
>CALDUQ010000016.1 GCA_937924845.1 uncultured Flavobacteriaceae bacterium
TTTATTGGTCTCAAAAATAGTTAAAACTATGCACTTTAGTGCATCTCGCTTTAGCTTCTAAAAACATTTATCTTTGTGTTATGTCTTTACAAAGGTCAAATAGTCATAGTGTAAGTAGGTTATCGGCTCACTTAGTTTGAAGTACAAAATATAGATATTCTGTATTAGAAGGAGATATAAAACAACGTTGTCGAACAATTCTGATTCAAATATGTGAATCAGAAGATGTACGTATTCTGAAAGGAGTAGTATCTAAAAATCATATCCATATGCACGTTGAATATCGTCCTTCTTTGTCAATAAGTGATTTGGTAAAGAAATAAAAAGGAAGAAGTTCAAGGAAAATTCAACAAGAGTTTCCCGAATTAAAAAAGCGATACTGGGGTCGTCACTTTTGGGGTATTGGATTTGGTTGTTGAAGTACTGGAAATATAACAGATGATATGGTAAACGAATATTTGGAACATCATCGAAAACCAAATGATGATAGTTCTGATTTTATATTAGAGTGACTTTCAGTCGCAAAGGAAACTATGGCACTTTCAGTCCATAGTGGTTCATTTGATGATGAGTATGAAAAACATAGTAAAATAAAACAAGATTATGGTGTTTTAGATAGTATAACTCCAGAATACAGAATACCTGTTTTAGCTATAAATAAAGGGAAAACAGGAAAAGTAAAATTAAATATAAAGCTATCTAGTAAAGCAAAAAAAGATAAAAATTTAAAAATCATTTTTGAAGCAAGTGAAAAGGAAAAAATTGAAATTAATAATAAAGAGGAATTTATAGTATCAACTTCAAACATAAAAGACATTGAAAATTTATCGATTAAAGCAATAAACTATATTAAAAATAGTGAATTAGATAATATTTATATAACAGCAAAACTCTATGGAAAAACCATTGGTAAACTTAAATATTATTGTGCAGAACCAGTAACAAAAGAGGTTAAATTAGTATTTGTAAAAAGTGATAGTAAAGGTTATAGGGAAATAGATGAAACAAGTTTATTAAATTATTTAAATACAAAATCTTTAAATCAATTATTTGTTAAAATTGAATTTTTAAAAACCGAAAAAATAGATGTTACAGGGTTTAACGAAACTCAAAAAAACAAGTTGTTTTCAGGCAGTACAAATGAGAGGTTTTATGTTTTGGCTCGTCATTATAACAATTTAGAATCTAATTTTTTAGAAAAAGAAAATGATACTTTTTTCATTATAAATTTTGAATATAAAAGAAAAAACAAAGAAGGTGAAGATGAAGAAGTTGGTGGTATACATCGGACAGGTGAGAGTGGCGGAGTTCTATTTGTTTATAAAGACGATTATGATGAGGCTACTGCTCATGAATTAGGACATTGGATTGGTTTAGAACATCCAAAAAATGATGTAGGACATAGAAAAATACCTGAATATAAATCACAAAACAATTTTATGGATTATGAAATAAAAAGAAAATCGTGGTTTTGGCATCAATTAATTAATAAAAACTAGTTTGAAATGAAGAGAATATTTTTCACATTATTGTTTACGGCTGGTATAACTAATAGTTTTAGTCAACAAAAATATACGGTTAATCAAGTAATGGATTCGTTATCAAAATACGAAAACCCTTTTAGAGCATTTAAATATTTAGATAATTATTATATTCCTTACGATTTAATACGTAACAATAAAGATTTTAAAATGAAATCGTTACAGTTGTTTAACCGTGATATCTATATTAAAACGATACTCAAAGAAGAAAAAGAATTTTCAAAAAATTATCTTTATAGCTTTTCAAAAAATTCATTAAAGTATAAACTTTATAAAAATAAACCTCAATCGTTTATTGATAGTATTTATAATAATAAAACAATTAGATTTAGAATTTTAGATTCAATATATTTTATTCGTTCAAATGAAAAAGAACAAAAATATAAAAACTATCAATACATATTATCAGATAAATATATGTTAATGCATTCTAAACTCTATTACCAAGAGGCATATAGCAAAATACGAGAATATTATGATAAACAATATGACAAAGATGCTAAGTTTGACCCACGAAGTGATTTGATGTTAGCATTGATTAATTTAGGCGACCCAAAAGTTAGAAAAGTTTTTGATAAGTATTTTGAAGAAAAAACAAAGACTAAAGATTTTACATATCGCGATATTACAAATATCAAATACTTCATAAAATCTTATAAATACGAGAAATATTTAACACTTTTAAACTATAAATATAAAGTTTGGGATGGGTGGAGTGATGGAGAAACTTATCTCCCAATAAGATGTGAGATAGTAAAAAAATATTTTCCTTTAATTGATAGCAAAGCGGATAGATTTAAAATACAAGACGAGATGTTGGGAGAAAACATCTTATCTACTAATGATTGTAAACCTGTAGCTTCTTGGAAAACTGTTAAAGATTATTTTCAAGAATATATAAACTCTGAAAAACAAAAGGAAAATAAAAAATATAATCTTTTAAACTATAAAAATTAGCTTGAAATAAAATGATTATTTTGAACTTATGAAAGCCAGTTGCCAACAATATGTATAGTTAATAGCTTCCAATTGCTTAAGCAAAAGTAAAGTTATTTTTTACAAAGATTTATGCTTAACCGAAAAATTATATCATTTCAACACGCTACTAACCATACAGGGTAGCGTGGTATTTAAGGTAATCACTTATACTAATAAACCCAATGTTGCTAAGTAATAACATTGGGTTTATGAAACACACTAACTAAACTAACTTATTCAAGGTAAATTAAACTATGTTTTAATTTTGGGTTTTGTATAATTAACGATTTTACAAATATTTTCAATTCTTTGATTTCATAAGGCAATAAATAAGTTAAAGCCTTTTGGATTTCTTTATTGAAGAGTGATACATCAAAACTCACTTTTTTTAGTACAGTTTTAGTATACTCAAACATTGCTCTTGCCATAAGTATTTCTAAATTTATTATTGTTAAAAAAGTAATTTTAAGTCTATAGCGCTATTTATTTTCAATACCTAAATATATTAAAAGTTAATGAAATTTAGAGTAATTTTAACTAAATATTCACATTTAACTATCTTAATATCAAATATTTTCAATGGTTATTTCATTTTTGTTTCTAAATACCAGTTGATCGTCAAACTCGTCTAAAAGTACGACGCTATCTGTTTTTATGTCGCCAGATAAAATAGCTTTACTTAAAGTGTTTACAACCTCTTTTTGTAGTAATCGTTTTACGGGTCTTGCGCCATACTCGGGTTCAAAACTTTTGTTAGCTAAGTATAAAATGGCATTTTGTGTGGTGTCAAAAACGATACCTTGTTCAGCTATAATTTTGGATAATTCTTTCAACTGTAGTTTTACAATTTTTGTTATATCATTTTGCGTAAGGGTGTCAAAAATTATTATATCATCAATTCGGTTTATAAACTCTGGGCGCACATGTTGCTTTAGTAAAGTAAGTACATCGTGTTTTGATTTACTTTTAGAGTTGCCATTGTTTTCTTGATTGTTAATTAAATGACTTCCTATGTTTGATGTCATTATAATTATAGTGTTTTTAAAATCGGCTGTACGACCTTTGTTATCTGTAAGATGTCCTTCATCCAAAACTTGTAATAGGATGTTAAATGTATCAGGGTGCGCTTTTTCAATTTCGTCTAATAAAATTACCGAATATGGTTTGCGTCTTACGGCTTCGGTTAGTTGTCCGCCTTCATCATAACCAACGTATCCTGGAGGTGCTCCTAGTAAACGACTAACAGCATGTCGCTCTTGATATTCGCTCATATCAATACGAGTAATAGCGCTTTTGTCATCAAATAAATTTGAAGCTAAAGCTTTAGCTAATTCTGTTTTACCTACACCAGTTGTGCCTAAAAATAAAAAGGATCCAATAGGTTTGTTTGGGTTTTGGAGTCCAGCTCTACTTCGTCTAACTGCGTCACTAACGGCATTAATAGCTTCGGTTTGCCCAACTACCTGTTTTTGAAGTTCGTTTTCTAAATTTAGTAATTTTTCACGATCACTTTTAATCATTTTAGATAGAGGGATGCCTGTCCATTTTGCTACAACTTCTGCAATATCATCATAAGTTACCTCTTCTTTTATAAGCGTATTTTTTTGGTTTATTAATTGATTTTGGTGTTCGAGCAATTGTTTTTGCGCATTTTTTATTTTTCCATAACGTAGTTCAGCTACTTTGCCGTAATCGCCATCACGTTCTGCTTGATCAGCTTCGTTTTTAAACTTTTCGATAGCATGCTTTGTGTTTTGGATATTGTCAACTACTTTTTTTTCGTTTATCCATTTGGCATGAATGGTGTTGCGTTCCTCTTTTAAATTGGCTAACTCAATGCTTAAGCTTTTTAGTTTATCAGCATCTTGCTCTCTTTTAATGGCTTCTATCTCTATTTCAAGTTGCATTACCTTTCTATCCATTACATCAAGTTGTTCTGGTTTAGAGTTGATTTCCATGCGTAGTTTTGAGGCAGCTTCATCCATTAAATCAATGGCTTTGTCTGGTAAAAAGCGATTGGTTATATAACGCTGTGATAATTTTACAGCGCCAATAATTGCTGCATCTTTAATTATGACTTTATGGTGAGCTTCATAATTGCCTTTTATACCACGTAATATAGATATGGCGCTTTCGGTATCAGGTTCGTCAACATTTACTTTTTGAAAGCGTCTTTCTAAGGCTTTGTCTTTTTCAAAATATTTTTGATATTCATCTAAAGTTGTCGCACCTATGGCGCGTAACTCACCTCTTGCTAATGCTGGTTTTAAAATATTTGCGGCATCCATTGCGCCTTCGCCGCCACCTGCGCCAACAAGTGTGTGAATTTCATCTATAAAAAGTACAATGTCACCATTGCTAGCAGTTACTTCTTTGATTACACTTTTTAGACGCTCTTCAAACTCTCCTTTGTATTTTGCGCCAGCGATTAAAGCGCCCATATCGAGCGAAAATATGTGTTTGTTTTTTAAGTTTTCGGGTATGTCACCTGCTACAATTCGATGCGCTAATCCTTCTGCAATTGCTGTTTTTCCTGTACCTGGTTCTCCAACTAAAATAGGGTTGTTTTTTGTTCTGCGAGATAGTATTTGAAGTATGCGTCTAATTTCTTCATCGCGTCCAATAACAGGGTCTAACTTTGCGTTGCTAGCTAATTCGTTTAAGTTTTTAGCATATTTATTTAATGCATTGTAAGTGTTTTCGTGAGTATTTGATGTAACTCGTTCGCCTTTTCTAAGTTGCATAATTGCTTGTTTTAAAGTGTTTTTTGTTACGCCTTGGTCTTTTAATATTTTAGAGATGTTTGATTTTGAATCAAATATTGCCATTATTAAGTGTTCAATAGCTATAAATTCATCATTCATTTCTTTTGCTATAAATGATGCGTTGTTAAATGTTGCAATTGTGTTTTTTGATAGCATTATTTCGGCTCCACTAACCTGTGGAAATTTTTTAATTACACTATCTAGTAATTGTTTTATTAAAATTAAATTTAGGTTTAACTTTGTTAATATAAAAGGTAGTACGTTGTCATCAATATCAAATATTGCTTTAAAAATATGTTCATTTTCTATAAGTTGTTGTTTGTTATGTAATGTAATTTGTTGCGCTTTTTCTAAAACTTTTTGCGACTTTATTGTATAGTTATTTATATTCATGAGCTTAGGTTTTTTGTATTTACTGTTGAAAATTCAATTATCTTACCAAATACATGTATCAGACAAAATGTCTTGTTTGTAAGAACAATTAGTGACGTTTTGTCAACAGTAAGTATTGTTTAATACTAGCGACTATTTGAATTGAGTTTATAATAAAATTTAAATTATGGGAATATTTAACGCGTTTTTTAAAACAACTGCACCTAAGGAAGAAAAAAAGTTGCCTTGGATTGCTTTATCCGCTATTGATCAGCTAAATGAAATTGAACAGAAATCTAAGCTTAAAACGCAGTTGATTTTTAAACACTCAACACGCTGTGGTATTAGTAAAATGGTGCTTAATCAATTTATAGATCGTTATAATTTTACTGAAGATGATTTTGATTTATATTATTTAGATTTATTAAGCTTTAGAGCGGTTTCAAACGAGGTAAGTCATAAATTTCAAGTTTTACATCAATCGCCGCAAATATTTGTTATTAAAAACGGTATTACGGTAGCTCATGCCTCACATAATGGTATTAATCAAATAGATTTGTTGCAGTATATTTAATCAAAATAAGTTAATTTAACATGTTTTGGTTTTCTTAAATAGGATTTTATATAATGTATAGCGTTATCATTATGTGACATAGGCGTGATAAGTTTTTCAATTATTTCAACATTGTTAATTTGATGGTTTAGGTTGTAAAAGGCGGTGCCTTTAAAAACACCTTTTTTAATAAATACTATTGATCGCTCGTCAATTACTCTGCCTTTGTCAATAATTATAAATGTTTTATTGGCAAGCGTATGCTTAGCTATTAATTGATTTACTCTAGCGTTGTATTGTGTTGCAGGTTCATGGGTTATACAAGCACATTGTTCTGGTTTGAGTTCGTTACAATTATTTGATGATTGGTTTAAACCATTTAATGTTTTGCATAGTAAAAACTCTTCTGTAAACTTGTTAAGATGATATAAGCCAGTTTTATAGTTTGTAAATGTTGTTATTGGTAGCTCAATTTGGGTTTTTACAGGGTGTAAACTTAATTTGATATAAGTGTTTTCTTCCGTAGATGGGTATAAACCATGCGTAAATTTACTTTGTTTTTTATGTCGATTAAATAGGGGTTTATGTATTTTTAAAGCCTCATTTTCTTTTAAAGATGTGATTAACTCATTTCCTGTTTTTTCGAAAGTGATTGCACTTAGTTTTGACAGTATTTTTTTTGTTTTAGCAGTATTGTTTGAGAACTGCTGAATAACACTATTTTTTATGTTTTTGCTTTTACCGATGTAAATAATAACTCCATCATTATCATGAATAAAATAAATGCCTAGTGCATTTGGTAAATTATTAATTATATCAAGTAATTTAGTGTCAAACTTTGTAGAACGCTCTTTTTTTATATTTTGTTTTATAATAGTTTTATCTAAATCTTTATCCAGTAATAATTCAAAAAGTTTTACGGTAGCTTGTGCATCTCCTGCAGCTCGATGTCTATCACTAATAGGTATGCCTAACGCTCTAACTAATTTTCCTAAACTGTAAGAAGGCATATCTTTTAAAATATGTTTTGATAAACTAACCGTACAAATTGATGGTCGGTCAAAATCATAGCCAAGTCGTTTAAATTCGGTTTTTAAAATGCGGCAATCAAAATCAGCATTGTGGGCAACAATAATACAATTGGTAGTAATTTCGATAATGCGTTTGGCAATTTCATAAAACTTAGGAGCGTTTTTAAGCATTTTGCTATTTATGCCAGTTAGATTAACCACAAAGGGTTGTATTGGGCGCTCGGGATTAATTAAACTGATAAATTGATCTACAATTTTATGGCCGTCATGCTTGTATATTGCAATTTCGGTAATACCCTCTTCGTTGTATTTTCCACCTGTGGTCTCTATGTCTAAAATTGCGTACAAATAGTTTAATCTTAAAATTTTGGTTTGCAAAATACGCAAGAAAATTAAATACAGCGTATTAAAGTTAAAGTAACTATAAAACAAGCTAGTGTAATTTATCTTTTTTATATTTGAAGTGTACGCTAAAATTTAATTTAAATGAAAAAATACATTTTTGCTTTATTAATCATAATATCATTTTCATTTAGTATCATTGCTCAGCAACCTAAAAAAGCAGCGTCTTCCAGCATTTTTGAAGCTGTACAGAAATTAAATGTTTTAGGGTCAGTTCTTTTTGTAGCAGCACATCCCGATGATGAAAATACACGATTGATATCATATTTAGCTAACCACCTTAATGCACGTACAGCGTATTTGTCATTAACTCGTGGTGACGGTGGGCAAAACCTAATTGGTAACGAATTAAGAGAACTTTTGGGCGTTATTAGGACACAAGAATTATTGGCAGCCCGAAGCATTGACGGTGGCGAGCAATTATTTACAAGGGCTAATGATTTTGGTTATTCAAAACACCCTAACGAGACCTTAAAAATTTGGGATAAAAACAAGGTTTTAGCCGATGTAGTTTGGGCTATTAGAAACTTTAAGCCTGATGTTATTATTAACCGATTTAATCACAAAACTCCTGGTACAACACATGGGCATCACACCACATCAGCAATGTTAAGTGTTGAGGCGTTTGACCTTGCAGGTGATTCA